>CAZCIX010000004.1:0-66181 GCA_964498835.1 uncultured Burkholderiaceae bacterium | reverse complement strand
CTGGAAACGGTGCTTTGAATAAAACCAGATCTCTTTCTGACGAGAACTTTGAATTCAGTTCTGAGAGTGACTCGAACTTTGAATTCAGTTCTGATTCTGAAACTGAAAAATGCAATGTGCATGCAAAAGTTACACCAGAGCTTGCCGTGCGTTCAAGGCATGACGCAGATAATGTTGTTTTAAAGAATACATTTTTGCGTTCTGAATCTGAAGATGGAGAGCATAATGCGCATGCAAAAGTCAAATCAGAGCTTGCCGTTCGTTCAAGACATGATACAGATAATGTTGTTCCAAAGAATATTCCTGATTTTATGCTTACTTGGGAATCGAGTTCCAGTCTGGATGATGGGGCCAACTTTGAATTGAGTTCCGAGGATAGTGACTCTAGGTTACCCGATGTATTTATTTCGGACGATGATGATGACGATGGTGACACTAATATTAGATATACCTTGAGTTCAGATAGTGAAGAGGGTGAGTCTATTCGACCATCGTGATTGGTGTTGATTTGATACGTTGTACATGAGAAAAAATGGCGTGGTTAGCATTGTTTATTGCAGGAATATTTGAGGTTGTTTGGGCGCTTGGTTTGAAATACACCGATGGTTTCAGTCGCCTGTGGCCAAGTGTTGCAACAGTGGTGGCTATGGTGATCAGTGTGGGGTTGCTGTCTTATTCTTTACGTACCTTACCCGTTGGCACGGCTTATGCTATCTGGACTGGAATAGGTGCCGTAGGTACGGCAATTGCAGGCATATTTTTGATGGGTGAATCAACGGCTTGGCCCAGATTGTTGTGTATTGCGTTGATTGGGATAGGAATTGTTGGTTTGAAGATGGCATCCCATTGATTACTTGATGTAACTTCATCATGGCGGGCTCTGTGCAATCACCCGCCTTTTTTATTGTTATTTCAATAAACCTTCCGCTTTCATGGCTGCAATTACTGCCGGACGTGCTGCGATGCGCGTGCGTAAGGCATTGAGGTGGGTAAATGGTGTTAAATCAAGACCAACAAGTGGTGCCCAGTTGGTCACGGTGAAGAGATAACCGTCGACAACCGTAAAGTGATCGCCCATTACGTATTGTTTGCCAGCCAATTCGCCATCGGTAAATTTCAAGCGGTCTTGCAGTTTGATTATCATCATGGTTTTGTATTCTGCTGGTGTGGCAGGATTAAACAGCGGGCTAAAATTTTTGTGTAATTCGGTACTGATAAAATTTAACCATTCTTGCAGTTTGGCGCGCTCAAACGTACCGTTGGCGGGAGCTAATTTTTTCTCGGGCACCTGGTCGGCAATGTATTGCACGATAGCTGGGCCTTCGCGCAGTTGTCGGCCATCATCCAGTACCAACAGCGGTACGTATCCTAGTGGATTGACTTTGTAATAATCACTACCGTCTGGTAGTTGGTGGGTTTTAGTCGGTGCAGAAATAGCTTCATAGCTTAAACCGGCTTCTTCTAATGCAATGTGTGGGGATAATGAGCAAACGCCAGCAGAGTAATACAGCTTCATGTTTTTCCTTTATACAGTGAATGAATTTCAGTTTGGAATGATTGGTTGATGTTATTGCGTGATATTTCGGTTTAACTTCTTATTATCCTCGTTTTATCCAAAGTCTTTTGATACAAGCCTTGCACGATATTTGCTTGAGTAACGATGCCTACTAATTTTTGTTCTGTATCAACGACGGGCAGATGATGGTGACCGTAATAAGAAAATAAAGGCACCAGATCGGCCAGGGGTTGTGTGACGAACGCAGTTTTGACAGGTGTGCTCATGATGTCTTTGACCAATAGCGTATTGCCTGCTGTGCCAGATGCAGTAACGTGGGTGTCCAAAGATTGGAACTTCGCCAAATCGGTAAATTCGTGCACAATCGTCCGTTGTACAAAATCCATTTGTGTCACGATGCCAATCACGTGTTGTTGTTCATCGATGACCGGAACTGCTTTGATTTTATGCTGATGTAATACATTCCAGGCAGCTGCAGCCGTCATGTCTGGTGTGACGGATTTGACATTAGTGCTCATCACACTGCCACAATCCAGGCCACGCATATGGCGTTGATAGGTATGCGTTTCCACTTCTTTCAGCACCGCCTCAAGATCATCAATATCAATATCCAGCATCTCATTACGCTTTTTTAATACTGCTTGTAAATCGGCTTTTAGGGCTGATATTTCATTGCTATCAGGCGTCATTTTAGGAGTGAAAGAGGTTTTTGGAGTGGGAGTAAAGGTAGAAGCATGCGGCGAATGAGGATAAGAGTGGCCCGTGAGTCGGTGATAAAAGATTGCTATACCAAGCAAGACTAGTGAGTTGATGCCAATCGGCGCCAAGACAAATTGGTAGCCTAAAGCGTGAATCGTTGGCCCGCCCAGTACAGCAGTCAAGGCGACGGCGCCGGAAGGGGGGTGGATACAGCGGAAGAAAAACATGGCGATGATGGATAAAGCCAGCGCCACGGCGGCTGCAAGGATGGAATTGCTGATGATGAAATGTGCGCAGGTCACGCCTATTGTGGCGGCAATCAAATTCCCACCAATCAATGACCAAGGTTGTGCCAATGGACTAGCTGGCACGGCAAATAACAACACGGCAGAAGCACCTATCGGTGCAACTAATAATGGTATGTTGCTTACAGGACCGAATAGTATGCTGCTAAAGCCGGCCGTCACCATTAGGCCGATCAATGCGCCCATGCTGCTGCGTAAACGTTCTAAGTGGTTGATTTGGATGAGAGAAGGAAGAAAACTGCGTAGCCAGGTGATCATTTTATTGTTTGCCAAAATGTGTTCCTCCTGTGGTTGCGTCCTATATTGTTTGGAAAGGATACAGCAATGTTTTTGTTAGGAAGAAATAATTTCCGTCCAGCAAGCTGGTGCCAAATTGCCAATGGCATAAGGGCCAATTCTTATGCGTATCAAGCGCAAAGTCGGAAATCCAACTCCGGCTGTCATCCGTCGTACTTGGCGGTTACGGCCTTCGCTAATTGTTAATTCCAGCCACGCGGTGGGAATGGTTTGCCGTACGCGAATCGGTGGTTGTCGTTCCCAGATGTTGGGCGCTTGTGGCAGTAGTTGTGCTTTGGCTGGTTTGGTCAATCCGTCTTTGAGCATCACACCTTGACGTAGTTGTTTCAGGGCAATTTCATCAGGTATGCCTTCCACTTGCACCCAATAAGTTTTTTCCATTTTGAAGCGCGGATCCGCAATGCGTGCTTGCAGTTTGCCATCGTTGGTCAGCAGCAACAATCCTTCGCTGTCCGCATCTAATCTGCCTGCCGCATAGACATCGGGCACGTCAATAAAATTTTTTAACCCTTGCCAGCGTCCTTCCGCTTGAAATTGGCTAAGTACCCCATATGGTTTGTTAAAAAGGATTAATCGTGATGGGATATGTGTCTTTTGTGTGGCGTGTGTTATGTACGTCGTGTGATTGCGCTGCATGGCGGATAAAATAAAATTAAGTTGGCTAATTAATAAATTAAAAATTAATACAAATCGATCATGACATTGTTTCGGAGAAGTCAAATGCACAGCGCAATGGTATCTACATTACCCACATTATTTATCTCGCATGGCTCGCCTATGTTGGCGATTCAAGATAGCCCAGCGCATAGTTTTTTACGCCAGTTGGGTGCTAGCTTACCGCGTCCTCAGGCAATTTTAGTGGTTTCTGCGCATTGGGAAACGACGCATCATCTCGCCGTCAGCTTGGCTGAGCAGCCTGAGACGATACATGATTTTGGTGGTTTTCCGCGTGCTTTGTTTGAGATTGACTATCCTGTACTAGGCGCACCCACACTGGCGATGCGTACTGCTGATTTGCTCGAACAAGCAGGCTACGCAGTTACACGTGACGCCACACGCGGCTTGGATCATGGCGCATGGGTGCCATTGCGATTGATGTATCCCGACGCGAATATTCCCGTCATGCAGTTATCTGTGGTGCACAACGTATCACCTGCCGCGCATGAGAAAATAGGCCAAGTTTTGCAGACCTTACGCAACGAAGGTGTGTTGATTATTGGTTCTGGTTCACTCACGCATAATTTGTATGAAGTACGCGGCCAGGCAGTTAATGCCGATGTGCCATCTTGGGTAAGTGATTTTGGTGATTGGGTGAAAGATAAACTGGATAGTAACCAACGCTCAGCCTTGTTGAATTATCGTACCCAAGCACCTTCTGCTGTGCGTAATCATCCGACTGAAGAGCATTTGTTGCCCTTGTTTGTCGCCATGGGCGCGGCGGGTGATGACGCCAAAGCAGAGCGATTACATACCAGTTATCAATATGGCGTGTTGGCGATGGATGTGTATGGTTTTAAATAATTAATTAAATAAATAAAAATAATATGTATATCGACTCTCATTGCCACATTAATTTTCCGGAATTGGCGGCACGTTTGCCTGAGATTTTTAACAAAATGCAGGAAAACAAAGTCAGTCATGCCTTATGCGTGTCCGTGAATTTGCCGGATTTTCCGCAGGTGTTGGCCTTGGCTGAGCAATATCCGAATATCTACGCTTCGGTGGGGGTGCATCCAGATTACGAAGACACGCCCGAACCTACGGTAGAAGGTTTGGTGGAATTAGCGCGTCATCCCAGGATTATTGCGATTGGTGAAACCGGCCTAGATTATTTCCGTCTGCAAGGGGATTTGGAATGGCAGCGTGAGAGATTTAGGGTGCATATACGTGCTGCCAGAGCGACTGGTAAGCCTTTGATTATTCATACCAGACAAGCCTCTGCTGACACGATACGCATCATGCAAGAAGAGGGTGCCGGAGTGGATCAAGGTGGCCCTGCTGGCGTGATGCATTGTTTTACTGAGTCATTGGAAGTAGCAGAAGCCGCGATGGCGATGGGGTTTTATATTTCATTTTCTGGAATCGTGACGTTTAAAAGTGCCAAGGATTTGCAAGCCGTGGCGCGTGCGGTACCGCTGGAGCGCATTTTGATCGAAACCGATTCCCCATATTTAGCTCCCATGCCACATCGTGGTAAAACCAACGAGCCGGGTTTTGTGCGCCATGTGGCGGAATATTTGGCAGATTTGAAAGGCATTCCGCTAGCGCAAGTTGCGCAGCAGACTAGTGAGAATTTTTTTACTTTGTTTGGTGATAATTAGTGGTGTGAATTGGTAGTGATTAATGCCGAAACTCATGAGGATACAAATGCGATCCAGCTTCATTGATTTGACGGCGTAAATCTCGCCGCTCTTCGGGCGTCATCCGGTTGCGATTTTTTTTTCTGGCGGGTGAATAAAAATCCGCATTGCGCACGTCATTTTCTGCGTGTGGGGCAAATCGGGGGTGACGCCGCCCTTTGGGCGGTGGTATGTGAGCCTCACGAGGATTGGGTTCATCACTTGTATAAGGCAAATCTGAAGGAAACAGGGTGTCACGGCTTGCGTACGCATTGCTCGTTCCAGTCATGATTAATATAAGTAAAGGCGCAATCCATGGATGAAGCTTTATGTTCAGTGCTTTCATCGCGTGTCTCCTGTTTCCTCTTGTCAGCTTGGAGTGAGTATCTCGAAGTGTATGTCTTTTTACACAATATCTCTTGTTGATTTGGTAAAAGTTGTAACGGTTTGTAATGTTGTGGAGAGGGGGCTGGCATCCACCATCGCCAAATTATCAGGCTTCAACTTCGCCTGCAACGCCTTCCCTTTGCGGGCGCGTTTGCTGGTGTGTACGACCAATGCAGCACCTGATAGCGTGACTTCTTGCGCTTTGCCGCCACGCCCGGTGCCGGAGACGATTACACCTTTGGCGGTGATGGCTTGGGCGGCTAGTAACTTTTCATTCTCTTCCAATTGCATCAGCGTGGTGCCGCGTCCGCCGTTGGATAAGGATTTGATTTCTGTGACATCAAATACCAGCAGGCGGCCGTTTCCTGATAAGCAGGCGATGGCGGTGGCATGGCTGGGAATCATACGTGGGGCGAGCAGAACTGGTTCTGCATCGGTATCTGTATCGGACTGTAAGGTGATAAAGTTTTTTCCACCTTTGATTCGACTCAGCATGTCGGTGATTTTGGCGGTAAAGCCCAGACCTGCGCTGGAGGCGAGTAATAACGTGGTGTCGGCAGCGCCGGCAAAATAATGTGTGATGCGGGTATTTTTGGATAATTCAATCAACGTGGTAATCGGTACGCCATCGCCACGTGCACCGGGTAAGGTGGAGACGGGGACGGAATACACCTTTCCATTATTGCCAAATGCCAATAAATGATCGACGGTGCGTACTTCAAAAGCGGCGTATAGCGTGTCGCCTGCTTTGAAGGTGAATTGCGTCGCATCATGCCCATGCCCAGTGCGGGCGCGCAGCCAGCCTTGTTGGGAAATGATGACGGTGACGGGTTCATCAACCACTTTTTGATCAACGACGGCTTTTTGTGCTTCTTCGATCAGAGTTCTGCGCCCATCGCCAAATTGTTTTTGATCGGCTTCGATTTCCTTGATGATACATTTTTTCATGGAAGCGGGATGATCTAGCAAATCCTGCAAGTGGTCCTTTTCAGCTCGCAATGCGGTCAATTCCTGCTCGATTTTGATGGCTTCTAACCGTGCCAATTGGCGTAGGCGGATTTCTAAAATGTCTTCCGCCTGCCGATCTGAGAGCGAAAACGCATCGATCAACGCCGGTTTGGGTTCATCTGATTCACGGATGATGCGGATAACCTCATCAATGTTGAGCAAAACGGTGGCACGGCCTTCCAGAATATGGATGCGCTCATTGACCTTGCGCAGCTTGCATTGCGTTCTACGAGTGACGCTGGTGAAGCGGAAATTGATCCATTCGCGCAGGATGGCGCTTAAGCCCTTTTGCCGTGGGCGCCCATCGCCACCTATCATGACCAGGTTGATGGAATTGCTACATTCCAACGATGTGTGCGCTAGCAACAGGTGCATGAATTCGGTCGGATCCTGGTTTTTGGATTTGGGCTCCAACACCAAGCGCACCGATGCTTCGCGGCCTGATTCATCACGAATACTGTCCAGATTGGCCAAAATCAATTGCTTCATCGCGATTTGTTCGGCTGATAGCGTTTTTTTGCCTAGCTTGATTTTGGGATTGCTGAGTTCTTCAATTTCTTCCAACACCTTTTGCGCCGAGGTGCCAGGTGGCAATTCTGTTACTACTGCTTGCCATTGACCGCGCGCCATGTCTTCTATTTTCCAGCGTGCCCGTACTTTTACGCTGCCACGACCTGTGTTGTAAATCTCGGCAATGGTCGAAAGCGGGGTAATGATTTGACCGCCGCCAGGAAAATCCGGCCCAGGCATCAAAGCCATCAATTCATCCTGCGTCATATCTGGATTACGGATCATGGCAATTGCTGCTTGTGCCACTTCCCGCAAATTGTGAGAAGGGATTTCCGTTGCCATGCCGACCGCAATACCGGATGCACCATTCAGCAGCACCATAGGCAAACGTGCTGGCAGCAACTTAGGTTCTTGATAAGAACCATCGTAATTGGGTTGGAAGTCGACCGTGTCTAAATTGATTTCGTCCAACAACAGGGTGGAAATTGGCGTCAGGCGCGCTTCGGTATACCGCATCGCCGCCGCACCATCGCCATCGCGCGAGCCAAAATTGCCGTGGCCATCAATTAATGGATAACGCAACGAAAAGTCCTGCGTCATCCGCACCAGCGCGTCATACACCGATTGATCGCCATGTGGATGGAGTTTACCCAGCACATCACCAACGACTGCGGCGGATTTGCGGGGTTTGGCGCCAGCATGCAATCCCAATTCATGCATGGCATACAAAATACGCCGCTGCACCGGTTTTTGCCCATCCGACACATCCGGCAGCGCGCGGCCTTTGACGACAGAAATGGCGTAATCCAGATAAGCGCGTTCAGCAAAGGTGGCGAGGGTGAGGATTTCACTCGGACTTGGTTCGGGCTCGGGTTGTGAGTCAAATAGATTGGCTTGTTCGTACATGGTGGGGATGGGTTCAGTTTTTAATTTACAAAAATGATTCAATAAAAATTACTAAGTATTAGTACAGTCATTCCCACGTAAGCGGGAATCTAGTTCATTCATTTTTCGCGTAGCGCCATTTAGGTTATCGTTCATGCCCAGCCTCCTGCAACACCTTCTGCACTGGCGACAGAAAATATTCCAGCACGCTGTGTTTTCCTTGGTTGATTTTCGCAACAATTTGCATGCCGTATTTTTTGAAAGGATCAGCCGCTAGTTTGATTTGCGCAGTTTGGCCAGCGTGCACAAAACTAACGTCTTCGTTTTTAATCGTGACATCGACAAACAATTTTTCGTTCTGCGGTACCAAAGTGATTAACACGCTGCAGGGTTATACGACGGCACCGATGGAAGTCGTAGCGACGTCTTTGACGATGCCATTTTGCGGGGATTTTATTTGTACTAGCACAGCCCCGATCTGACAGTGGCCAGTTTTTATAGGGTATCTGGCAGATATTATCTGAACTAATACAGATTAGAAAATTTTTTGTAAATCGCTTTCCCCTCATAATAATGAAAAGGGCAAAAATGGCGATTTATTAATAAACCAACGAATTGGATATTCTTATGAATACAACGATTATGCCAACCACTACTTTGGAGTTCACGCTTCCTGTTAAAGGCATGACTTGTTCGAGTTGTGTTTTTCGCGTTGAGAAAGCGTTACAGGAGGTGCCAGGCGTAGAGCGCACTTCGGTCAATCTCGCAACCGAGGAAGTGACTGTGCGTACTTCAAGTGATGTAGATGTCCGGGTGCTTGTAGAAGTCGTGCGCAAGGCTGGCTATGAGATTCGCACCGAGCAGACCGAGTTTTTGATCCAAGGGATGACCTGTGCCTCGTGTGTTGGTCGAGTGGAAAAAAAGCTACTGTCTATCCCTGGTGTATTGGTTGCGACGGTGAACCTTGCGACTGAGAAGGCTACCGTCTTGGCGCTCGCTACCGTTTCTTTCGCAACGCTGGCAGCGGCTGTTAACAAGGCGGGATACGTTGCCAAACCAGTCGAGATTGCCCCTGCTGTACCTGCTAATACAGGGTTGCCTCAATGGTGGCCGGTTCTTGTCAGCACGTTGCTAACGCTTCCGTTGGTGCTGCCGATGTTGTTGAACTTGTTTGGCATCGACTGGATGCTGGACGGTTGGGTGCAGCTTGCTTTGGCGACACCGGTGCAGTTTTGTCTTGGCGCGCGCTTTTACCGCGCTGGCTGGAAAGCCATGAAGGCAGGGACTGGCAATATGGATTTGTTGGTTGTGCTTGGCACAAGCGCGGCATATGGGCTTTCGGTGTATTTGCTGTGGAAGCATGCCGAACATGGCATGCCGCATGTGTACTTCGAGGCTTCGGCCGCGGTTATCACGTTGGTGTTGCTCGGCAAGTGGCTTGAAACGCGGGCTAAACGGCAGACTGCCGACGCGATCAATTCGCTGAATGGGTTGCGGCCGACCATCGCTCGGGTTATGGTCGATGGTATGGAGGTTTCCACACCTGTCGAACAGGTTGCGGTTGGTGACATTGTGGTTATTCGCCCAGGAGAGCGGGTACCGGTAGATGGCGAAGTCGTTGTTGGTCGCAGTCATGTCAATGAATCACTCATCACTGGCGAAAGCTTGCCAGTGACCAAGGACGTTGGCGATAAGGTAACCGGTGGATCCGTCAATGAGGAAGGCGTAATGCAAGTTCGCACTGTGGCGATTGGTACGGAGACCATGTTGGCCAGGATCATTCGTATGGTGGAATCAGCACAGGTGGCGAAGGCTCCTATTCAGCGTATTGTCGACCGAGTGAGTGCGGTTTTTGTCCCCATTGTTATTGGCCTTGCATTATTGACTTTCAGTGGCTGGCTTCTTGCTGGTGCCAGTACAGAGCAGGCCTTGATTAATGCTGTCGCTGTTCTAGTGATTGCTTGTCCTTGTGCACTTGGTCTGGCTACACCCACTGCCATCATGGTTGGTACAGGTGTAGCTGCTCGCCAGGGTATCCTCATCAAGGATGCTGAGGCGTTGGAAGTGGCACATTTGGTGACTACCGTGGCTTTCGATAAGACAGGCACATTGACTGAAGGTAAGCCGTCGTTGGTCGTAATCGAGGCAATTGATGGAAACGATTCGGAAGAAGTGTTACAACTTGCTGCCGCATTGCAGAAGAGTAGTGACCATCCGCTTGCACATGCGGTGATGGAGAAGGTCAGGGATCAGCATTTTACTGTGCCGCAGGCACATGAGGTTCGGGCGCTGCCGGGGCGGGGAGTACAAGCAGTGGTCGATGGCCGGCACCTATTGCTGGGCAGCACGCGCTTGATGAACGAGGAACATGCTGATCCGGGTGCGCTGCTGGCCACGGCTGAGCGCCTTGAGCGTGAAGGTCGAACCATCTCTTGGTTGCTGGCACGCGAGAACAATCGGGCTTATGTACTAGGTTTGTTAGCCTTTGGTGACATGATTAAACCAGCGGCTTATGCTGCTGTTGCACGGTTGCGCAAGCTTGGTATTCAGACGGTGATGTTGAGCGGTGATAATCGTGGTAGTGCTCATATTGTGGCGCGTGAACTTGGTATCAATGACATCCATGCAGAATTGTTGCCGGGTGATAAGGTGGGTATCGTGCAGGAATTGCGCAAGCAGGGGCACATTGTGGCAATGGTGGGTGATGGACTGAACGATGCGCCGTCTCTGGCGGCGGCGGACGTTGGCTTGTCGATGTCGACTGGTACTGATGTGGCGATGGAAGCGGCAGGTATCACCCTCATGCGTGGTGATCCGCGTTTGGTGGCGGATTCATTTGATGTTTCGCGCCGTACTTATTCAAAAATTAAACAGGGCCTATGTTGGGCATTTGCGTACAACGTACTAGGTATTCCTCTAGCAGCATTTGGCATGCTAAGTCCTGTTATTGCAGGTGCAGCCATGGCTTTCAGTAGCGTGAGTGTCGTCACTAATGCTTTGATGTTGCGTCGCTGGCGAGGTGCGGCGTCTGCCACTGATCTGCCAAAAATCCGTTGAGCGGAATTAAGGCGCTTTTTTAAAATGTTTGGCGGTCTACAATGTTGCTTTGGATGATGCTAATTGCGATTGTGATGAGGTATTGAGTATGAATAGTATGAAATTTGTCTATAAATTGATCGATTCTCCATTAGGAAAATTAACCATCGTCGCTCAATCATCCAAGTTGGTAGCGATATTGTGGGAAAACGATCAACCCAATCGCGTTCGTTTGGGCGAAATGGAGCAAGAGGATAACGATTCAACGTTGTTAGAAGCCGAGCGACAATTGCAGGAATATTTCCAAGGAAAACGGCAACAATTTGATCTTCCGATGGAATTTAACGGTACAGAATTCCAAAAACAGGTTTGGCAAGCTTTGTTGCAAATTCCCTATGGCGAAACGCGTAGTTATTTAGACATCGCGACCGCAATTGGGAATAAAAAAGCCGTGCGTGCAGTGGGTGCGGCTAATGGACGTAATCCGATTTCCATCATCGCACCATGTCACCGCGTGATCGGCGCATCAGGGGCGTTAACGGGTTTTGCGGGTGGTTTGGAAGCGAAGGCTTTGCTGTTGTCGTTGGAGCAAAAGGCAGCCGGTTTGTTTTGAGGGTTAAATATCCGCCTCAGTCACATTGCCATTTTCTTCCATCCACGCACGCCGGGCGGCAGCTTCGGTTTTACCCATCAGCATGTTGAAGCGTTGTTCTGAGAATTGTTGATCGTAATCGCCCAGATTGATCGGTAACAGACGGCGGGTGTCGGGATTCATGGTGGTTTCCCATAATTGTTCGGCGTTCATTTCACCCAAACCTTTGAAGCGTGAAATTGACCAAGCGCCGTTTTTAACTCCTTCTTTACGTAATTTGTCTTCGATGACCGCCAACTCATCGTCATCTAGGGCGTACATTTTTTGAATAGGTTTTTTGCCACGTGCCGGTGCATCAACCCGATAGAGAGGTGGGCGGGCGATGCAGATATGGCCGTGTTTGATGAGTTGCGGAAAATGTTTGAAAAACAAAGTCAGTAGCAGTACCTGGATATGCGAACCATCAACGTCCGCATCGGACAGGATGCAGATTTTGCCGTAGCGTAAATTGCTCAAATCCACTGTGTCATGTTCGCCGTGTGGATCGATACCGATGGCGACGGAAATATCGTGAATTTCATTATTAGCAAACAAGCGGTCGCGTTCGGTTTCCCAGGAATTCAAGACTTTGCCGCGCAAGGGCAGAATGGCCTGGAATTCTTTGTTTCTCCCCATTTTGGCTGAACCGCCGGCGGAATCACCTTCTACCAAAAACAATTCGTTGCGACTGATATCGCTGGATTCACAATCGGTTAATTTACCTGGTAAAACAGCCACGCCAGAGGATTTCTTTTTTTCGACCTTTTGTGCCGAACGCAAGCGGGATTGTGCTTGTTTGATGATGAGTTCGGCCAGTTTTTTGCCATCATTGATGTGCTGATTTAACCATAAATCCAACGCGGGTTTCACGATGGTAGAAACCAAGCGGACGGCATCGCGTGAGTTTAAGCGCTCTTTGATTTGACCCTGAAATTGCGGGTCCAAAACTTTAGCGGACAAGACGAAAGACGCGCGTGCGAATACGTCTTCCGGTAGCAACTTAATCCCTTTGGGTAATAACGCATGCATTTCGATAAAGCTTTTGATGGCGCCAAACAAGCCTTCGCGCAAACCGGATTCATGCGTGCCGCCGTTAAACGTGGGAATCAAGTTGACATACGACTCACGCACCGTCGCGCCTTCCTGCGTCCACGCCACCACCCAGGCCGCGCCTTCTCCTTCAGCAAATCCTTCTGCGTTGCTGCTTCCCGCGCTCATGTATTGCGCGCCTTCAAACAGTGGAATCAACGCGCCTTGATCGGATGCTTTAGCCAGCGATTCATTCAAATAATCCCGCAAACCTTGTTCGTATTGCCAGGTTTGACTATCTCCCGTTTTTTGATTCTGCAGCGTGACTTTGACACCGGGCAACAAAACCGCTTTGGAATGCAGTGAACGCTGTAAATCTAAAGGCGGAATGACAGGAGAATCGAAATATTTGGGATCTGGCCACACTGTGACGCGGGTACCGGTTTTTTTGCTGATGTCTCTGGGCGCCTTAGTCGACTGCAGCGCTTCGATCACCTCGCCATCAGCAAACGCAAGAGTATGGATGCCACCCTCACGCCACACCGTGATTTCCAATCGTGTCGCCAGCGCATTCGTCACCGATACGCCAACGCCATGCAAACCACCAGAAAAGGCATACGCACCGCCAGCTTGTTTGTCGAACTTACCACCAGCATGCAAACGGGTGAAGACGATTTCAACCGTAGGGATTTTTTCTTCCGGATGCAACCCAATCGGAATCCCGCGCCCATCATCCTCCACGCTGATACTGCCATCCGTATTCTGCGTCACAACAATGTGCTTGCAATACCCACCCAACGCCTCATCCGAGGCATTGTCGATCACCTCTTGAATGATATGCAGCGGGTTTTCGGTACGCGTATACATACCAGGCCGTTGCTTGACGGGTTCTAGTCCTTTTAATACCTTGATGGATGATTCGCTGTAGTCGGAGGAGGAAGGGGAGGAGGGTTTTTTGGTTGCCATGCGAATGTAAATCAGTGGTTTGGGGTAAGGCGAGGTGGGGGGATGACAAGTTAGATCACTATTCTTTTGGTCTCAACGGAAGCACACGTAAGCGTGTACGGCTTTGGTCAATGGTGAGCAACGCACCTTCTGCGAGTTCGGATTCCATTTGTCGCAAGGCGATAATAGTTTGTTGACCAATTACGTCTGGATTGACGTCATCTGAGCGGATTTGTACGACGCTGGGTTTTTCACCATGCGTAGCGGCGAGGATTGCACTGAAATCTAAATCATGCGTAAGAACCACATAATTATTTTCCTTGGCATAAATCATGATTTCAGAATCAGGTGCGTTTTTTGCACCAAGCATGGACCAGTGTGCTGCCTCAAAACCGGCGTTTGTCAGAGTGCCTACCCAGCGCGGTGATAGGTTCATATCAAGCAGTAACTTCATGCTGTGGCCAATACGACCTCGCGTTCTTCGGCTCTCCATGAGGCGTAGCGCAGTGCTTGCATGATGTCTTCACGCTCTAAATAGGGGTAGTCCAGTAGAATTTCGTCTACGCTTTGCCCGGTGCCGATTTGCCCCAAAATCATCCCGACTGTGACGCGCATTCCACGAATACACGCTTTGCCGCCCATTACATCAGGTTGTTGCGTAATACGATTTAATTGATCCATGTTTGACTCCTTGTTGAAACTCTTTCCCATTGTAATGTGTTGAAAATGTTATTCCAAGGGATGCAAAATGATTTCCGACGAACCCATATTAAAATGATCGGCTATGAATACGACCTCTATGCACCCAACCAACGCTGGCAACGATCACGATGACGATGACGATGAACCAGCCGCTCTACAAATCCCGGCCGGGATGAAAAACTATATCCGGCCACAAGGCTATCAGCGCATCAAGGATGAATTGCTGCAATTGATTGATGAAGCCAGGCCGGAAGTGGTGCGCATTGTGTCGTGGGCGGCTTCGAATGGTGATCGGTCGGAAAATGGCGATTACATTTACGGCAAACGGCGTTTGCGTGAAATCGACAAGCGCATCCGTTTTTTGACCAAACGCATGGATTTGGCGGAAGTGGTGGATCCTGGTGTGCATGTCGGTAGCGATCAGATTTTCTTTGGCGCGCAAGTGACGTATGCCGATGGTTCAGGGGAAGAGCGCACTGTCACCATCGTAGGGATTGATGAACTGGATCCTTTGCATGGGTTGATCAGCTGGATTTCACCAGTGGCAAGAGCGTTAATCAAAGCACGGGTAGGCGATACGGTCACCTTAAAAACTCCTGCTGGGATAGAGGAATTGGATATTCTTGATGTTCGTTATCCTGCATGACTTATCTGTCCTATTTGTTCTATCCCCAACTTTTGATTGAAGTTAATTAATTTATACTCCCCTCTCAAAACCGTCGTCCCCGAGTGCTTTAGTCGGGGACCCAGTGTCTTTTAGTCGTAAACAACGAAAGACACTGGATTCTTGCTTACCCCTGCGGAAACGATGGATGCTAATCGGAAATCTGGATTAATCATGAGCCAAATTGAATTTTTTATGATGCTTTCTATCGCCATTGTTTTGGTAGTGGTTCTAGTTTTGCAAATCACGAGTTTGATGCGTAGCCGAGCGCAGAAAGAAGTGGATGTGCCGGATATGGCGCCTTTATTGCTGCAATTACAGCAAAACATGCAGCAGCAATTGGACAATATCCGCCTTACCATCACGCAGCAATCGCACAGCGGGCGGGAGGAGCAATCTCTGAGTTTGAAGCGCTTTGGCGATACCTTGAACCAAACTTTGCATGCGCTGACGGAATCCAACGCCCAGCGCATGAGTGAAATACGCACCACGCTGGAAACCAAAATCAGGGATTTGCAAACCGATAATGGCATCAGGTTGGAAGAAATGCGTAAAACGGTGGATGAAAAACTACATGCCACGCTGGAACAACGCTTGAGCGCCTCGTTCAAACTGGTGTCAGATCGACTGGAAAAAGTACATCAAGGCTTGGGTGAAATGCAGCAATTAGCCATCGGCGTCGGCGATTTAAAACGCGTATTAAGCAACGTCAAAACGCGCGGTACTTGGGGCGAAGTACAGTTGGAAATGCTATTGGAACAAGTCTTGACGCCTGAGCAATACAGTAAAAACGTAGAAACCATCCCTGGTTCAGGCGAACGGGTGGAATTCGCCATCAAATTGCCCGGCAATAGCAACAAAAATAATGACGCACCAGTCTGGATGCCGATTGATGCCAAGTTCCCACGTGAGCAATACGAACGCCTGCTCGAAGCTGCCGATCACGCCGATGCTGAAGCCGTCGCTGCAGCAGGTCGTGAATTGGAACGTGCCGTGCGTTTGGAAGCCAAGAAAATTGCCAGCAAATATCTCTCCCCACCATTGACCACCGACTTTGCCATTTTGTTTTTACCTACCGAAGGCTTATACGCCGAAGTCATGCGTCGCCCTGGTTTAGCCGATGAATTGCAACGCACCCAACGCATCAGTATCGCCGGACCGTCAACTCTGTCTGCTTTATTAAACAGCCTACAAATGGGCTTCCGCACGTTGGCATTGGAGCAACGCTCTTCTGAAGTATGGCAAGTGCTGGGTGCAGTCAAAACCGAATTCGGCAAATTCGGCGAAGTCCTAGCCGCCACCAAAATGACCCTAGAACGCGCCGCCAAAAACATCGACAGTGCCGAGGTGCGCAGCCGTCAAATGGTGCGCAAACTGAAATCAGTGGAAGCGTTGCCTTCTGATATGGCGCAGTTGTTGTTGGGTGGGGAGTCGGTGGATTTGGGGGAGGAGTAAGTACAATTGAGTATGAACAATCTGGGTGTGAGGCTTTGATAATGCCTCGTTTAAAATATGGCTTACCTATCGTTTACCACTTCAACAAATTTCGATAAGAAAGGATAACCATGCGACCTTCCGTTGTGCTTGATATGAAGCGAATTGCAGTGCGTGAAGCGGTAGGCCGTTTTCGCACGGCGAATCCTCGCGTTTTTGGATCGGTACTGCATGGCACTGACCAGGATGGTAGCGACCTTGATTTGTTGGTCGATGCGTTACCTGGTGCCACGTTGCTGGATTTGGGCGATTTGGAAGAAGAGCTGAAATCGCTACTCGGCATCAATGTTGATTTACTGACCCCCGGTGACTTGCCTTTGAAGTTTCGGGCCAAGGTGCTCGCGGAGGCGCAACCGGTATGAGCGAGAATCACCGATTGCCCGATTATCTTGACCACATACAGCAGGCTGCGACTGATGCGCGTATTTTCGTGGAAGGGTTGGCCAAGGATGATTTTTTGGTTGATAAGCGTACTCAACAGGCAGTCATCATGAGTCTCATCATCATCGGCGAAGCAGCTACGAAAATAATGGACGGCTATGCCGAGTTTACGCAGACGCATGCCGAAGTGCCGTGGCGCAGCATGCGTAACATGCGTAATCGCATGGCTCATGGCTATTTCGACATCGACCTCGACGTGGTGTGGGAGACGATACAAAAATGGCTACCGGCATTGCTCGAACAATTGTCAGCGGTGCGCCAGGATGCCGAAGATCAAAAATGAAGGAGAAAAATATGCCAAAAAATGGCTTATCTGCAATTCATCCTGGCGAGTTTTTGGGAGAAATCTTGGAAGAAATGTGCATTTCTCAAGCTGAATTCGCTCGAGCGATTGGTATATCGGCAATGCGGATTTCGCATGTGATTAAAGGGACGCGTCCTGTGACTGCGGAGCTGGCTTTGTTATTTGGCCGTGCTTTTGATCAATCACCGCAATACTGGCTTAGTTTGCAAGCTTCTTACGATTTAAAAACCGCAGAGGTAAGCGTTGGTGAGCGCCTTATCAAAGTGCATTCGTTTGCGCATGCGTAGAACTTACGTTGATTCACACACTAATGCACGCATCCTCATCCCTAACCCAAGCACGCCAACTAGCCGGCCAAGGCCGTTTTGATGACTTCTTGCTGCATTGTCAGCAAATGATGAGTACCCACAACGAAGATCCTGAAGCGCTGTTGAGTATTGGTTCTTTGTTGCTTGCGTTTGGTTTTTTATCGATTGCGCATCCGTGTTTTGCACGTGTTCGTGAATTGCTGCCGAATGATGTGCGGCCATTGCTTAATTTGGCGAATGTGGCGCGTGATGCGGGGCGGCATGAGGCTGCGCGGCGGATTGATGAAGCATTGCTGGCGCGCTTGCCGGATCATCCTGTGATACGGCGCAATGCGTTGTTGAGTTTGGAATATGACCCCGCAGCGTCGGATGCTGAACGTTTGCAGCGGGCGCAGGCTTGGGGGAAGTGGGCGATAGAGAAAGCGGGTGGGATGCGTGCCCGGCCTGCTTTGCTGCCATTGTCGGGGCGCTTGTTGCGGATAGGCTATGTGTCGGCAGATTTTTGTCAGCATACGGTTGGGTGGTTTATTAAAGATGTACTCGCTGCGCATGATGTTGAGCGGGTGCAGGTTTTTGCTTATAGCGCCGGTCGGGTGCGTGATTGGATTAGCGATGCCATTCGTGCTAGCTGTGTATGGCGCGATGTGGCTGCATTGGATGATGCGGCGCTGGCGGCGTTGATACAGCAAGATCAGATTGATGTGCTGGTTGATTTGTCTGGCCATACCGCCGGTTCGCGTTTAAGTGTGTTTGCTCATCGGCCAGCACCAGTGCAAGTGAGTTGGTTGGGGTATTTTGCCAGCACTGGTTTGTCGGTCATCGACGCGGTGTTGTTGGATGAGTGGCATGCGCCAGCGGGGACTGAGGCGCAGTTTGTTGAGCCGATTATCCGATTGCGGGGCGGGCGTTTTTGCTATACGCCTGCGCCTTTTGCGCCAGCTGAAGTGGCACCTTTGCCTTGTTTGCAGCAGGGTTGTATTACTTTTGGCTGCTTTAATAACACTGCCAAGTTGCATGTTGGCGTGTATGCAACTTGGGCACGGATATTGGCGGCGGTGCCGAATTCTCGGTTGATATTGAAATGGCGTACTTTGCAGGACCCGGCTTTTTCGCAATCTGTGCGCGACTTTTTTGTCGCGGCGGGGATTGAGGCGGAGCGCATCATCTTGCGCGGCGCGTCATTCCACGGTCAGGTATTGAAGGAATACGCCGATGTTGATATTGCGCTGGATTCTTTTCCATTTACCGGTGGGTTGACTAGTTGCGAGGCATTGTGGATGGGTGTCCCAGTGGTGACGTGGCCACAAAGCCGGGTGGTGAGTCGGCAGACATTGGCGTTTTTATCTGCGATTGGTTTGCCTGAGCTGGCGGCGCGTGATGAGGATGATTATGTACGAATTGCAGTCAAGCTGGCGAACGATGTGGCATATCTGCAAACCTTGCGTCGTGATTTGAGGTCTCTTATGCGGGCATCCTCTTTGTGTGATGTGAAGGGATTTACCCGCGCTTTGGAAAAAGAATTATTTGCTTTGTTTGATTTGGTCGTTTCGTCCACTAAAACCAAATCCTGAGTCGTCAATGAAAATGCTCATTGCCAGGATAGGACTCTTCTGGCATTTCGGCATGAACCAGCTCTGCTTCTTTATCCAGGAACAAAGGTACACCACAGTCATCGCAATATTCGGTGAAAAAGCGTTCATTGTGATGCACGATGTGGATGATTCCTGCTTTGCGTAATAGGATCAGGATTTCCTGTAACGGTGTTTTATGGGTGCTGGTGGCATTGTTAGTTTGTGTCAAGCTCGTTGTTTGCATCAAGTCTTGTGTGACGTTGTTATTCTCATTTATGTCGTTTAAGTCATTGATGATGCGCATGTCATTGTCGTCATTGTCACCATTTTCTAATTCATAGAGTGGCCAGACTATTCCATACACGACATCAGGGTTATCGTGAACGGTGAAACTGATGCGATATTCGTCGATTTGACCTTCTGAATTTTCTTCGCCAAAACTGCCGATGATTGCATGGAGTTTGGATGGATCGACTTGCAAGGCTTGGGTTAAGTAATTAACAGCAGCATGGATAGAAAGCGGGCGAATTTGCTTGTCAGCCTCGCGACAAGCAGCGAAGTAGGCGTCGGGTAGTAGCAATTCAAGACCACAACCGGGCAAAATACCTGTGATATGTGGCGTCACTTGTGTCCGCCATTGTTGCAGAGCGGCAGCACGATCTTTGTTCAAATGCAGCAAATTGGTATTGGTTTGCCAGCGAAACAAGGGGGCTTGGGCAGGTGCAGCAACAATGGCAATTACATAGCGAATGTCAGCTAGAAAAGGTGCCGTTTCCGTTGTTTGTGCAGGCGTTTTGAATGGTACATTGTTCAATGCTGTTTGCGCCAAACGTTGCGTAAAAGTGAACACCTCGGCTGGAGTGCGTGGCAATTGATCAATGGCAAACAAAGTGGGTGCGATAGCAAGTTGGGTGTGAGGCGCCAATAGGTGCTCAGATAAATCGCTACTGAGTACCGCCATCGTATCTGCCGAAAGAGGCCCGGACGCAATCGAGAAGCGTGTCCAGGCTAAAATGGGAACGGCGATGAGTAGCGCTTTGTATTCCACCTTTTCCCCATTTTCTTCTCGCGTGATGCTGCAAGATGTACTGGTTGCTTCTAGTGATGTGATTAAAACCTCGTAAGCAGTTAACTCTTCCTGAAAAAGATAGCCCAGCGCAGCATCTATTGCATCTTGATGAGAATTTTTGAGTAATTTTTGCAGCAATTTATCCAAACCTTGTTCCCAGGTGCGTTCTTCCATCCTGCTGGAGGCTTGTACGATGGCTTGTGCAAAAGCAATCAGGCGCTGGCTATCTGAAGATATTTTTTTGGGAGAATTTTTGGATGGACGATGCATGTTGGTATTCAAAACGTGATCAAAGAAAATTATCATCGTTCCACGTTTTTAGGCGGGAACGACGTTTTATTATGTGTGTGAGGTAGCGCGTTTATACCGTTTGCTATCGATTTATGCCGCTAACAACTGACGCAACACAAAAGGCAGAATGCCACCGTGTTTGTAATAATCGACCTCAATAGGCGTATCAATCCGTAACAAGACTTGCACTTCGTCCTTCTTACCATCTCGACGATGAATAACCAGTGTCACTTCCTGTTGTGGTTTGATTTCGCCTTCTATACCTTTCAAGTCGAATATTTCATCGCCTTTGATGCTCAGGGTTTGCACACTGTCTTCACCAATAAATTGCAGTGGCAAGACGCCCATGCCGATCAGATTAGAGCGATGGATGCGTTCAAATGAGCGTGTAATGACGGCCTTTACGCCTAATAAATACGTTCCCTTAGCTGCCCAATCGCGTGATGAGCCTGTGCCGTATTCTTCACCAGCAAAAATCATCGTGGGCGTGCCATCCTGGATGTAACGCATGGCAGCGTCGTAGATAGGCATGACTTCACCGGATGGCTGGTGAATGGTGATACCACCTTCGACGCTGGAGCCATCGGCTGCTGGTGGAATCATGCGATTTTTGATACGCACATTGGCAAATGTGCCACGCATCATGATTTCATGATTGCCGCGACGTGAACCGTAGGAATTAAAGTCGGCTTTCATCACACCATGCTGTGTCAGCCACAAGCCTGCTGGACTGGATTCCTTGATTGCACCTGCGGGAGAAATATGATCCGTCGTGATGGAGTCACCAAACACACCTAAAGCGCGCGCACCTTGTATGCCGTTGGCAACTGCTTCGGGTTGCATCGTGAAATTGTCGAAGAAAGGCGGTTCTGCGATGTAGGTAGAGTCTGGCCAGTTGTAGACTTGACCGGCTACGCTGCTCACGTTTTCCCATAATTTACCGGGATTGCCTTTCACATCAGCGTAGTTTTGTTTAAAGGTTTCTGCATTGAGGGCAAATTGCATCAATTCAGCAATTTCTGTGCTGCTAGGCCAAATGTCACGTAGGAAAACATCACGTGTAACGCCATTTTTGTCCGTACCTTTCCCCACTGGTTCTGTCATCAAGTCACGCATCATGCTACCTGCAATCGCGTAGGCAACGACCAACGGTGGCGATGCGAGGAAGTTGGAACGAATATTGGGATGAATACGTGCTTCAAAGTTACGATTACCTGACAAAACAGCTGATGCCACAATATCGTTTTGCACAATCGTTTGGTTTATTTCTGGTGTTAAATCGCCAGCATTGCCGATACAAGTTGTACAACCATACGCGGTGACGCCAAAGCCGAGTTGCTCCAGGTAAGGAAGCAAACCAGCTGCCGCCAAATATTCAGTTACGACACGCGAGCCTGGAGCAAGTGAAGTTTTGATGTGCGGTGCCACCTTAAGGCCGGCTTCGACAGCTTTTTTTGCTAGCAAGCCAGCTGCCAGCATGACACTAGGATTGGAAGTGTTGGTGCAGGATGTGATGGCAGCAATTAGGATGTCGCCATTTTTGACCTTGACACCATCGGTGCTTGGATAGACGGCGTTAATATCCTGTTCTTTTTTATTAAAACCATTTTCGGTGCTAGGTTTGCCGAGTAATTCAATGAAATGTGATTTCACTGTGCCTAACTCAATCCGGTCTTGTGGTCGTTTTGGGCCAGCCAGAGACGGTGCTACTGTATCCAGATCAAGTTCCACTACACGGGTGTAATCAATGTCCCCTGATTTTGGAATGCCAAATAGTTTTTGCGCTTTGAAATAGGTTCCAAATGCTTGAATTTCAGATTCGCTACGTCCCGTTCCTTTGAAATACGCAATTGTGGCGTCATCGACAGGAAAGAAGCCCATGGTAGCGCCATATTCAGGCGCCATATTGGCGATAGTGGCGCGATCGGTTAAGGAGAGTGATGCCACGCCTTCACCGAAAAATTCGACAAACTTGCCGACGACTTTTTCTTTGCGCAGCATTTCAGTCACGGCCAGTACCAAGTCCGTGGCAGTGCAGCCTTCGCGTAACTGGCCGGTGAAATTGACACCGATGACGTCTGGCGTTAAGAAATAGACCGGTTGTCCCAGCATGCCAGCTTCTGCCTCAATACCACCCACACCCCAACCAACGACGCCGATACCGTTGATCATGGTGGTATGAGAGTCTGTACCGACTAAAGTGTCAGGATAATAAATATCATCACCATCGTTATTGGTGCGCTTGTGTACACCGCGTGCTAAGTATTCCAGATTGACTTGATGCACGATGCCAAAGCCAGGTGGCACGACACTAAAGGTGTCGAATGCTTGCATGCCCCATTTCATAAACTGATAACGCTCATTATTCCGTGAGAATTCCAGCTTCATATTTAAATCGAGTGCGCCTTGTTCACGGAAGTGATCGACTTGCACTGAGTGATCGACTACCAAGTCTACCGGAACCAATGGTTCGATATTTTTAGGATTGAATTTCATCTTAGCCGCCACGCTGCGCATGGCTGCTAAATCTGCTAGCAATGGCACGCCAGTAAAATCCTGCAGTACCACGCGCGCTACGACGAACGGGATTTCATCAAGACGGGGGGCGTTGGGTGACCAATTAGCGAGTTGTTTGACGTGTTCTGGCGTAATTTTTTTGCCATCACAATTGCGTAACACAGATTCCAGCACTAGGCGGATAGAAACCGGTAAGCGGGAAAGAGAAATGCCCAGACATTTTTCCAGCGCTGGCAGGGAGTAGAACTTGCCTTTTTGTGTATCAGAAAGTGAAAAATCCTGCACGGTTTGCGAAGGATCAAACGCTGTATTTAATGGGGTGTGAGACATGGCATCCTCGTGGTCTTAGTAATGTTTGGTAATTTACTTGGAGTGAGTGAATTTCACTAATTCGTACTTTGTGCCATTTGTTCGGGCGTATGGCATTCATTGGCTAATTGCTGGCCTTTTTTTAAATCGAGCAGTATTCCTTTGGAGGGAATATTGATCCAAAGCAGACCATATTTTCGGTTTTCAAAACGATGTGCGCCAGTTGACGTTGGAATACGAGTTAATTTGTGCAGGCGTTTTTTCCAACGCAGCGCAATATATTGATCGTCGTTGATGTTGTTGTAAATTGAGACATTATTTCCCAATTCACAGCGATATTCGGTCACCGTAGAAGTTTTGATGTCTGATTCATTGGCATCTTCATTGGTATTGTTTAAATCGTGTGCGTCATGTGAATCTGTTTTGGAAATTTTTTTCTTTGTGTTCTTTTGCAGCATGGCAAGCGTGAGCGTTGTTGCTTGATTTTGGTCTTGTAATTGTGTTGGTGTTTGTTGTGGCAACTGCGTTTGATTTTGAGCTTGAACCAATGAGGGAAGGAGGTTGATGCTGATGCTTGTTAGCATCGAAAGCAGGATGCAGGTAATTTTTTTCATCGAAAAACCTTGCTTGAATAACTTGGGAGAAGCAAAAAACAAACCGCCGAGCACCTACAAAGGGGCCCGGCCGCGCTCTGTTGGATTAAGTTAACCAACCAAATGCTTTACACCATTACGCTCTTCTTGTAATTCATTTAACGTAATTTGAATGCGTTCTTGCGAGAAAGCATCAATCGATAGACCTTGTACGATGGTGTATTCGCCATTTTGCGTAGTCACTGGAAAACCAAAAATAGTATCTTTGGGAATGCCATAAGAACCATCTGATGGAATACCCATCGTGGTCCATTTTCCATTGGTGCCAAGTACCCAATCGCGTACATGATCAATCGCTGCATTGGCAGCAGATGCAGCGGAAGACAAGCCGCGTGCTTCAATGATGGCCGCGCCGCGTTTACCTACGGTTGGCAGGAAGGTATCTTTGTTCCAGGCTTCGTCATTAATCATGTCTTTGACGGATTGGCCATCGATGGTGGCGTAGCGATAGTCTGCATACATGGTTGGGGAGTGATTGCCCCAAACGCACAATTTCTCAATTGACGTAACGGGCTTGCCAGTTTTAGCAGCGATTTGCGATAAAGCGCGGTTGTGATCCAAACGCAACATGGCGGTAAAATTTTTGCTAGGCAAATCAGGTGCAGATTTCATGGCGATATACGCATTGGTATTGGCTGGATTGCCAACGACCAAAACTTTAACGTTGCGTGATGCTACGGCATTCAATGCCTTGCCTTGTACGGTAAAAATTTGCGCATTGGCTTCCAACAAATCCTTGCGCTCCATGCCTGGTCCACGTGGGCGTGCTCCAACCAACAATGCAACATCGATATCCTTAAATGCAGTCATTGGATCGGAATGCGCGCTCATACCAACCAGCAAAGGAAATGCGCAGTCGTCGATTTCCATCATCACGCCTTTGAGTGCTTTTTGCGCTTTTTCGTCAGCAATTTCAAGCAATTGCAAAATAACAGGCTGGTCTTTGCCTAACATGTCGCCATTGGCAATGCGGAACAACAAAGAGTAGCCAATTTGGCCAGCAGCGCCAGTCACAGCAACACGCATAGGTGCTTTAGTCATAGTAAATCTCCAAAAAGGGAATAAAAATGCAAGGTTGAAAAAATAATGAGGAAAAACGAAAAAATACGTAAAAATGCGTAAAAACTGCGAATTCGTAATGATACCGTTTGATACCGTTTAATGCATACGAAATCAAAGACAAAATCGGACATTAACCGGACACTCGCGACAACACTACTGGTGCGAGATACGAAAATAAGAGAGAATTACGCGTTTTTTCGATTAAAAAGAAGATTTCTTAAAAGATTTGTTAAATAAATGGAGGTGTTTTTATGTCTGAAGCTGCCAAGCCAGTCAGCAAAAGCGACAGACCGGAGTTTCGTAATATCCATATTACGCAGCTGTCGAACTATCGTTTGCCCTTAGCAGGTTGGGTATCGATTTTGCATCGTGTCAGCGGGATGTTTTTGTTTTTACTACTGCCTTTTATCCTGTTTTTGTTGGATAAAAGCTTGACGTCTGAAATCTCCTTTTCGCATTTCAAAGGATTGACATCAGGTTGGTTTGCCAAACTAGTGATTTTGGCGCTTTGCTGGGCTTATTTACATCATTTTTGCGCAGGATTGCGCCACTTGATGATGGATAACCATATCGGTTTGAGCAAAGATTGCGCGCGTAAATCTGCTGCCAAAGTGCTGGTGGTGAGCATATTGCTGACTATTTTGGTTGGATTGAAATTGTTTGGAGTGTTTTAAATGGCAAATAACATCAAAAACAATGTTGGCCCCAAACGTTTGGTTGTTGGGGCGCATTATGGTTTAAAAGATTGGTTGGCGCAGCGCGTCACAGCGGTTGTGATGGCGATTTACACCATTATTTTGTTGATCACATTTTTGACTGGCAATAACTTCAGCTATGAGGGTTGGGCTGGCATGTTTGCTATGCAATGGTTCAAGATGGCGACTTTTGTTGCTTTGATGGCCTTGTTTTATCACGCCTGGGTTGGTGTGCGTGATATTTGGATGGATTATGTCAAACCGATGGCTATTCGTTTGACATTGCAAGTTGCCACACTGTTGTGGTTAATCGCTTGTGCCGGCTGGGCGGTACAGATTTTGTGGAGAGTGTAATCGTGGCGGCAATCAAATCCACCATACCATCTCGCCGTTTTGACGCGGTTATTGTTGGCGCCGGTGGTTCCGGCATGCGTGCTTCATTGCAATTGGCTGAAGCAGGTTTAAACGTTGCTGTTTTGTCTAAAGTGTTTCCTACCCGCTCACATACCGTGGCAGCGCAAGGTGGAATTGGCGCTTCATTGGGCAATATGGCTGAAGATAACTGGTATTGGCATATGTTCGATACCGTTAAAGGTGGTGACTATCTAGGTGACCAAGATGCGATTGAGTTTATGTGTCGCGAAGCACCGAAGGTCGTTTACGAATTGGAACATTTCGGTATGCCATTTGACCGCAATGCGGATGGTACGATTTACCAACGTCCATTTGGTGGTCATACCGCCAATTTCGGTGAAAAAGCCGTGCAACGTGCTTGCGCAGCAGCGGATAGAACTGGCCATGCTTTATTGCATACCTTGTATCAACGTAACGTGCGTGCCAAAACCCATTTCTTTGTGGAGTGGATGGCAATTGACATCATCCGTGATGCTGATGGCGATGTGTTGGGCGTGGTTGCGTTAGAGATGGAAACTGGCGAAATCATGATTTTAGAAGGCAAAACCACGATTTTTGCTACTGGTGGTGCAGGTCGTATTTTTGCTGCTTCCACCAACGCCTTTATCAATACTGGTGACGGTTTGGGTATGGCAGCACGGGCTGGTTTGCCCTTGGAAGATATGGAATTCTGGCAATTTCACCCAACCGGCGTGGCGGGTGCGGGTGTGTTGATTACCGAAGGCGTACGTGGCGAAGGTGGTCTGTTGATTAACGCCAATGGCGAACGCTTCATGGAACGCTATGCGCCGCAGTATAAAGATTTGGCGCCACGTGACTTTGTTTCTCGTTCTATGGATCAAGAGATCAAAGAAGGTCGCGGCTGTGGACCAAACAAAGATCACGTCTTGTTGGATTTGCGTCATATCGGTGCAGAAGTGATTCAAAAACGTTTGCCATCCATTCTTGAAATTGGTCATAAATTCGCCAATGTGGATGCGACTAAAGAGCCAATTCCTGTGGTTCCAACCATTCATTATCAAATGGGCGGTATTCCTACCAACATCCACGGTCAAGTGGTTGCGCCCAAGAATGGCAATCCAAATGAAATTGTTAATGGTATGTACGCGATTGGTGAATGTGCTTGCGTATCAGTCCACGGTGCTAACCGTTTGGGTACCAATTCTTTATTGGATCTGGTGGTATTTGGTCGTGCTGCGGGTAACCACGTGGTGCAAAGCAATCTCAAAACCAAAAATAACAAACCTCTGCCGGCCGATGCAGCTGATATGGCAAGAGAGCGTTTGGCTAAATTGGAATCAAGCACCGGTGGTGAGCGCGTACAGACAGTGGCTAATGATATTCGTAGTGCGATGCAACAATATTGCGGTGTATTCCGTACGGACGAATTGTTGCAAAAGGGCTATAAAGCCATCATGGAATTGAACGAGCGTTGCAAGAATGTTTCATACACTGATAAATCCAAAGTATTCAACACTGCGCGTGTAGAAGCGTTGGAGTTGGATAATCTGATTGAAACAGCAAAGGCGACCATCACATCAGCTGTGGCACGGAAAGAATCTCGTGGTGCACACGCGCATCGTGATTATGAAAATCGTGATGATGTGAATTGGATGAAGCACACTTTGTGGTTCTCTGAGGGTAACCGTTTGGAGTACAAGCCTGTGGTGACTAAGCCATTAACGGTGGAAACATTCGCGCCTAAAGCACGTACTTTCTAAGATTAATTCAGGTTCATTAAGATTTATTAAGGTTTTAATATGTCCCAAACTCTTAAATTTCAAATTTATCGTTACGATCCTGATAAGGATGCCAAACCTTATATGCAGCATTTGACAGTGAAATTAAAAGACACTGACAAGATGTTGTTGGATGCTTTGCAGCGGATTAAGGCTGATGTTGATGACACGCTTTCCTTGCGTCGTTCTTGCCGTGAAGGCGTGTGTGGTTCCGATGCTATGAATATCAATGGCAAAAACGGTTTGGCTTGCACGACCAATCTGAACGATTTGACTGAGCCCATCGTGTTGCGACCTTTGCCTGGTTTACCAGTGATTCGTGACTTGATCGTGGATATGACGCAGTTTTTCAAGCAATATCATTCGATCAAACCTTTCTTGATCAACGATACGATTCCACCAGAAAAAGAGCGTCTGCAATCTCCAGTAGAGCGCGAAGAATTGGATGGTTTGTACGAATGTATTTTATGCGCATGCTGTTCGACTTCTTGCCCATCGTTCTGGTGGAATCCGGACAAATTTGTTGGTCCTGCTGGTTTGCTGCAAGCGTATCGCTTTATTGCAGATAGTCGTGATCAAGCAACTGGCGAGCGTTTGGATAATCTGGAAGATCCATATCGCCTGTTCCGTTGTCACACGATTATGAATTGCGTTGATGTGTGTCCTAAGAGCTTAAATCCAACTCAGGCCATCGGTAAAATCAAAGAGTTGATGCTGCGTCGCACAGTATAAATACTGTGTAAAGTGTAAAAAAGTGTAAAAAGGGCGACAGCATGCTGCGCCCTTTATTACATTACATGACTCCTTTTTGTATTTTGTTTATTGATATTTTCAATCTTATTTGGGTTTTAACACTTTTATGACATCAAACCATCAAACTGATCCAGCCAATCGTGCCCGTTTGCGTTGGCGTGCGCGTCGTGGGTTATTGGAAAATGATTTGATTCTGACGCGTTTTCTTGATGTGTATGAAACATCCATGACCGATGAAGAAGTCGATGCATTGACGCTTTTGTTGGATTTGAGCGATCAAGATTTAATGGATTTGATATTGGCACGCAAGGAGCCGGAAGGAAATATGGATTTACCGCATGTCCATGCGTTGCTCATCAAATTGCGTGGATGAATATGAACCATCTCTCTATCTTAAGAAAGAAGAGTCATGAATACCCCTGAAAATTCTGAAAATCAAGCTACGCTATCTTTTTCAAATGGTGAACCATCCATTACTTTTCCCATTTACAAAGGGACGGTTGGCCCAGATGTGATTGATATTCGTAAACTGTACGGTAGTACTGGTAAATTTACATACGATCCAGGTTTTATGTCGACTGCCTCTTGTAACTCATCGATTACTTATATTGATGGCGATAAAGGGGAGTTGCTTTATCGAGGTTACCCGATCGATCAACTGGCACTGAATTGCGATTTTCTTGAAACTTGTTATTTGTTGTTGAACGCAGAATTGCCGAACGCTGAGCAAAAACACAAGTTTGTGAATACGGTAACGCACCACACTATGGTGCATGAACAGATGCAATTCTTTTATCGTGGTTTTCGTCGTGATGCGCATCCGATGTCCGTTTTAGTGGGGACGGTTGGCGCTTTGGCCTCGTTTTACCACGATTCACTTGATATCAATGATCCGCATCATCGTGAAGTATCAGCGATTCGTTTGATTGCGAAAATGCCAACATTGGTGGCGATGGCATATAAATATTCGATTGGTCAGCCTTTTGTTTATCCACGTAATGATTTGTCCTATAGCGCGAATTTCTTGCGCATGATGTTTTCTAATCCATGTGAAGAATACAAAGTTAACGAGGTTTTGGTACGTGCTTTGGATCGTATTTTGATTTTGCATGCTGATCATGAGCAAAATGCCTCGACTTCCACTGTGCGTTTGGCTGGATCGTCAGGTGCGAATCCGTTTGCTTGTATTGCAGCTGGGATTGCTTGTTTGTGGGGGCCGGCACATGGTGGTGCTAATGAAGCAGCATTGAATATGCTGAAAGAAATTGGCTCTGTCGATAAAATTCCTGAGTTCGTCAAGCAAGTCAAAGACAAAAATTCAGGCGTAAGGTTGATGGGCTTCGGGCATCGGGTGTATAAAAATTATGATCCACGAGCAAAATTGATGCGTGAAACTTGTTATGAAGTTTTGAACGAGTTGGGTCTTCAAGATGATCCGTTATTTAAATTGGCGATGGCGTTGGAGAAAATTGCATTAGAAGACGAATATTTTGTATCGCGTAAGCTTTATCCAAACGTGGATTTTTATTCCGGTATTGTTCAATCAGCGTTAGGCATTCCGGTATCGTTGTTTACTGGTATTTTTGCCATGGCGCGCACAGTGGGCTGGATTGCGCAGTGGAACGAAATGATTTCTGATCCAGAGCAAAAAATTGGTCGTCCTCGTCAGCTGTTTGTTGGTGCGAAACCACGGGATGTTAAGCCGATGAATGCGCGCGGTTAATTTTTCTTGTTTTCCCTTGTTTGAGTTTGATCTTGTATGTATTTCCATCACCTGTCTAGGTGATGGAAAAGTTGTTCAATAATATTGTGTATAAATAAACAATTACAAACGTTTTTGACGCCGCGCAAATATGTTATCCTTGCAGGCGTTTTTTTTATTAAAAAATATAAGTCCTTCCCCACATCTTGAGGTGCAATCCGCTAACCGGTCAGGCCGTGTCGCGGAAGGTTAGATGAACCCGCTAATCTCGCGAAGCGCGAAGAAAGGTGAGCAGTAATGATGCAGCAATATAACGCCAATTCCTATTTATTCGGAGGGAATGCGCCGTACGTTGAAGAATTGTACGAAGCCTACCTCGACAATCCTGGTTCAGTCAGTGACAACTGGCGCGCTTATTTCGATGCGATGCAAAATGTGCCTGCTGTTGATGGATCGAACAAATCCGACGTGCCACATGCACCAGTGATCGCTTCATTTGCAGAACGTGCCAAGCAAGGCCCAATCCGTACCGTTAATGCAGCAGAAGATGCTGAAATGGGTCGCAAACAAGTTGCTGTTCAGCAATTGATTTCTGCTTATCGTTTTTTGGGTAGTTATTGGGCCAATCTTGATCCTTTGCAACGCCAAGAGCGTCCTAATATTCCTGAGTTGGATCCAGCATTTTATGGCTTTACTGATGCGGATATGGATATCCAATTCAATGTCAGTAATACTTATTTTGGAATTGAAACTGCTTCCCTGCGTGATTTGTTGAACGCTTTGCGTGATACTTATTGTCGTTCCATCGGCGCAGAATTCATGTACGTTGGCAATCCTGCTGAAAAGCGTTGGATGCAAGAAAATTTGGAATCAATCCGTTCCACCCCCACTTTTTCAGCTGAAAAGAAAAAGCATATCTTGGAACGTTTGACCGCAGCAGAAGGTCTAGAGCGTTATTTACATACCAGATATGTCGGTCAGAAGCGTTTTTCTTTGGAGGGTGGTGAGAGTTTTATCGCTTCCATGGACGAGTTGATTCAACGTGCTGGTGAAAAAGGTGTACAGGAAATCGTTATCGGTATGGCCCATCGTGGTCGTTTGAATGTGCTGGTCAATACATTGGGTAAAGCACCACAAGACTTGTTTGAAGAATTTGAAGGCAAACATGGTGATGATTTGCCTTCTGGCGACGTCAAATACCACCAAGGGTTTTCCAGTGATGTGTCTACTCCTGGCGGCCCTGTGCATTTGTCCTTAGCGTTTAATCCATCCCATCTGGAAATCGTCAATCCTGTTGTAGAAGGGTCAGTCAAAGCGCGTATGGATAGGCGTGATGATAAAGATGGGTCACAAGTTTTGCCAATTTTGGTACACGGTGATGCTGCATTCGCAGGACAGGGCGTCGTCATGGAAACGTTGAATTTGGCGCAAACTCGTGGTTATGGCACAGGTGGTACTGTTCATATTGTCATCAATAATCAGATTGGTTTTACTACTTCCGATCCACGTGATTCACGTTCTACTTTGTACTGCTCCGACGTGGTCAAGATGATTGAAGCGCCTGTATTTCATGTGAACGCAGATGATCCAGAAGCGGTAGTGCTGGCGACGCAAATAGCATTGGATTACCGCATGGCGTTTAAGAAAGACATCGTTGTTGACATCATTTGCTACCGTAAGCTTGGTCATAATGAGCAAGATACACCAGCGCTGACACAGCCGTTGATGTACAAAAAAATTGCGGTCCATCCTGGTACACGTAAGTTGTATGCAGATAAATTGGTTGCCCAAGGAACAATCGCATCCGATGATGGTGATGCGATGGTCAAAGTGTTCCGTGATGCGATGGATTCTGGTAAACATACCGTTGATCCTGTTCTTTCCAATTTCAAGAGCAAATATGCCGTTGATTGGATGCCTTTCCTCAATCGCAAATGGAATGATGCTGCTGATACAGCCGTACCTTTGGCAGAATTAAAGCGTTTGGCTGCTCGTATTACAGTTGTTCCTGAAAACTTTAAAGCGCATGCTTTGGTTGAAAAGGTCATTGGTGATCGTGCCAGCATGGGACGTGGCGATATGAATCTGGATTGGGGGATGGGTGAACATTTGGCCTATGCTTCCTTGGTAGCATCAGGTTATGCGGTGCGTTTGACAGGTCAAGATGCTGGCCGCGGTACCTTTGTTCATCGTCATGCTGTACTGCATGATCAAAAACGTGAACGTTGGGATGCGGGTACGTATATTCCATTGCAAAATGTTTCTGATAAACAAGCACCATTTACTGTTATTGACTCTGTTTTGTCAGAAGAAGCTGTATTGGGTTTTGAATATGGCTATTCCACTACTGAGCCCAATACATTGACGATTTGGGAAGCGCAGTTTGGTGACTTTGCTAATGGCGCGCAAGTGGTGATTGATCAGTTTATTAGCTCCGGCGAAGTCAAATGGGGTCGTGCTTCTGGTCTCGTGATGATGTTGCCACATGGTTATGAAGGCCAAGGTCCAGAGCATTCTTCCGCACGTATTGAGCGTTTCTTGCAGTTGTGTGCAGATCACAATATGCAAGTCGTACAACCAACTAGCGCAGCGCAGATTTTCCATGTGTTGCGCCGTCAAATGGTTCGTATGTTCCGTAAGCCTTTGGTTATTTTTACGCCAAAATCCTTGTTGCGTAACAAAGATGCAGGATCACCTTTGTCTGAATTGGCGAAGGGGGCATTCCAGACCGTGATTGGTGAAACCGATGAAAAAATCGATGCAAAGAAAGTAAAACGTGTCTTGGTTTGTTCCGGTAAGGTTTATTTTGACTTGGTCAATGCGCGTAAAGAACGTGGTCAAAACGATACAGCGATTATCCGTGTTGAACAATTGTATCCATTCCCACACAAAGCATTTGCTGCTGAATTGAAAAAATTCCCCAATTTGTTAGAAGTGGTGTGGGCGCAGGATGAGCCGCAAAATCAAGGTCCATGGTTCCAAATTCAGCACAATATATTTGAAAATATGGAGCAAGGCCAAAAACTGGCTTATGTGGGGCGTCCTGCTAGCGCTGCTCCTGCTGTTGGTTACTATGACAAACATTATGCGCAGCAAAAAGCGTTGTTGGATGGCGCCTTTGCTAAGCTCAAAGGTTTTGTTTTGACCAAATAATCATTAATAATTTTATAAATTAATAAACTAATCATGGCGTACTAGAAAAGGTACGCCATATCAGTATGAATCACCAGACATGGAGTTTACATGGCAATTATTGAAGTCAAAGTCCCTCAGTTATCCGAATCCGTCGCAGAAGCGACCTTGCTGCAGTGGCATAAAAAAGTGGGCGAAGCTGTTGCTCGTGACGAAAATTTGATCGACGTCGAAACAGATAAAGTGGTGCTTGAATTACCAGCGCCTAGTGCTGGCGTGATCACTCAAGTTATCAAAGCTGAAGGCAGCACTGTCGTTGCTGGTGAAGTCATTGCGCTCATCGATACCGAAGCAAAAGCAGGTGCTACGTCCGCAGCTGCGGCACCTGCACCAGCAGCTGCACCAGCACAAGTTGCTGCAAGTAGTGCTGCTAGTGCTACCAATGTGGGCACGATTGCAATGCCTGCGGCCGCCAAGATGTTGGCTGACAATAATATGTCCGCTTCACAAGTAACGGGTACTGGCAAAGATGGACGCGTGACCAAGGGCGATGTGATCAATGCAGTCGACGCCAAAGCAGCACCTGCAGCAGTAGCAGCTCGTCCTGCAGCGGCAGCTAAACCAGCGTTGCAACAAGTCGCTGCTCCTAAAGCATTGAATTTGGGCGAACGTCCAGAGGAGCGCGTGCCTATGAGTCGTTTGCGTGCACGTGTTGCTGAGCGTTTGGTGGAATCCCAATCAACCAATGCTATTTTGACGACGTTCAATGAAGTCAATATGCAGCCAGTGATTGATTTGCGTAACAAATACAAAGACAAATTTGAAAAAGAACATGGCGTGAAGCTTGGTTTCATGTCCTTCTTTGTCAAAGCTGCAGTTGCTGCACTCAAGAAATATCCCATCATCAACGCATCCGTAGATGGCAACGATATTGTTTATCATGGTTATTTTGATATCGGTATCGCTGTTGGTTCACCACGTGGTTTGGTAGTACCAATTTTGCGTAATGCGGATCAATTGTCGATTGCTGAAATCGAAAAAACGATTGCTGAATTTGGTGCTAAAGCCAAAGATGGTAAGTTGACGATGGATGATTTGACTGGCGGTACTTTCTCGATTTCCAACGGTGGTACTTTTGGTTCCATGTTGTCGACACCTATCATCAATCCACCACAATCTGCGATTCTTGGCGTTCATGCGACGAAAGAAAGACCTGTCGTTGAAAATGGCCAAATCGTTATTCGTCCTATGAACTATCTCGCCATGTCTTACGATCATCGTATTATCGATGGCCGTGAAGCGGTATTGGGCTTGGTAGCGATGAAAGAGGCGTTGGAAGATCCAGCACGTTTATTGTTGAATATATAAAACAGAGATAGAGGTAGAGCGTATTAGGTGCTTTTGTGTGCCTAAGCGCTCTATTTTTTATTCTTCAATTCCTGACCTTTTACTGACTAGGTTTAAATATGTCGAAAAATTTTGATGTGGTTGTTATTGGTGGCGGCCCAGGCGGTTATGTGGCTGCGATACGCGCTGCGCAATTGGGTTTTTCTGTTGCTTGTATCGATGAATGGAAAAATGCACAGGGTGGTCCTGCGCCAGGTGGTACTTGTACCAACGTCGGTTGTATTCCATCTAAAGCTTTATTGCAATCTTCCGAGCATTACGAGCATGCGAATCACGCTTTTGCTGATCATGGCATTGATGTGAAGGGTTTAAGCCTGAATCTCAAGAAGATGTTGGCGCGTAAAGATTCCGTTATCAAACAAAACAATGACGGTATTTTGTATTTGTTGAAAAAGAACAAAATTACTTTCTTCCATGGCCGTGGTTCTTTCGCTAAAGCGGAAGGTGGCGCTTATCAGATTCAAGTAGCGTTGGTAGGTAAGGACAAAGGTACAGAAGCGATTACTGGTAAGCACATCATTATTGCAACTGGCTCCAATGCGCGTGCATTGCCAGGTGCAGAATTTGATGAAAAACAAATTCTCTCCAATACCGGTGCTTTAACCATTGATGCTGTGCCTAAAAAATTGGGTGTAATCGGTGCTGGCGTGATCGGCCTTGAAATGGGTAGCGTATGGCGTCGTTTGGGGGCAGAAGTGACGGTGCTGGAAGCCTTGCCTACATTTTTGGCTGCGGTGGATGATCAAATCTCCAAAGAAGCGCACAAATTGTTCACCAAGCAAGGTTTGAACATCAATTTGGGCGTCAAGATCGGTGTGATCACCGCTGGTAAAAAAGGCGTGACAGTTGAGTACGTGGATGCGAAGGGCGATGCACAAAAAACTGTATTCGATAAATTGATCGTTTCCATCGGTCGCACACCAAATACCAATGGTTTGAATGGTGAAAGCGTAGGCTTGAAGCTAGATGATCGCGGCTTTGTAGCGGTGGATGACGATTGCAAAACCAATTTGCCAAACGTATGGGCAGTTGGTGACGTGGTGCGTGGCCCTATGTTGGCGCATAAAGCGGAAGAAGAAGGCGTTGCCGTGGCTGAGCGTATTGCAGGTCAGCATGGACATGTCAATTTCAACACCGTGCCATGGGTCATTTATACCTCGCCAGAAATCGCTTGGGTTGGCAAAACTGAGCAGCAATTGAAAGCCGAAGGTGTTGCTTACAAAGCAGGTACATTCCCCTTCCTGGCAAACGGACGTGCGCGCGCATTGGGTGATACTTCTGGTATGGTCAAATTCTTAGCTGATGCGAAAAGCGATGAAATTTTGGGCGTGCATATCGTTGGGCCCGTAGCGTCTGAATTGATTGCGGAAGCAGTCGTTGCAATGGAATTCCGTGCTTCTTCAGAAGACATTGCACGTATTTGCCATGCTCACCCATCTTTGTCAGAAGCAACTAAAGAAGCTGCTTTGGCTGTAGATAAACGGGCGTTGAATTTTTAATCATCTGAAATGATAAAAGGGACGAGAAGTTTTCGTCCCTTTTTTTGTTTGTACATCATCTTAGTTACATCGGATATCAATGAATGTCCAAGAATTTTATGCGCATGCTTTGTCGAAGCGTGATTTTAAAGCTGATGAAGCACAGCGCCTTGCCATCTCGCGTTTGCAACAATCTTATGAAGAATGGCAAGTTTTCAAGTCGCAACGTTCCAATAAGCTAAAACGCTGGTTGCATCGGCCGGAGGTGCCGCGTGGTGTGTACATGTGGGGTGGTGTTGGACGTGGGAAGTCTTTTCTCATGGACAGCTTTTATTCCGTTGTCCCGATTGTGCGTAAGACGCGCTTGCATTTTCATGAGTTTATGCGCGAAATCCATAGACAATTGGATGAGTTGAAAGGGGTCGCGAATCCCTTGGATGAAATTGCACGTTTGATTGCAAAAAAATACCGTCTGATTTGTTTTGACGAATTCCATGTCTGCGATATTGCGGATGCGATGATACTTTATAATTTATTTTCGGCTTTATTCAAGCAAGGTATCTCATTCATCATCACCTCAAATTATGCGCCAGAAGCCTTGTATCCAGATGGTTTGCATCGTGATCGTATTTTGCCTTGCATCGCTTTGTTGCAAGAAAAAATGGATATTTTGAATGTGGATGCAGGCATTGATTATCGTCGGCGTGCGTTGGAGCAAGTGAGTGCGTATTACACGCCGCTGGGCGCAAATGCAGATAGTGCTTTGCGCCACATTTTTTCTAGTGTGGCAGAAACAAATGATGAGGATGTGTGTATTCATATCGAGGCACGTGAAATCAGGGCTTTGCGTCGTGCGGGTACCGTGGTTTGGTTCGATTTTGCGACATTATGTGGCGGGCCACGCTCGCAAAATGATTATCTTGAAATAGCTAGTCGTTTTCACGTTGTTATCTTGTCTGACGTTCCTGCTATGTCTGCTGCTATGTCTTCCGAAGCGCGGCGTTTTACTTGGCTTATTGATGTGTTTTATGACTACAACGTGAAATTATTCATGTCCGCCGCTGTGGTGCCCGAAGCACTTTACACGCAGGGCATCTTGGCAAATGAGTTTCATCGTACCGCTTCACGCATTATTGAAATGCAGTCTAAAAAGTATATGGAAGCGCAAAGGCGTGAAGTGATGACTGATCTTGTTTAGTTGATTGAAAAAGTCACTGGATTCCGGCCGAAACGCGTGGAACAACGATCGGTGGTGGAAAGTTTGGATTTAAATTAAATGCATATGAAATATGAATCAAATGGTTAAAACATTGATCTTGCTGTTGTTATTAATGCAATTTTCTATTGCCCAAGCTTGTGCGCAGCATGATGCAGCTTCTGCTTTCCCTTCTGTAGATTGTGGACAAGCTTCGTCGTTTATGTCTTCTGCATCTGGAACACTACATTCCGTTGCTGATGCCGATATGGCTTTAGAGGAGGCGGCTGGTCGGCGAGTTCGTATTGCTGCGCAATTTGACAAAGATGAGCGTGCTTGCTATGAAAGATTTTTCGCTACATCCTGTTTAGATCGTGCAAAAGAGCAGCGTCGGACTATGTTGGCCAATGTGAAATTGCTTGAAAATGAGGCGAATTTATTCAAGCGCCGTGCTCGTGTTGAAGAGCGTGACAAAAAGTTGGCAAATCAGCCGGAGCCTTAGTCTTAGGTTTTGTAAATTTTCTTACCTTAATCAATTTTTCGATTGCCATAAAATGGACAAGATGAGTGTAGAGCAGATACAGGATCGGATTACTGAATTAGAAATTGAACACCAGGATTTGAATCTTGTGATCGATACTTTGATGCGTAATCTGCCGCATAATGAGCTGCAATTGCAACGTTTGAAGAAACGACGCCTGCAATTAAAAGATCATATTACATTGCTGAGAATGCAATTGATTCCAGATGTCCCTGCTTAAATCCTGTGGCTACTTTGACTCAAGAAACCTCTATTTCACCAACGCTAACGTCAGAATCCGCATTGACTTCAGCTTCTCCTTCTTTTTCGTCAGGAGCGCATGACGTTGAGGTTGAGCAATTATTTGGTAGCGGCGGTTTGTTAAACCTTGCGGTGGCAGACTATCGCCCACGTCAGGCGCAAACTGAAATGGCTAAGGCGATTGCGCAAGCGGTGGCGGAACAAAAAACCCTGATTGCCGAAGCTGGTACTGGTACCGGAAAAACTTTTGCTTATCTGGTTCCCGCTTTATTGTGGGGAGGTAAGGTGATTGTTTCTACGGGAACAAAAAACTTACAGGATCAGTTGTATCAACGCGATATCCCCACGGTACGCAAGGCGCTGAATGTCCCGGTATCGATCGCTTTGCTGAAAGGGCGAGCTAATTATGTCTGCCATTTTCATTTAGAGCGCACGCTGCAAAATGGTCGTTTAACGTCACGTGATGATGTGGGATATTTGCGTGAAATTTCCCGCTTTATCAAAACCACCATGTCGGGTGATAAATCCGAATTGCTGAAAGTGCCGGAAACGGCGCCAATCTGGAATTTAGTGACCTCGACGCGTGATACGTGTTTGGGTTCCGATTGTCAGTATGCGCAAGATTGCTTCGTCATGAAAGCGCGTAAGGAAGCGCAAAAAGCGGATGTGGTGGTGGTTAATCACCATTTGTTTTTTGCTGATGTTGCTCTGAAAGACAATGGCGTCGCCGAATTATTGCCATCAGCGAATACGATTATTTTTGATGAGGCGCATCAATTACCCGACGTTGCTTCGCTCTTTTTTGGCGATACGATTTCGACTTCGCAAGTGTTGGAGTTGTGCCGTGATGTGTTGGCAGAAGGGTTATCGCATGCGCGCGATGGAGCAGAATGGGTGAAAGTGGTGACACCTGTTGAGCGTGCGGCACGGGATCTGCGTTTGACATTTCCACAAGATAACGTGCGTTTATCGATTCATCAGATTGCACCTTCTTCTGAGTTTTTCCCTGCTTTAGAAAAATTAAAAGTTGAATTGGCCGGCATGATCGCAGTGTTGGAAGCACAGGCTGAACGTGCTGAAACCATTGAGCAATGCCGAACAAGAGCGATTGAGTTAGATCTGCGTTTGCAGTGTTGGAATAGTAAAAATTGGGATAAAAATTCGACTAAAAGTTCGAATAATCAGATTCCCAATAACGCCAACAAAAACAACGAAAATAAAGAAAACCTAGAAAACGCCGATACGATATTTTGGGTCGAAGCTTTTTCCGTTTCTTTGCAATTAAATCGCACACCATTATCGATTGCGCCTATTTTTAACAAACAACGCGAGGGCGTGCCACGCTCCTGGATTTTTGCTTCTGCTACGTTGGCGGTGAAGAACAATTTCCATCATTTCACGTCGCAAATGGGATTGCAGCATGAGTTAGCGCGTTCTTGGCCCAGTCCCTTTAATTATGAACAACAAGGTTTGCTGTACGTTCCTAATAATTTGCCACAGCCCAATTCACCGGCATATACCGATGCGGTGGTTGATGCCGCGTTGCCAGTGTTGAAAGCTGCTGGCGGGCGTGCTTTTTTCTTGTGCACCACGCTACGTGCGGTGAAACAAACCGCAGAGCGTTTGCGTGCAGAATTTGCTAACCAACAACTTTCTTTTCCATTGATGGTGCAGGGTGAAAGTGGCCGCACAGAATTGCTGGATCGTTTTCGCTTGGCTGGCAATGCAGTATTGATAGGTAGCCAAAGTTTTTGGGAGGGCGTGGATGTGCGTGGAGAAGCGCTTTCCTTAGTGATTATTGATAAATTGCCTTTTGCTCCGCCAGATGATCCAGTGCTTGCCGCGCGGATTGAGGTGATGGAAAAACAGGGGTTGAATGGATTTGTTCATCATCAATTGCCGGAAGCGATTATTAACATGAAGCAAGGTGCCGGACGTTTGATTCGTAATGAAACTGATCGTGGTGTCTTAATGATTTGTGACCCTCGGTTGATTTCAAAGCCATATGGCAAGAGAATTTGGCAAAGCCTACCGGCGTTTAAAAGAACGCGTGACTTGGCAGTAGTACAGGAATTTTTTTCTATCAAGGATTTGTAATTATTTATGCGTATTCTTATCAGTAACGACGATGGTTATTTAGCACCAGGTATTGTGGCGCTGGCTGAGGCGTTGGCACCTATTGCGGAGATTGTGGTGGTGGCACCGGATAGTAATCGATCTGGCTCTTCCAATTCTCTAACCTTGGATCGTCCACTGTCTTTGTATCGTGCTGCCAATGGTTTTTATTTTATGAATGGTACGCCATCTGATTGTGTGCATTTAGCTTTAACGGGTTTGTTGTCTTACAAACCAGATTTGGTTGTTTCGGGGATTAATCAAGGTCAGAATATGGGAGACGATACCTTGTACTCTGGCACGGTGGCTGCAGCGACAGAAGGGTTTTTATTTGGTATTCCTTCCATTGCCTTTTCACAAGTCGAACCTGGTTGGAGTCAATTGGAATCAGCGGCAAAAATGGCACGTCGGATTGTGGAGCAGCGTTTTGATACTTTGCAAAAACCGTATTTGTTAAATGTGAATATCCCCAACCGCCCTTATGATGATTTGGAAGAGATTGTTGCCACGCGCTTAGGCAAACGTCATCAATCTGAAGCGATCATTAAATCGCAGGATCCGCATGGACGGGAGATTTTTTGGATAGGGCCAGCTGGTGCAGCGAAAGATGCGAGTGAGGGAACCGATTTTTATGCGACAGCGCAGGGTAAGGTATCAATTACGCCTTTACAGATAGATTTGACACATACCACGCAATTGAATGCACTCAAAGAAGGTTTGTTATGACGACGGAGAAGAAGCAAAAGTTTCCATTGTCACTCTCTGCTATTCGCAGCAATTCTTCTGAGTTTGCTAAGGATAAGTCGCCTTCTTTTGCTGCGCGTTCCTTGGGTAAGGTTGTCATGCCACAAACGGCCACGCAGAACGCAGCAAATAAGCATGTATCTGCGTTAGTCGAATCTGATCGTTCCAATCCTTTGGTATCAGATGCAGTGCGGCGTGCTATGGTGCAGCGGCTTGAAAAGCAGGGGGTGAAGGATCCTATTGTTCTTGCTGCAATGATGGCTGTGCCGCGTCATGCCTTTGTGGATTCTGGCTTGGCTAGTCAGGCTTATATTGATGCGTCTTTGCCCATCGGACATCATCAAACGATTTCGCAACCATATATTGTGGCACGCATGATGGCAGTGCTGCGCAATGGTGGTGTCCTGAATCGTGTATTAGAAATTGGGACGGGGTGTGGTTATCAAGCAGCGGTATTGTCACAAATTGCGCGAGAAGTGCATTCGATTGAGCGCATCCATGCTTTACATGAATTAGCGGCCAATAATTTGCAGACACTTGCTCGGATCAATTCTCAAACTGTGTCTTTTGCCAATTTATCGTTGTATTACGGTGATGGCATGATGGGTTTACCGCATTGCGCGCCTTTTGATGGAATTATTCTTGCCGCCGCTGGTTTAGAAGTGCCATCTGAGTTATTACAACAAATGGCTATTGGTGGCAGATTGATCGCACCAGTTGGTGCGCGTGAGCAAGTATTGCAATTGATAGAAAGAGTGGGGCCATCCGATTGGCAGCACTCCACTTTAGAACATTGTCATTTTGTTCCTTTGCGTTCAGGAATCGTGTAATGAAAACGAAGAATTGTTATTTAAATTTAATTTTGGTGGCGGTATGTGGACTAACGACCGCTTGTAGCTCAACACATCATTTAGCTCCAGTCATTGACCATGCCGGGATTCCCGCTCCTGTAGCCAAAACGAACGATGTGAAAGATGCAGCAAAGACGATATCAGTAAGCAAGCCAGATGGGCCTTATTACACCGTAAAGAAGGGGGACACGCTTTTACATATTGCGTTGGACTATGGTCTCAATTATCGCGATATTGTGGCTTGGAATAATTTAAGCAATCCCAACGACATTAAGGTTGATCAGGTATTGCGTATCGCTCCACCAGACGCGAAAGCACCAATAGTGCCTGCTGTACCAACGGCATCTGCACCGATAGGGTCGAAAGAGGTGAAAACTTTTAATGTCAATATGACACCAGAAATTGAGGTGAGACCCTCTTCATCTTCCACCGCTTCTGCCAATATAAAAGTCGGGCCACGCGGCAATAAGCAGCCGTATTCTGAGGCGGCGATGCTTGAATTACAGAAACCTGACTCAACTATTGCTCCTCCGTCACTTATTCCTAAAGCCGATAAAGCAGATGGTGCTGTTTCCAAAGCACCTGCGGCGAATGGAAGTGCAAGCTTCACGGTCAATGACGATGTATTGACGTGGGTTTGGCCAGCGGAGGGCAAGATCACGGCTACTTTTGAAGAGGGTAAAAGCAAAGGAATTGATATCGCCGGCAAAGTTGGGCAGAAAGTACGCGCAGCCAGCGGAGGTAAAGTCATGTATGCGGGGAGTGGGATTCGTGGTTATGGGAACCTGGTCATCTTGAAACATACAAATAATTTGCTGTCAGCCTATGCCCATAACAAAACTATTATGGTAAAAGAAGGGCAGGCTATTGCTAAAGGGCAAGTGATTGCGGAAATGGGAAGTTCTGATGCGGATACAGTGAAATTGCATTTTGAGATTCGTCTGCAAGGAAAGCCGGTCGATCCATCTAAGTTTTTACCCAGTTCTGCCCCTGGTTTAGCTAATTAAGCAACCTGATTTGGGTTGTGGTTTAAGTAATTGATTTAATTTAAGAAATTTAATTATTCTAATTATTAATCGAGCTAATCATGAACCAAAAATCCAGCAAGTATTTGAATGATGAAATAGCGTCAGACGATTTTCCAGATGAGGCAAATGAAACAAATGAAGCAAATGAAACATTGGATACACTGGATAAATCTGGGAATGTTGTTGATAGTCTTGATAACAGTACCACTGCACTGGGGGGCATTGATGAGTTAAAAGCGGTGTTGGCCGCAGAGCTAACCACCGATGCGACGCAGTATTACCTGAGTCAAATTGGCACGCGTGCATTGTTGACTGTTCCGGAAGAAATTCATTTTGCAACTTTAGCGAAGCAGGGTGATTTTGATGCCCGCCAAAAAATGATCGAACACAATTTGCGTTTGGTTGTCTCAATTGCAAAGCATTACATCAATCGCGGCCTTGTTTTATTGGACATGATAGAAGAAGGTAATCTTGGTTTAATCCATGCAATTGAGAAATTCGAGCCTGAGCGTGGCTTCCGCTTTTCTACTTATGCCACTTGGTGGATACGTCAAAGTATTGAGCGTGCGATCATGAATCAAGCACGCACAGTGCGTTTGCCAATACACATGGTACGTGAATTAAACCAAGTGTTACGTGCCAAATATTATCTTGAAAAGCAACGTCAGGATGGTAAAGATGCCACGCTGGAAGACATTGCCCATTTGATTGATCGGCCAGCTGAGGAAGTACAAGATATTCTCGCTTTGTCCGAACATGCTAGTTCTTTAGATGCACCGCTGGACAATGATCCGCAATCCAGTTTGATGGATATGTTGCCTGACAATACTGAGCATGGTCCTGATTCACAGGCGCAATCGCATGAAATGACTGGCTTAGTCAATGACTGGCTTTTGACTTTGACTGACAAACAGCGTTTGGTCATCAGGCGTCGTTTTGGATTAGAAGAAGGTGAGATGGTCACTTTGGAGGTGTTGGCGGATGAAATGGGGATAACACGTGAGCGTGTACGACAAATTCAACAAGAAGCGTTGGCTAAACTCAGACGTGTTTTGACGGCCAACGGTGTAAAAAAAGAGGCTGTGTTGTGAAGTTACATTACATGCAGCAAAGTAAGGATGACAACGAGAGTGATGCAGGACAATCAAATCGAAATTAAATCGCTAGATGCTGATGCGCGTGGCATCGGTCATTTGGCGAATGAAGATGGTACACCAGGAAAAGTGGTATTTGTAGAAGGGGCGTTACCAGGTGAGAGAGTGAGTTTTAGCTCATTCCGCAAGAAAAATAATTGGGAAGCTGCCAACATGACGGCGCTGCATCGCGAATCTGTGTTGCGCACCAAACCTAAGTGCCAACATTTCAATGTATGCGGTGGTTGCGCGATGCAACATCTGGATCCTGCTGGGCAAGTTGCCATCAAACAGCGTGTCTTGGAAGACAATCTGTGGCATATCGGCAAAGTACGGGCTGAAACCATGATGCGCCCGATTGCTGGGCCAACCTGGGCGTATCGTTATCGCGCCAGATTGTCGGTGCGTTATGTGCGTAAAAAAGGCACGGTGCTGGTTGGCTTTCATGAAAAGAAATCCGCTTTTGTGGCGGATATGCAAAGTTGCGTCATCTTGCCAGAGCATGTTTCTGCCATGTTGTTGCCATTGCGTGGTTTGGTGGGATCGCTCTCGATTGTTGAAAAATTACCGCAAATTGAATTAGCCGTAGGACAGAATAAAACAGTCATGGTGCTACGCATTATGGAGTCACTCACTGCCGATGACGAAGTCAAACTGAAGTCTTTCGCCGACGAGTACAAGGTGCAGTGGTGGTTGCAGACTGGTGGGCCGGATACGGCGGTGCCTTTTTATCCATACGATCAGGCGGATGAAATGGATCAACCATTGCATTATTTGTTGCCAGAATTTGGCATCAAAATGCCTTTCAAGCCGACCGATTTTACTCAGGTCAATTACCATATCAATCGTGTCTTAGTCGCACGTGCATTGCGTTTGCTGGAAGCACAAGCGGATGAGCGTGTAGCGGATTTGTTTTGTGGTTTGGGTAATTTCACTTTGCCGATTGCGACTCAAGCTGCTGCCGTCGTTGGCATTGAAGGCAGCGATGCCTTAGTCGAACGTGCTTTGGGCAATGCTGTGGTGAATGGTTTGGCTGCAAAAACATCATTCAGTAGCCGGAATTTATTTGATGTGACCACAGAAGATTTGATTGCATTGGGTAAATTTGATCGCATGCTGATCGATCCACCACGCGACGGTGCTGCAGCCGTGTGTCAGGCTTTGGTCGGGTTAAATCAAACGTTAAAACCCAAACGTCTCGTGTACGTGTCCTGCAGTCCATCCACGCTAGCGCGTGATGCGGGTGTGTTGGTGCATGAAGCCGGATATGTACTGAAAAAGGCTGGGATTGTGAATATGTTTCCGCATACAGCGCATGTGGAGTCGATTGCGGTGTTTGATTACTCTAAATAATAAAAATCTGGCCATGATTTGAGGATCATGGCCAGATTTGCAGGTTGCAGCAGCGCAGTAATAACGTAATGCTACTTTTTGTTTATTTAATTTCGGTTGCCGCCAAAGATTCCCAGCAAACTCAGCAAGTTGCTGAAAATCGTATAGACATCCAAATAAATACGCAGCGTGGCGGAAATGTAATTTGTTTCGCCACCATTTATTATTTGCTGTACGTCAAACAAGATGTAAGCAGAAAAAATCGCAATAGCAATAACTGACATTGCAAGGTAGAGCGCAGGCATTTGCAAGAAAATATTTGCTACGCTTGCTACCAACACCACCAACATGCCGGCAAACAGCCATTTTCCCAAACCGGAAAAATCACGTTTTGAAACAGTTGCAATGGTTGCCATCACAGCAAAAACAGTTGCCGTGCCGCCAAACGCCATGGTAATGAGCGAAGCGCCGTTAGAAAAACCCAAGGTGTGACCGATTAAGCGTGACAGCATCAAGCCCATAAAAAACGTAAAACCCAGTAGTACGACGACACCGATGCCGGAGTTTTTGGTTCTCTCAATCGCATAAAAAAAGCCAAATGTAATCGCCATAAAAGCAATGAAGCCCATCATTGGCGAGCCAGCGAAGAAGCTAAATTGCATTTGCACGCCCAGCCATGCGCCTAAAATGGTGGGAATCATGGAAAGAGCGAGCAGGTAATAAGTATTACGTAATACACGATGACGTACTGTTACAAAATTTGCTGATTCTACCGCTGTGTAACCATAGTTTTGCTGCAAGTTTTGACTCATATTGCCTCCTGTGGCGTTATCAAAAAAACCAAAATTTCAAAACAATCGCACTTTTTTGTTATTAATTTTGTTGTCACCGTAGTATGACTGAAAAGTTAGGCGATGTCCGTATCATGCTCATCCAGAATAGTCGTCTTTTTATGACCTCGTCTCATTGAATTGTTACCATCTTTTTGGTGCATTTTGATGCGTAATTGCACTTGGTGTTTCATGTTAAAATCCAAGGTTGATTATATTAATCTTTTTGTTAATTTTTTATTGGAGTTTTACAGATGGCAATTGAGCGTACCCTGTCGATTATTAAACCTGATGCAGTGGCAAAAAATGTAATCGGTCAAATTTATTCCCGTTTTGAAGGCGCTGGTTTGAAGATCATTGCTGCTCGCATGATGCATTTGTCACGTGCTGAAGCCGAAGGTTTTTATGCTGTGCATCGTGAGCGTCCTTTCTTCAATGATTTGGTTGCATTCATGATTTCTGGTCCAGTCATTGTGCAAGTGTTGGAAGGTGAAAATGCGATTGCTAAACATCGTGATTTGATGGGTGCAACCGATCCTAAGAAAGCCGACAAAGGCACAATCCGCGCTGATTTTGCTGATTCTATCGATGCTAATGCGGTGCATGGTTCTGATGCTGCAGAAACGGCAGCGGTTGAAGTTGCTTATTTCTTCCCATCTTTGAACGTGTATTCACGTTAATTTGCTTAATTAACTAACTAGTTTTAGTTGCTTTTAGCCAATAAATCAATGAAGTGTATCAATGACAGCGCTGACCAATTTGCTTGATTTTGATTCCGCCCAATTCATCGCTTATTGTAATGAGTTGGGTGAGAAGCCATTTCGTGCAAAACAATTGCAGCGCTGGATACATCAATTTGGCGCCAGTGATTTCGATGCTATGACCGATTTAGCAAAGTCACTGCGCGACAAGCTCGCAACGCGAGCAATGATTGTTTCTCCAAAAGTATTAAAAGATCACACAGCACGAGACGGCACCAGAAAATGGTTGTTGGATGTTGGGCAGGGTAATGCGGTTGAAACGGTTTTTATACCGGAAGAAAATCGTGGCACGCTCTGTATTTCTACCCAAGCTGGTTGTGCTGTCAATTGTCGATTTTGTTCGACTGGCAAGCAGGGATTTAATCGTAATCTCTCCGTTGCTGAAATCATCGGCCAGTTATGGATGGCTGAATTTGAATTGCGTAAAAGCAAAGGAATCGAACCCGGTCCCAAAGGTGAACGCCAAATCACCAACGTTGTGATGATGGGTATGGGCGAACCTTTGTTGAATTTTGAGCCTACCGTCACGGCTTTAAAATTGATGTTGGATGATAATGCTTATGGTCTATCGCGTCGCCGCGTGACCCTTTCCACCAGCGGCGTTGTGCCTATGATGGATAAATTGTCGCAAGAGTGTCCAGTGGCGTTGGCGGTTTCTTTGCATGCTTCTAACGATGAATTGCGTAATGGTTTGGTACCACTAAATAAAAAATATCCTCTGCATGAGCTGATTGCGGCCTGCAGGCGTTATTTGGACTATGCGCCGCGAGATTTTGTGACGTTTGAATATTGCATGTTGGATGGTGTGAATGATACGGATGCACATGCCCGTGAATTGATCGCATTGGTGAAAAACCCACATGATCCAGCGCAGTCGGTGTCGTGCAAGTTTAATCTCATTCCATTTAATCCCTTTCCAGAGTCTGGTTTAAAACGCTCGCACGATGAACGCATCAAAGCCTTCGCCCGTATTTTGAGTAATGCCGGTATTGTCACCACAGTGCGTAAGACGCGTGGGGATGATATTGATGCTGCTTGTGGTCAATTGGCTGGTGAAGTGCAGGATCGCACGCAAGTACAAGCTCGGATGGAAAAGATGGCCGAATATCAAAAGAAATTCGGTAGCAATTTCGGTCGCATCGTGGAGATTGCTGAGTGATAAAAATCAAAAAAATAAAAAAATCCCGAATAAGAGGACGCATTGCTTTTATTTTTACGGCGGCAATGTTTATGTTGTTAGGATGTCAATCCGCGCAATTGAAGACTGCCGAGCAGCGCAATGAATTGCCTACCAATTCTGATCAAGCTGATGCGCATAAGCGTGCCAGCATTCGCTTGCAATTGGCGATTAGTTATTATGAACAAGGTCAGCTGTCATTTGCCTTGGATGAAATTAAGCAATCATTGCAGGCCAGGTCTGATTTTGCCGATGCATATGGCGTCAAAGCTTTGATTTATATGAACATGGGTGAAATGCAGCTGGCAAGGGATAATTTCTTACTTGCCTTAAAGCTGGCACCTAGTAATCCAGAGTTGATGAATAATTACGGTTGGTTTTTATGCCAAACCGGGGCAGAAACATCATCTATTGCACAGTTTGAAGCAGCAATCAAAAATCCTACTTATTCATCGCCAAATAAAGCCCTAAATAATGCGGGTATTTGTAGTTTGAAGTTAAGAAATCGTTCTGCTGCGGAACGGTATTTTTTACAGGCATTTCAATACGATTCTGCTAATCCGGTTACCAATATCAATTTGGCAAAAATATATTACGACACACACGATTACACGCGCGCACGTTTTTATGTTGATCGTGTGATAAAAATGGATGTTTTGACCGCTGATGTATTGTGGCTCGCCATCAAAATTGAACGCAAATTAGGTGATAAAGCTACTGAAGCAAGTTTAGTCACGCAATTATTCCGGCGTTATCCAAATTCTTCTGAATATGCGGCTTTCCAACGCGGAGCATTTGATGAATGAAAATGAAACAAACGATGTCGATACACCCGCAAGTATCTCGAAATCGCAGCCGCAAAAAAGCCGACAAATGCCTGGTAATCAGTTGGCCACTTATCGGCATGCACAAGGACGATCGATAGAAGAGATTGCGAATTTATTAAAACTAACACCTCGACAAATTTTGGCGCTTGAAGCAGATGATTATGCTTTGTGGCCAGCTTTGGCAACTGTGCGTGGCTTTATCCGCGCGTATGCAAAAATTCTTAAGGTGGATCCCGCACCTTTGATTGCAATGGTGGCACCTGAGCCTGTTGAGCCAGTGACGCCGATGGCGTCTCCTCGTACATTATCGACGCCATTGCTTGATTTGCGTCGTTTGCCCTCTTTGTTTATTAATCGCCGCAATACCTCCTTGCGTTGGGTGATAAGTTCGGTTGTTTTTTTATTGGTGATAGTCTTTTTTGTGCAGCATGGAGTAGGTGGCATAGCGCAAACTTTTGGAATTGCCTTCGCCAAAGTAGCTGACTTTGGTAAAGAGTGGACATCGTTTGCTTCCTCTGCTTTTGCATCGTCCTCACCTTCATCGTCTGTCGATGCCGCGAGTGCAAGTGAATCACTACAATTGGCTCCTGCTGATGCATTGGTTTCTTTAAAGAAAAATGTTGTTGATTCGGAAGCTGCGTCAAAAAGTTTTGCGGAAGGTCTTGGGGAAAATCCTCCAGAAAATATTGTCAAAAATTTAGTGAATAACTTAGCGAATAATGCAGTGGATAACTCTTCGAAAAATTCTTTAGTTTTGAAGATACGCGAAGATTCATGGATAGAAATTAGAAAAATGAATAGAAGTGGCACTGTAGTTTCTCGTTTGTTTAAAGCGGGGACTAGTGAAACTTTCAATGTTGAGGAGCCCATGTTTATGGTGGTCGGTAATCCAACAGGTGTTGATGCGAGTTTCCGTGGTGTGCAATTGGAAATGAAGCGTGCTAGTAACAGCAAAATAGCGCGGATAAATTTGAAGTAATTTGAAGTACTCCTTAAGTAATTGTTTAAGTCATCATTTATGTCGTCATTCACTTCTTCCAGTTTGTCCCCTATTTGTTCTGGTCCTCTAGCGCGGCGTCAGGCCCGTTCTGTTTCAGTGCGTAATGGTGCACGTGTGGTTGTGATTGGTGGTGGCGCGCCTGTGTTGGTGCAATCCATGACTAATACCGATACGGCAGATGTGATCGCAACGGCGATTCAAATTAAAGAATTAGCACGCGCTGGCTCTGAAATGGTGCGTATTACTGTCAATAGCCCGGAAGCGGCAAGCGCTGTCCCAGCGATTTATGAGCAACTCCAGAAAATGGACGTCGATGTGCCTTTGGTGGGTGATTTTCACTATAACGGGCACACATTGTTAAAAGATTATCCTGAGTGCGCCAAAGTCTTATCGAAATATCGTATTAACCCAGGAAACGTGGGACAAGGCGCAAAGCGTGATACGCAGTTTGCTCAGATGATAGAGGCAGCTTGTACTTACGATAAACCAGTGCGTATAGGTGTGAATTGGGGCAGTTTGGATCAGAGTTTATTGGCGCGTTTGATGGATCAAAATGCGCAACGTTCTGAACCATGGACTGCGCAAGCGGTGATGTATGAAGCGCTGGTGACTTCTGCGATTGAAAATGCTGTGCGGGCAGAGGAATTGGGCTTGGCGGCCGATAAGATTATTTTGTCGTGCAAGGTTTCTGGCGTGCAGGATTTGATTGCTGTTTATCGTGAGCTGGCCCATCGCTGTGATTATCCCTTGCATCTTGGATTGACAGAAGCAGGCATGGGTAGCAAGGGGATTGTGGCATCAACGGCTGCTTTATCTGTTTTGTTGCAAGAGGGCATTGGTGACACTATCCGTGTTTCATTAACACCAGAACCGGGTGGCGATCGGACGAAAGAGGTCGTTGTTGCACAAGAAATTTTACAGACCATGGGTTTGAGAAAATTTGCCCCTATGGTGATTGCTTGTCCAGGCTGTGGTCGCACGACTTCTACCGTTTTTCAGGAATTGGCTGACAAAATACAAACGTATTTGCGTGATCAAATGCCGGTGTGGAAAAAGCAATATCCCGGTGTGGAGGGCATGAATGTCGCGGTCATGGGGTGTATCGTCAATGGTCCTGGTGAATCCAAACATGCCAATATCGGTATTAGTTTGCCCGGTACAGGAGAATCACCTGCGGCGCCAGTATTTGTTGATGGGGAAAAGAAGGTCACCTTGCGCGGAGAGCGCATCGCAGAAGAGTTTCAGGCTATCGTGTTGGATTATGTACAGACACGTTACGCCAAATAAATATCAGCTAAACAAGTATTAATAAGCATTAATAAGCGAATTGGATATTGGATTACAGCATGTCAGAAAATAAAAAGAACGAGAAGAACGAAAAAATAGTTGGTGTCAAAGGAATGAATGACCTTTTGCCTGCTGACGCAGCATTATGGGAATTGTTTGAAAATACCGTTCAATCCGTCTTGAAAAGCTATGGATTTCAGCAAATCCGCACACCTATCGTTGAAGCAACCGCGTTATTTTCTCGTGGTTTGGGAACGGTGAGTGATATTGTTGAAAAGGAAATGTATTCTTTTGTTGATGCCATGAATGGTGATCATTTGACCCTACGTCCGGAAGGAACTGCCGGTGCGGTACGTGCGGTGTTGGAGCATAACTTAACGTACGATGCCCCCAAACGTCTTTGGTATGCTGGCCCCATGTTTCGTCATGAAAAGCCACAACGTGGTCGTTATCGCCAATTTCATCAGATAGGTGCGGAAGCCGTCGGTTTCAGTGGGCCAGATATTGATGCTGAATTAATCATGTTATGCCAGCGTTTGTGGGATGACCTTGGTTTGGACAAGATTCGATTGGAGTTGAATTCGATTGGCAATGCAGAAGAGCGTCAGCAACATCGAGCTGATTTGATTGCGTATTTTGAGGCGCATAAAGAGGTGTTGGATGCCGATGCGCAACGACGTTTGTATACCAATCCATTGCGGATTTTGGATACTAAAAATCCTGCTATGCAGGATTTGGTGAATGCTGCACCTCAACTGTTGTCGTATTTGGGCAAAGAGTCGCAGGCGCATTTTGATGGCGTACAGAAAATTTTGCGCCATAACAATATTCCTTTCACTATCAATCCACGTTTGGTACGTGGCATGGATTACTACAATCGCACGGTCTTTGAATGGGTGAGTGACCAGTTGGGATCGCAAGGTACGGTGTGCGGCGGTGGTCGCTACGATCCTTTGATAGAAATATTTGGCGGCAAGCCAACGCCTGCGTGTGGTTTTGCGATGGGTGTGGAACGTTTGATTGAATTGATGAAAGCGTCTGGCGAGCCCTATCAACCTAATCAATGTGATGTGTATTTGGTGCATCAAGGAGAAGATGCGCAATTGCAGTCATCTGTGTTGGCAGAAAGATTGCGTGATGCTGGTTTGGATGTTGTGTTACATTGCGCCACCTCAAGTGGTAGCGGCAGTTTTAAATCGCAAATGAAGCGGGCTGATGCTAGCGGCGCGGCTTTTGCGCTCATCATTGGTGAGGATGAGATTGCTCAAAATACGGTGGTTGTGAAAGCAATGCGTGCTGATCGCGTTGATGATAATCAAAACAATCAAACTAGCGTTCCATTTGATTCCTTGGTTGATTATGTTGTTGATCAAATTGTGGGTGCTGATGAGCATGACCACAGTCATAATCATAACCATACTCATCATTAATAAATAATTAATTTAACTTTTAACTAAAACCTCAATTTAACTCAATTAACTATGGCATACGATCTCGAAGAGCAAGAGCAAATAGATGCACTCAAAGCGTGGTGGAATCGATTTGGTAATCTTTTAACCTGGTTATTAATCGTCGTCTTGGCTGCTTATAGCGGATGGACGGGTTGGAATTATTATCAACGTACGCAATCTATTCAAGCCTCACAGTTATATGAAGAATTGCAAAGAGCTGTGATGCTAAAGGATCAAGCCAAAGTACAACGTGCAGCAGCAGACATGCAAAGCAAATTTGGTAAAACAACTTATGCACAAATGAGTGCGTTGACTGCGGCAAAAGCAGCGTTCGATGCGCATGATTTAAAGCTGGCTAAAACACAGTTGCAATGGGTGATTGACTTTGGTTTGGATGACGAATACAAAGCGGTGGCAAAAATACGTTTGGCCGGTATTTTGCTAGACGAGAAAGCCTATGATGCTGGTCTGAAATTGTTAGGTGATGCGAAAAATTACCCAGCTCAATTTTCCGGTGCGGTTGAAGATCGTCGTGGTGATATTTTATTTGCGCAAAATAAAACAGCAGAGGCGCGTTTGGCATATCAGGCAGCGCTGCAAAAAATAGATCAAAAAAATCCTGGTCACCAATTGATTCAATTGAAATTGGATGCGCTGGGTGGAGAAGTTGTCAAAATTGCTGAAAAGAATGAGCAAGCTAAATAAAGCTAAATAAGGTTCAATAAAGCAATTAATAAAGGAAAAATATGCGGGTTTTTGTAGTGCGATTGAGCTTATTAAGCAGCTTGATTTTTTTGGTTGGTGTGGCTGGTTTGACTGTAACAGGATGTTCTTCACTCAATCCTTTTGCAAGTTCTACTACGGCACGCAATAGGCCCGCCCCCTTAAGTGATTTTAAGCAAACCTTGGCATTGCGTTCGGCCTGGTCAACTACGATAGGTAAGGCAAGTAATTATTCTTTTTCCCCAGCGTTAGCGGAAGATAGTCTTTTCGTGGCTGCAGCAGATGGTTCTGTTGCACGTTTAAATGCTAAAAATGGGCAGCCATTGTGGCGTATCAATGCGGGCACGGTGTTGACTGCTGGTGTGGGTAGTGATGGTAATGTCGTCGCAGTTGCTGGTGAAAAAGGCAGTGTTTTGGCTTTTAATGATGCTGGAAAATTGCGTTGGAAAGCACAAGCCTCTAGCGAGGTTTTATCTGCTCCTGTTGTAGGAAGTGGATTGGTGATTGTGCGTAGTTTGGATAATCGCATCACTGCTTTTGATGCTTCTTCAGGCGCTCGCCGTTGGTCAGTGCAACGTATCACACCATCGCTTAGCTTACGCAGCGCACCAGGATTGGTGATTGCTGGTCCCAATCTGATTGCAGCATTGCCAGGTGGAAAATTGTTGGCTGTGGCGCTAGCAAATGGTGCCGTGCGTTGGGAAGCAGCTGTCAGTAATCCACGTGGTGCTACGGAGTTAGAGCGTATTGCGGATGTTTCTGGCCTGCCTCTTGTATTAGGCCGCTCAGTTTGTGCCATTACGTATCAAGGACGTTTAGCCTGCTTCGATGTGAGCAATGGCGTAGTGCGTTGGACGAAAGATTTATCCAGTGATGTGGGTTTAGGCGGTGATGAACGTTTTGTGTTTGCTGCCGACGAACGTGGCACCGTACATGCTTTAGCCCGTGACACGGGTTTGAGCAGCTGGTCTAACGATAAGCTCGAAAATCGTCGTTTATCTGTCCCGATTTCGTTTGGACGTGCTGTTGTTGTTGGCGATGGCCAAGGATTGATCCATTTTCTTTCACGTGAAGATGGTACTTTTATAGGTCGCATCGCTATTGATGGTAGCCCAGTGATTGGTACGCCATTGGTTGCTGGTGCGAATTTGATTTTCCAAACCCAATCAGGGACAGTGGCCGCATTAGCGTCCGAGTAATCTGCGTAAGTATTGAATGAAACCCGTTATTGCACTTGTAGGCCGACCTAACGTCGGTAAATCCACTTTGTTCAACCGTCTGACGCGTTCGCGTGATGCATTAGTGGCAGATTTGCCAGGGTTGACGCGTGATCGTCATTATGGTGAAGGTCGAATGGGCGAGCGCCCGTTTTTAGTCGTTGATACTGGTGGATTCGAACCCGTTGCCAAAGAGGGCATCGTGCATCAAATGGCGCGGCAAACCAAGCAAGCTGTGGCAGAAGCGGATGTCATCGTATTTATTGTGGATGGTCGTCAAGGTTTGACGCCGCATGATAAAACTATCACCGAATTTTTACGCAAAGCCGGTCGCCCCGTTGTCTTAGTCGTCAATAAATCAGAAGGTATGAAATACACCGCAGTAGCAGCGGATTTTTATGAGCTCGGTTGGGGGGATCCGCTTGCTATTTCATCCGCGCATGGTGATGGCGTGCATGATATGTTGGATGAAGCATTGGATTTAGCTTTTGCACGCCATGCTGATATGAACGAGCTGAAGGGTGACGATGCTGAAGAAGTGTTAGAACAAGATGCACGTAAGGTCAAAATCGCCATTGTTGGTCGTCCTAACGTCGGTAAATCAACCTTGGTCAACACCTTGTTAGGTGAGGAGCGAGTCATCGCATTTGATATGCCTGGTACGACACGCGATTCGATTGAAATTGAGTTTGAACGTGGCGGTAGACAATATACCTTGATCGATACGGCTGGTATTCGTCGTCGCGGTAAGGTATTTGAGGCTATTGAAAAGTTTTCAGTAGTGAAGACTTTGCAATCTATTTCTGAGGCTAATGTTGTCATCTTATTGTTAGATGCGCAGCAGGATATTTCTGAGCAAGATGCCCATATTGCAGGATTTATTCTTGAAACGGGTAGGGCGCTGGTTGTGGGAGTGAATAAGTGGGATGGTTTGCAGTCAGACCGACGCGATGAAATCAAAATGGATTTAGAGCGTAAGTTGAATTTCCTCTCATTTGCTAAGTTTCATTTTATTTCAGCTTTAAATGCATCGGGGATTACGCCCTTAATGAAGTCAGTCGATGCGGCTTATGCGGCAGCAATGATTGATTTATCTACGCCAAAATTAACGCGTGCTTTGATTGAAGCGGTGGAACGCCAAGAGCCGCGTCGTAAGGGCTCAATTCGACCAAAATTGCGTTATGCACATCAGGGAGGCCAGAATCCGCCTATCATTGTGATTCATGGAAATGCATTAGATGCAATTGGGGAAACGTATAAGCGTTATCTTGAAAAACATTTCCGCGACACCTTTTCTCTATTGGGGACGCCTTTGCGAATTGAGTTGCGGACAGGGAAGAACCCTTTTGCCAAGGGGCAAAAACAAGGTTGACAGAGAATTTACTGACAATATTACAAAAAGATACACTTTCAAGGTTTGAAAATTTTCACATTGCCTATAAATTGCTTGTAGATTAAAAGCAACGTTCTCATTTTAAATGTAATGCGAAATGCAAAAATAATAACAATTCAACATATCACTATAACAACATAACGGAACTGCTATGAATAATAATAAAGGGCAATTGTTGCAAGATCCTTTCCTCAATACTTTGCGCAAAGAGCATATCTCTGTCTCAATTTATCTCGTTAATGGAATCAAACTCCAAGGTCATATTGAATCGTTCGATCAATACGTCATTCTTTTGCGTAATACCGTGACGCAAATGGTTTATAAACATGCGATTTCCACCGTTGTTCCCGGACGTGCTGTGACGTTAAATCTCGGTACCGAAGCAGAGCAAGAGTAAGTGCATTAAATTAAGTGCAAGATTGTAAAATTTAAATTCAGAAGCATATGCGTGCAGCGTTGGTTGGTGTCGATTTTGGCAAAGAGGATTTTCTTGCTAGCTTGGAAGAATTATCGTTACTTTGCAAATCGGCAGGCGCAGAACCAGTCATCGTGTTTAGTTGCAAGCGTTCTAGTCCTGATCCGGCGTATTTTGTTGGGACAGGTAAGGCCGATGAAATTATTTCCGTCGTGCAGGAAAGCAAGCTGGATCTTGTGATTTTTAATCACGCCTTGTCGCCAGCGCAACAGCGAAATCTTGAACGTCGTTTTGCTACCCGCGTCATTGATAGAACCAGCTTGATTCTCGATATATTTGCCCAACGTGCCAAGAGTCACGAGGGTAAAGTGCAAGTGGAGTTGGCGCAGTTGCAACATCTTGCTACGCGTTTAATTCGTGGCTGGACCCATTTAGAGCGTCAAAAAGGTGGGATAGGTTTGCGTGGTCCAGGCGAAACCCAGCTTGAAACCGATCGTCGTTTACTTGGTGTCAGAGTCAAAGCCCTACGTGCTCAATTGGATAAGCTACACCGTCAACGCGAAACCCAACGTCGAGCAAGAGCGCGTAATCACACTTTTTCTATTTCGTTGGTTGGCTATACCAACGCTGGTAAATCCAGTCTCTTTAATGCGCTTGCCAAAACGGGAGCCTATGTAGCGGATCAACTTTTTGCCACGCTGGATACCACTTCACGCCGGATTTATTTGGGTGATCAAGTGGGCAGCGTCGTGATATCCGATACAGTTGGTTTTGTGCGCGAACTGCCACATCAATTGGTCGCTGCTTTTCGTACCACGCTGGAAGAAACCAATCACGCCGATTTGTTGTTGCACGTAGTAGATGGAAATAGTCCAGTGCGCATGGAGCAAATCGAGCAAGTTAATCTGGTATTAAAAGAAATTGGTGCCGATCATATCCCTCAAATATTGGTGTGGAATAAAATCGATGCGGCCGATCTCGCTCCTTCTTTGGAGCGAGATGAGTGTGGTAAAATCCACCGCGTTTTTTTGAGTGCAAAAACTGGTGCTGGTTTGGATTTATTGCGCCAGGCTATTGTTGAATTCGCCCAAATTAATCATACCGCTGACACTCCCTCTCTTTCTTGCTGAGCTCGTTGTTGAGGTCTTTGTTAGTTTTGTCATTATTATCATTGCCTAATCGGATCACAAAGAATGTTTGTTCCATTATTGAAGAAAATTGGTGTGATGTTGTCGCTAGGCGACCCTGGTTGGGGGCGCAGTTCTCAGGACGAGAAGAATCAACAACAAACGGGAAATGGCAAAAAGCCCAATGATGCTCCCCCAGATTTAGATCAACTCTGGCGTGATTTTAATCAGCGTTGGGGACGTTTTCTTGGCGGCAAGAATGGTTCTAATAATAACAATTCTGGTACTAACGGCAATCAAAATTCTGGTATGAAAGAAGCTGGATTAGGCGTTGGTGCGATTGCCGTTGTTGTGCTTTTTTTATGGTTGGCAAGTGGTTTCTTCATCATTCAGGAAGGTCAAACCGGCGTTGTTATGACTTTTGGTAAATATAGTTACGATGCACCTGCTGGCTTCAATTGGCGTTGGCCGTATCCGATTCAAGATCATGAGGTCGTGAATTTTTCTCAGGTACGTACCGCAGAAATTGGTTATCGCTCCTCTGTCAAAAACAAGCAAGCCAAAGAGTCATTGATGTTGACCGATGATGAAAACATCATTGATATTCAATTTGCGGTGCAATATAAATTAAGCAGCGCATCGGAATGGATTTTCAATAATCGTGATCAAGACGAGACAATTCGACAAGTTGCGGAAACCTCGATTCGAGAAATTGTAGGTAAAAGCAAAATGGATTTTGTGCTGTATGAAGGACGGGAAAAGGTCGCTCTTGATGTTGCGCAACTCATGCAACAAATTTTGAATCGCTACAAATCTGGCGTGCAAATTGTCAACGTTACGATGCAGGGGGTGCAACCACCTGAGCAAGTGCAAGTTGCTTTTGATGATGCAGTGAAAGCTGGGCAGGATAAAGAGCGTCAGAAAAATGAAGGTCAGGCTTATGCCAATGATGTGATTCCTAAAGCACGCGGTGCTGCGTCTCGTTTGATGCAGGAATCAGAGGGCTATCGTGCCAGTGTAATCGCCAATGCACAGGGTGATGCGGCACGCTTTAAACAAGTATTGACCGAGTATCAAAAAGCCCCTGCTGTGATGCGTGATCGTATGTATTTGGAAACGATGCAGCAAATTTTTACTAGTACAACCAAAGTCATGGTTGATGCTAAAAATGGTAGCAATATGATTTATTTGCCCCTTGATAAATTGATATCGCAATCAGCGGCATCAACATCATCAGTCCAATCTGCACCATCAACAGTAAATGATGGTGCAAATGGAGTTGGTAATCCCAATATGAAATCGAATATATTGATGCAGCCAAATACAGCTGCTGCTAATTCTTTACAGGATGCTTTGCAAGCAGTGGATGTGCCACGGTCCAAAGATATTCGTAGCCGTGATTCACGTGATCGGGAGGCGCGATAATGAACCGACTATTTTCTATTCTTCTAACCGGATTGATGGGTTTAATGTTTTTGTCTTCAACATTATTTGTTGTGGATCAACGTCAATACGCTATTTTGTTTGCTTTTGGTAGCGTCAAAGAAGTGATTAGCACACCAGGCTTGCACTTCAAATTACCGCGTCCTTTTCAAAATGTGTTGTATTTGGATAAACGTATTTTGACGCTCGATACGCCTGATTCAGATCGTTTTATTACTGCCGAAAAAAAGAATGTTTTGGTTGATGCATTTGTCAAATGGCGTATTGCTGACCCCAAAGTGTATTTTGTGAATTTTAGTGGTGATGAGCGTCGTGCGCGTGATCGTATGTTGCAAATTATCAAAGCTGCTCTGAATGATGAAATTACCAAACGTACGGTGCGCGAAGTGATTTCTGGTGAACGCGGTAAAGTCATGGATGCCATTCGTAAAAAAGTAGCAGAAGAGGCAAGACAGATGGGCGTCAGCATTATTGATGTGCGTTTAAAGCGTGTTGATTATGTCGAACAAATTAATAATTCCGTCTACGACAGAATGAAAGCAGAGCGTACACGAGTGGCGAATGAGTTGCGCTCGACTGGTTCTGCAGAATCTGAAAAAATTCGGGCTGATGCTGACAAACAGCGCACAGTGATTTTGGCCGAGGCGTATCGTGAGGCTCAAACTATCCGTGGTGAAGGCGATGCAAAAGCAGCGAAGATTTATGCCGATGCTTTTTCTAAAAACCCTGAGTTTTATAAGTTTTATCGTAGCTTGGAGGCCTATCGGGCTAGCTTTAAAACCAATAACGATGTGATGGTGTTAGATCCTAGCAGCGAATTTTTCAAGTATTTTAAAAATTCCGGTGCTAGTGCATCTGCACCTTCTTCTTCCAAAACTTCTGCTGGTGCCAAAAAATAGTGTGATGATGATTTTGCATCTTTCATTGTTAGATTAGATGCGTTTCATCATCATTAGTTTTTATTATTCATTTTCTTACTGTCTAATTTCATGCCAAATTGGCTACTTCCCGAAAGCATTGCCGATATTTTGCCGTCTGAAGCGCGCAAGATAGAAGATTTGCGTCGCACTATCTTGGATCATTTTCGTCTATATGGCTATGAATTAGTCATGCCACCTATGTTGGAATACCTAGACTCCTTATTGGCTGGAGCAGGGAAGGATACTGATTTACGCACGTTCAAATTAATCGATCAATTATCTGGCCATACTTTGGGTTTGCGTGCCGATATGACCACGCAAGTGGCACGGATTGATGCGCATTTGTTGAATCGTCATTCTGTGACGAGGCTTTGTTACGCTGGTAGTGTGTTACACACACGTCCTTCTGGCTTACATGCAACGCGTGAACCGTTGCAGATTGGCGTGGAAATTTACGGTCATGCTGGCTTGGAAGCTGATGCTGAAATACAGGAATTAGCCTGCGCTTCTTTGAAACTGGCGGGTTTTTCGGAAATGCGTTTGGATTTATCCCATGTCGGAGTATTGCGCGCGATTGTTGCTACGGATGTCAAGGCGCAAAAAAATCTGGCTGAATTGACGGTTTTATTGGGCGCTAAAGATGTGCCGGCTTTGCAGGTTATGACAGCTGATTACGCTGAGCAAACACGTGCAGCGTTGTTGGCGTTGCCTACTTTGTATGGCGATGAAACAGTGCTCGATCGTGCACGCTCTATTTTGCCGACCTTGCCAGGTATTACGACTGCCTTGGATGAATTGGCGTGTTTAGCTGATTTGGCAATGTCAGCGGGCAATACCCAGGTTGCGATTGATTTGGCTGATTTGCGTGGTTATCAGTACGAAAGTGGTGCCATGTTTGCCTTGTATGTGCAGGGTTTGCCGAATGCGGTTTTGCGAGGGGGGCGTTACGATCATGTTGGCGAAGCATTTGGCCGCGCGCGTCCTGCGACTGGGTTTTCTATGGATCTGCGTGAATTAGCCCGTCTTTTGCCCGGTGCAGAGCGCAAGCGCGCCATTCGAGCACCATGGGGGAAAGAAGAAGCATTACGTAGCAAGATTGCTCAGTTGCGGCAGGCTGGTGAGGTTGTCATACAAAGCTTGCCTGGCCATGAAAATGATCAGGATGAGTTTGATTGCGATCGTGTACTGGTGCCTAATAATCAGGATTGGGTTATTGAACCCTTGCTTTGATAAATTCGAAGTTGAAAAGTAAAAAACAAGTTAAAAACAAATAAAAAATTTACATTAAAAATTAAGCTAAGTTAGGTTAAAGCATGTCATCACAAAATATGGCCAAAAATGTTGTTGTTATCGGTACCCAATGGGGCGATGAAGGTAAAGGAAAAATCGTTGATTGGTTGACTGAGCATGCCCAAGGCGTGGTGCGTTTTCAAGGTGGCCATAATGCAGGTCATACGCTGGTGATTGGCGGTAAGAAGACCGCATTGCAATTGATTCCATCCGGCATTATGCGACCAGGCGTTGCCTGCTATATCGGTAATGGCGTGGTGTTATCGGTGCCGGATGTATTGCGTGAAATTGATAAATTGGAAGCCAATGGCATTGAAGTCGCTTCGCGCCTCAAAATATCCGAAGCCTGTCCAGTGATTTTGCCTTATCACGTCGCCTTGGATTGCGCACGTGAAGCTGCGCGTGGTGAAGCAAAAATTGGTACCACTGGTAAAGGTATCGGCCCAACGTATGAAGACAAAATTGCCCGTCGTGCGATACGCGTAGCGGATTTGTTAAGCGAGAAACGTTTTGCTGAGAAATTACGCGCAAACCTGGATTACCATAATTTTGTATTGACGCAATATTTGAAAGCGAGCCCAGTTGATTATCAAAAAACATTGGACGATGCATTGAGTTTAGTGCCACGTCTCAAGCCTATGGTGACTGACGTATCCAGCGCTTTGCATGCTGCCTGCAAAGCAGGCGCCAAGTTGTTGTTTGAAGGCGCGCAGGGTAGTTTGTTGGACGTCGATCATGGCACGTATCCTTTTGTGACCTCCAGTAATTGCGTGGCCGGCAATGCGGCTGCTGGCGCTGGCGTGGGTCCTAATATGCTGCATTACATTTTGGGGATCACTAAAGCGTATACAACACGTGTTGGTTCAGGTCCATTTCCTTGCGAATTGGAAACTGAACAAGGGGTAGGCCAGCATTTGTCCAGCGTGGGTCATGAGTTTGGCACTGTCACTGGCCGGGCGCGTCGTTGTGGCTGGTTTGATGCCGCATTGTTAAGACGTTCGGTGCAAATCAATGGCGTCTCAGGCATGTGTTTGACCAAATTGGATGTGTTGGATGGTTTGACCTCACTCAAATTGTGTACTGGTTATAAGCTGGATGGCAAAGTCGTTGATGTTTTCCCTGTTGGGGCAGAAGATGCAGCGCGTTGCGAGCCTATCTATGAAGAAATGCCAGGTTGGACGGACAGCACAGTTGGTGTGAAATCTTTGCAAGCCTTGCCTGCCAATGCGCGTGCTTATATCAAACGTATCGAAGAATTGGTGGGTGTGCCTATCGATATGATTTCGACTGGGCCAGACCGTGAGGAAACAATCGTCTTACGTCATCCATTTGAATGATGAAATAGCTCAATCAATAAAAAAATATACAAAGCGGGTGGTGAATGCTTGTTTCCAATGAATTTAGTGAATCTAGCAAATCCAGTAAGGATGATTTATGGGTAACTTGGGATGCCTACCACCGCGCAATTGAGCAACTGGCATTGCAAGTTTATGAGTCCGGTTGGCAATTTGATCAAATCTTGTGCCTGGCGCGTGGTGGTTTGCGACTAGGTGATGTTTTTTCTCGCATCTTCAACCTTCCTTTGGCGATCCTCGCCAGCAGTTCGTATCGCGAACAATCCGGCACGCAGCGTGGTGAGTTGGAAATCGGCGATAGCATCACCATCAGCCAAGGCACATTGGGTGGCAAAGTGCTGGTGTTGGATGATTTAGTCGATTCCGGCGTGACGATGGAGCAAGTCCTCAGTCACGTATCTAAAAATTTCCCCACCGTCACTGAACTCAAATCCGCCGTGATTTGGTACAAAGCGTGTTCTCCCATTCGTCCGGATTTTTATGTGGATTATCTGGATAACAATCTGTGGATACATCAGCCATTCGAAATATACGACAACCTGCGTCCAGAGCAATTGGCGGCGTGGTTGAAAAAAGAAGAAATACTATCGTAGTTGTAAAATTATCATTTTTTGTGTATTGATAGCCTCGATTCTAAAAGCGCAATTATGGATGTTATTGGCAAGTTTTTTATTCAAATTAATGCATTAAAGTAATTCGTTATTAGGTATAAAATCGGTCTTAAATCTTGTAGCTTTCACGCACAATTTTTACAAAGACCACATCATGAGTCGTCCCATTGTCATCATCTCCGCTTGCAGCAAGGATATTGGGACGCATTTTTCCCATACTGCGCATCACAAATACATAGCAGCCGTGTTATCAGGTGCTGGTTGCATGCCGCTGATATTGCCAGCTGTCGGTGACCAAGTTGATAGCGACGCTTTGTTTGCCTTGGCCGACGGTATTTTGCTAACCGGATCATCTTCCAATGTGCACCCCCACTATTTTGATCAGACTGTGCGTGATCCACGTTTACCGTTGGATGCGGTGCGTGATACCACTACCTTACCTTTGATATTGAGTGCTTTGCGACACGGTGTGCCTTTGCTGGCTGATGAAATGGTGGCGTTGATTCGGTTTTGTTTGGATGAGACCTTGGTGGATTTGAAGGGGCGGAGTGGGTGGTTTTGAGTTTGCTTGTGGAAATAGTATTCACGCGTTTTATGGGCGCGGTATCATTGCCGCTTTTGCCAATTCGGCATTAATTTGATTTACACAAAATTTTGAAACGAGCAGAGAGAAGGCTCCATGTCGAATTTGAATATTAAAAAACTGATATTGACAGATTACCGTTGCTTTGAATCGATTGAGATTGATTTCCATGAGCAGTTAACCGTTCTTGTGGCATCAAACGGTGCTGGTAAGACCTCTATTCTGGATGCGATTGCTGTTGCTTTTGGCCCTTATATTGGTGCGTTTGATGAGGGAGTTGGTAAGCATTTTCAGTCTACTGATATTCGTCAGTCGCGTGTCAGGGAAACGCGCACAAACGATATGGAATATGCCGTTAATGGCGTGCATTTGGAAGCGACGGGATGGATTCCAGGCAGTAAGTTGGATGCACTTGGTGAGCTATCCCATTGGAAGCGTCATCTCTCTAATCCTATTAAAGCCAAGACGACTATTAAGCATGCCAAAGCGCTGATCGATTATGGCAAGCGCCAACAAGAAGCCGTGCGCACGAAGGGAACGGATGTTGTTCTATCACTCTTAGCGTATTACGGTACCAATCGCTTATGGCAACAGAAGAAACTCAGAGACGAAGAACAAAAGGGAACCTCGCGCACAATTGGTTACAAAGATTGTCTGGATCCCGCTTCCAGCTACAAATTGCTGGTTAAATGGTTTCGCTATTGGAGTATAGGTATGCTTAGTGAACGGTTGTCAGCCGATAAGGTTGGGAAAACCTATGAATCTACGGAATTCGATCACTTTATCGAGTCGGTATCGGGAGCCGTCAATACTTGCCTAGCACCTACTGGTTGGAAGGATATTCATTATTCACTTCCGCGAGAAAAACTCGTAGCACACCATGACGAGCATGGCGTATTGCCCGTTGAGTTGCTCAGCGATGGTATTCGCAACATGATAGGCATGATTGCTGACATCGCTTTTCGTGCCACCAAACTGAACCCTCAATTCGGTAGTGATGCCGCTAAAAAAACGCCAGGTGTTGTGCTTATCGACGAAGTGGATATGCATTTGCATCCTGAATGGCAGCAGGTGGTGTTGCGAAGTTTGACTGAGGCTTTTCCTAAGTTGCAGTTTGTTGTGACTACGCATAGTCCGCAGGTGTTGAGTACAGTCAAACGAGAAAATATTCGCATCATCGGCCCAGATTCAACTGGCAAAATCATTGCCGCGCCACCTCTTGCTATGACTTACGGCGAGCCCAGTGGGGATGTTATGCACAGTGTCATGATGGTTGATCCGCAGCCACCAATCGACGAAAAGAAAGATCTTCAGCGTTTAACCGAACTCGTTGACCAAGGTGCTTATACGACTGAAGAAGCGCAAGGTTTGATGCAGATGCTTGTTGATAAATTGGGTGAGCAGCATCCGCAATTGCAACGTTTGCAGCGCAGCATACAGCGTCAAAAGGCTTTGCAACGATGAGGGCTATTAAGAAGCAAGGTAGCGGTGGATATCACTTGAACACGGCGCATGCTGATTCACCACAGAGTAAAGACGATGCACGCAGTCGCTGGAGTAGTTACGGACATAAGGAGGCGTTACGTGATCGTCTTTTGGATGAGCAGTTTTTTCTGTGCTGTTATTCAGAAATTCGCGCTGATCTCCTTGGGTTGGGTTACCACATTGAACATATTCAACCAAAAAGTGTTTATCCGCAGCGTACGTTTGACTATCAAAACCTTGCCATCAGTGCGTTGGATAGCGAAAATGATTTAAGTGCGTTTAAGGCACAAGGCCAAGAGATTTTTGGTGGCCATGCAAAACGTAGTGAATATGATTCCAGCCTGTTTATCTCTTGTCATCAAACTGATTGCGCCCGTTTTTTTGCCTACCTGTCGGATGGGCGTGTTGTTCCAGCACATGGTTTGGATCAAACGGATAAAAGCAAGGCTGAATATACGATCAAAATACTTAATCTCAACAGCCCTTATCTGATTACGGAGCGCCGACATTGGTGGGGCGAGTTGGATGATTTGTTTGAACAGCATCAGAAAGATGACTGGAGTATCGAACATCTTGCTGCTGTTGACCTTGTGCCGATAGGTAACAAACTCAGCCCGTTTTTCAGCATCACTAGAATTTTTTTCGGTAGCGTTGCCGAACAGGTTTTGCATCAATATGCACCGGAACTTGTATAAATATTCAAATTCCTAAAAACTCATTTCTTATTCGCACGCAGGAGAAAAGGAACGAGTGCAAACACCAAAATTACCGTCGTTCCCGCGGTTGTAGGCGGGAACCTAGTGTCTTTTGTCGTT
>CAZCIX010000003.1:76881-82999 GCA_964498835.1 uncultured Burkholderiaceae bacterium | reverse complement strand
ATGCGACATTGGATGCGTCGAGGATGGTTGGCGTATTTATTGCTTCCAATTTCATTGTTGCTGAGAGCGTTGGTTAAGCTGCGGCGCCAGTTATACAATCGTGGATGGTTGAAATCGACGCGTTTGCCAGTGCCAGTTGTGGTGGTCGGCAATATTTTTGTTGGTGGAACTGGGAAAACGCCATTGACAATTTTTCTATTGCAGGCATTGCAGCAGGCTGGTTATACGCCTGGTGTTATCTCGCGTGGTTATGGCAGCGATGGTAATTTTGTTCGATATGTACGCAGAGACTCCAAGCCTAGTTTGGTTGGAGATGAGCCAATATTGATTGCTCGTCGTACCCATTGTCCTGTAGTGGTTGGGCCTGATCGAGTGGCTGCTGGGCATGCTTTATTGGCGGCTCATCCTGAGGTCAATGTGATTATTTCGGATGACGGTTTGCAGCATTATGCTTTGCAGCGGGACATTGAAATTGTTTTGTTCGATACGCGTGGTGGTGGCAATGGTTATTTGCTTCCAGCAGGTCCGCTACGTGAACCGATGACACGCAAGAGCGATTTTGTCTTGGTGAATGCAACACCTGATACATTTCCTGCCTTGTCGCAATCTTTATCAAAAATGATGCATATGCAGGCTGACCGTTTTGTTTGTATGCACTTGACGGGCTTGGTGGCAGAGCATTTGTGCGATCGTTCAGAAAAAATTGCCTTAAACACATTAGTTGATAACAAGGTTATTGCTGTTTCTACTTCTATTGCTGCCGTGGCTGGCATAGGAAATCCGGCACGTTTCTTTGCGATGTTGCGCAACGCTGGTCTGTCATTTCAGGAGGTAGCCTTGCCAGATCATTATGATTTTGCGGCTGATTCTTTTGATCATATTCAAGCCGATATCATTTTGATGACCGAAAAGGATGCAGTAAAATGCGTCCATTTTCCGTCGCTTAAAAATGATCCGCGTCTGTGGGTGGTTCCTGTTGCCGTATCTATTAACGACGTTTGGACTGAACAAATTTTGGAGAAACTTGGTGGATGCCAGCTTGCTTGATATTTTAGTTTGCCCTCTTTGTAAAGGCCCTCTGGAGCACGATAAACAAGCACAGGAGCTGATTTGCCGCGCGGACAAACTTGCTTATCCGATTCGGGATGGCATTCCAATTATGTGGATAGACGAAGCGCGTGAACTAGCTTCTTAATTTGCTTTTCTTTTACGAATATCCATGTTTTCTTCACCTTTTACTGTCATCATTCCTGCGCGCCTGGCATCCACGCGTTTGCCTAATAAACCATTGGCAGATTTAGGTGGTAAACCAATGGTGGTGCGTGTTGCTGAACGTGCAATGCAGTCCGGTGCGACGCGTGTTGTGGTTGCTACTGACCATGCAAGCATTGTTGATGCGTGTCAACAACATGAGGTGCAAGTACATCTCACGCGTGAAGATCATCCATCTGGTACCGATAGAATTGCCGAAGTCGCGCTTGCTCTGGGATTAGTTGAGGATGCCGTAATTGTGAACGTACAGGGTGACGAGCCCTTAATTGACCCTGCATTGATTGCAGCCACGGCAGCGTTGATTAGCGATACTGTACCGATGGCGACCGCTGCGCATGCGATTCATGATTTTGCCGATGTTAGTAATCCAAACATCGTCAAAGTGGTACTGGATAAAGCGAGCAGGGCATTGTATTTTTCACGCGCAACTATTCCTTGGCATCGTGATGGGTATGCGCAAACTTCCGCCAATACACAAACGCCTTTTTTGCGCCATATTGGTTTGTACGCGTATCGCAATGCTTTTTTACAAACGTATCCAACCTTACAGCTTTCACCGATTGAACAAATTGAAGCATTAGAGCAATTGCGGGTTTTGTGGCATGGTTATCCGATTGCGGTTCATGTGACAGAGACAGCGCCAGCGGCTGGGGTAGATACGTTAGAGGATTTGCTGCGTATGCAGCAATTTTTTAAATGAATAATGTGGTAAGTTGCGCGTTTGGCACGTCAAGCTAGACGGCAAAATTGTAAAAAATTATAAACTTTTAGGAATGTTCATGCGTCTTATTTTGTTAGGGGCACCGGGTGCTGGCAAAGGCACACAAGCGAATTTCATTAAAGAAAAATACAACATTCCACAAATTTCTACTGGCGACATGCTGCGTGCTGCGATTCAAGCGGGTAGTCCTTTGGGGGTGGAAGTGAAAAAAGTCATGGATAGCGGTGGTTTGGTGTCCGATGACATCATCATCCGTTTAGTCAAGGATAGATTGACGCAGGATGATTGTGCGCGTGGCTATTTATTTGATGGTTTTCCACGCACTATTCCGCAGGCTGAGGCGATGAAGCAAGCGGGTGTAGAGATCGATTATGTCGTGGAAATTGATGTGCCTGATACAGCGATTATTGAGCGTATGAGTGGTCGGCGTGTGCATCCTGCTTCTGGTCGTACTTATCACGTTCATTTCAATCCGCCTAAAGTGGCTGGCAAAGATGATGTCACTGGAGAAGATTTGGTACAGCGTGACGATGATAAGGAAGAAACCGTGCAAAAACGTTTGGCGGTTTATCACGAGCAAACAGAAATTTTGCTCGACTACTATGGTCAATGGGCACGCTCAGGTCAGTCAGGAGCACCAAAATACAGCAAAATTGCTGGAGTCGGGCCAGTGGATCAAATTCGTGATCGAGTATTTTCTGCGTTATCTCACACTGAAAATTAATTTAATAAGTTATCAATATTAAGCAGATAGATTAAATACATAAAAAAACGGATTTTATATCCGTTTTTTTTATGGGTATGCAATGTATATATGAAACATATTTCTGATTATCTGGTGACTCTTGCAGAATGGAAAACTTACAAAAAACAGGTCTTGTATTAAGTGGCGGTGGGGCACGAGCAGCATATCAAGTGGGCGTTTTGCAGGCAATTAATTCGATTTTGTGCGATGCTGGTTGGCCGGCTAAACGCAATCCGTTCGATATTATTTGTGGTACCTCGGCTGGTGCAATTAATGCAACAGCATTGGCTTGTTATTCTGAAAATTTTTCAAGTGCTGTCTCGAAGATTCTGCATGTTTGGGAGAATCTTACTGTGGAGCAGGTTTATCGCGCTGATTCTCTTGGTGTTATACGTTCGGGTGCGAAGTGGTTGTCTTTGTTATCTTTTGGTTGGTTGTTGCGGAAATGGCATGCCTCACCTCCCAATGCATTGTTAGATAACACGCCTTTGGTAGGTTTGCTACATCGGATGTTAGATTTGCCGCGTCTGGATCAAGCGTTGTCACGCCGAGCGTTGCATGCATTAGCCGTATCTGTATCGTCTTATACTGCAGGGCAACACATTACTTTTTACCAAACTGCTAGCGATATTGCTCCTTGGGCCAGGATGCAGCGTATCGCGTTAAAAGATCAGATTGGTATTGAACATTTGCTTGCTTCATCAGCTATCCCCTTTATTTTTCCCGCAATACCTTTGTTTTGTGATGGACAGCGTGAATATTGTGGTGATGGTTCCATGCGGCAACTAGCACCGATTTCGCCGGCAATTCATTTGGGGGCTAGCAAAGTGTTGGTGGTCGGCGCCGGACGTTTGGTGGAACCAGCACGGGATGTTTCTATTCCTAGCCAATATCCCAGTTTGGCGCAAATTGCAGGGCATGCGATGTCCAGTATTTTTTTGGATAGTCTGGCGGTAGATATTGAACGTTTAACGCGTATCAATGCGACTTTATCTATGGTGCCTGATGCGTTGAGGGACAAAATGCCATTGCGTAAAGTCGATCTTCTCGTCATCGCGCCATCTGAACGTTTGGACGACATTGCCAGTCGCCATGTGAGCAGTTTGCCGCTTCCCATCAGAACCTTGCTATCTGGCATCGGTGCCACCGAAGCGCGTGGTGCAGTATTGGCTTCCTATTTGCTATTTGAATCTAGCTACACTTGTGAGTTAATCCAGCTTGCTCAAAAAGATACGTTGGCACGTCGCGCTGATGTGCTGAGTTTTTTTGAATCGTCGTTTTAGTCTTTATCAAGGCAGATAAAAAATTATTATTAACAATGCATTTAATTATTGATATAATAACATTTTTTAACAAAGCTAAATTTGTATTGTTTAGTTTAGTTTCCTGAAAACTCTCATTTTAAGAATCGTGAAAATATTATGTTTAGTGCTATTGGTTCTTCATTGCCTTCGTCTGGATTTGTGGGGCAACCTTCACCGCCAACTTTAGAACAGCGTGCTAAAACCACATTCATGGCATTGGACCGATTCTATGCAAACAGTGGGTGCCAGAATATTGAGAAGAAAGAAGCGCTTATAGAAAAATTATTAGATGCTGGTTTTGATATTAATGTAGCTTTTGATATTGACGGCACGCAAAAGTATTTACTGGATGTGGTAGTTGGGCAAGGTGATCGTGATTTAGCACTCCATTTGGTCAGAGACAAGGGGGCGACTCCAGTTTTATGTACTTCACAAAATCAAGCAGTGCATTTTATGGAGGAGTTATATCAGGCCTTTAATAGTCGTGAGCACGGTGATGTAATCTATGTGAGGGACGCCGTGGTAGCAGACACAACTGTACCAGTTGCTACGGCAAGTTTTGTTGATAATTTGGATGAGATGGAAAGAGGTGTACGAAATTCTAGAGCAGGATTAAATGGTTCCTTTTTTGATATAGATCTAGCAAGACCCGCAACTACTACTACAACAACTCAACTGAGTAATCTAGCAACAAGCATTGAGGGTGTATGTTCACCTTTTTGTAGAGTTGTTGGTCCCTCCCTAGCTGGTGGAGTAGTTTTTGGTGGATTAAGTAGCGCTGCCAGCGCATTGATTGGCTATACTGGTGCCGCTATTCTTCACAATTACTATGAAAGTTATGACTCTTTGGAAGCGACTCGAATGGGGGCGATTGGTGGAGCGATCGTTAGTGGCTCGCTAGGGGCAATAGTTGGACCGTGTATCCTTCAGGCTGGTGCAGGGACTAGTGCTGTTGCTGGTGGTGGTGCTATTGCTGGTGCTATTGCTGGTGCTGTAATAAATGGTCTAATAGGCTACGGAGTCATGAATCAGGGCAGTTCCGAAACAGCCATGAATTTAGGTCAAACAGCATTATCATTTGTTTTAGGAAGCTTTACGGTAGGTACCAGTATCGTTGGCGCAGCTTGTGTTATAGGGTGTATAGGGTGTATTGCAGTGCCAATGTCCTTGGTTCAGCGTTGATAAATATCTATACGCTGTAGCGGCATTCTTAAAATAAACGCCATTATTCAATTATTGTTAAACGAGCTTGTTTTTTCTTTTATTTTTGCCACCAAACTCGTGCTGGTGTGTAGAGGTTGTTTAAATTTTAGAAAACAACCATGTGGATAGACACCCATTGCCATCTTGATGCCCCTGTGTTAGCTGGCGCTGCCGATTGTGCAGTGCAGCAGGGCGTGGTGTGGATTGTCATTCCTGCGCTGGAAAAAGCCAATTTCCAAACGATCGCTAAGTTAGCGCATCAATCGCAGAATGCTGTCTACGCTTTGGGGATACATCCCATGCTTGTACCGCAAGCGGATGAGCGTGATTTGCTGGCTTTGCGTGCTGCTATTCCTGCTGCCTTAAGCGATACACGTTTTGTTGCAATTGGCGAAATTGGCTTGGATTTTTTTATTCCAGCGTTATGCACGCCAGCAATGCGTGAAAAGCAGGAACATTTTTACGTGGAGCAACTCAAAATCGCACGTGATTTTGATCTGCCAGTCTTGCTGCATGTGCGGCGTTCGCAGGATTTGATATTGAAATATTTGCGGCGTATTCGTGTGCCAGGTGGGATTGCGCATGCTTTTAATGGCAGTTTTCAACAAGCAGAAGAATTTATACGGCTAGGTTTCAAGCTGGGTTTTGGTGGTGCGATGACCTTTCCCCGTGCATTGCAAATTCGACGCTTGGCTGCCCAGTTGCCGTTAGCCAGCATCGTCCTGGAAACCGATGCGCCAGATGGCGCGCCAGCATGGTTGCGTGGATTGGATCAGCCCAACAGTCCAGAACAATTGCCGCGTATTGGCGCGACGTTGGCGCAATTACGTAATATCTCTCCCTCTGAGATAGCGCAAGCTACGGCAGTCAATG
>CAZCIX010000003.1:1420-76781 GCA_964498835.1 uncultured Burkholderiaceae bacterium | reverse complement strand
GCGCAATTACGTAATATCTCTCCCTCTGAGATAGCGCAAGCTACGGCAGTCAATGCCGGTGTAGTCTTACCTCGACTTGCTCGTTTAACTCGTTTATTTCCTTAAATTCCATTTTTTATTTGAAAAACTGAATTGAATTGATATGCGCAGTGCCATCATTGGTTTTGTGTTAGCTTCATATGCATTTCCATGCGGGAGCGTGGGAACTAGTGCAGGTAAAGAGTGTAGTTGTTCAGATTTTCTCGTTCCCACGCTCCCGCGTGGGAATGCATACCGAGCCTAACTATGGGTAGAAGCCGTTACAAAATCATCGAACCCGAAAAGCCGCACTTCGTTACCTTGACAGTTTTGCATTGGATTCCAGTATTCACTCGTCCTGACACCGTCGACATCTTGCTCGATTCTCTGCGTTTTTTAAACAAGGATGGGCTTCAAGTGTATGCGTGGGTTGTGCTGGAAAATCATTGTCATTTTGTACTTAGAAGCCAGAACCTGAATCAAGATATTGCTAGGTTCAAATCATGGACAACCAAAAATCTGATTCAATATCTTACTGAACACAACATAAGACAGATTTTGGATCAATTGGCGTTTTACAAAAAAGCCCATAAATATGATCGTGCTTATCAATTTTGGCAGGAAGGCGTGCATCCTGAATTGATTCAGGGAGAGCAAATGATGCGGCAAAAGATTGACTACATTCACCAAAATCCGGTGAAACGCGGTTATGTAGATGCGGCAGAAGATTGGCGTTATTCCAGTGCTAGGGATTACTTGAGTAAACCTGGTTTATTGAAGGTGTGTCGTCAATGGTAAGAGATGTATGCATTCCCACGCAGGAGCGTGGGAACGAGAAAGGTTGGCGACTCAATTGCTGCGTTGGCGCAATTACGTAATATCTCTCCCTCTGAGATAGCGCAAGCTACGGCAGTCAATGTCGGTGTAGTCTTACCTCGGCTTGCTCGTTTATTTCCTTAAATTCCACTTTTTTATTTTTATATGCGCAGTGCCATCCTTGGTTTTGTGCTTGGTATTGCTTATTTGCAAAATCAAGCAGTGTTGCCAGACGCATTGATGTTGTGGTGCGGTTTGTTGTTGGCATTGTTCCTGGGTTTGCTGTTATCGCTGCAATCAAAGTACGCGTCCACATTTCAAGCACAATTGTTGAATGTATCCAGGTTATGTTTACTGACTGGTTTGGGCGCGGTGTGCGGCGTGATGTGGGCGGCATTGTTTGCGCACCATTATTTGAAGGAAGAATTACCCAAATCGTGGGAAGGGCGCAACGTCACGGTGATCGGCACGATAGATAGTTTGCCCTATCGTTTTGAGCAAGGCGTGCGTTTTAATTTTGCTGTTGAGCGTGTTGTGACACCGTCAGTAGCAGATGCGTTGCCTGTGCCGGACTTGCCATCACGATTAGCCTTGTCTTGGTATTTTTCTTTTGGTGAAAAACAAATCCAACCTACTGTTGAGCTGTTGCCTGGTGAGCGCTGGCAAATGACGGTGCGCTTGCAGCGCCCGCATGGCAATGCCAATCCACATGGTTTTGATTATGAAGTTTGGTTATTAGAACAGCGTTTGCGCGCCACTGGTGCTGTGCAGCAGGATCCAGATAATCGACGATTGGATACGTTTGTATGGAGCGTTGGCAACGTCGTGGAGCGTATGCGTAGCGTGTTGCGAGAACGGATTTTGGCGGCTTTGCCAGGCAAAGAATACGCCGGTGTGCTAGTGGCGTTGGTGGTGGGTGATCAGCGTGTGGTGGGGCAATCGGATTGGCGCGTTTTTAATCGCACCGGGATCGGTCATTTGATTTCGATTTCAGGTTTGCATATCACCATGATTGCTGGCCTGTTCGCCAAAATGATTTTCATCTTGTGGCGACGTTCATTTTTTACCAATGCGCAATTGCCACTTATCTTGCCAGCGCAAAAAGCGGCGGCTCTGACTGGTGCATTGGCGGCTTTGGTGTATGTCTTGCTGGCGGGATTTGGTGTTCCGGCACAACGTACTTTGTATATGTTGTCGGTGGTTGCGGTGGCGCTGTGGTTTGATCGACTCACCAACGTGTCGCATGTGTTGTGCCTGGCGTTGGGCGTTGTTTTATTGCTGGATCCTTGGGCTTTGTTGTGGCCGGGATTTTGGTTGTCGTTTGGTGCAGTGGCGGTGATTTTATATGCTTCGGTGGGGCGTACTGCCTCGCAATTCAATGTAGATAATACAAAGCCGGAACGTTGGCAGGCTTTTCTCACATTACTCAAATCCGCCACGCATACGCAGTATGTCGTCACCATCGGATTGGTGCCATTGACGATCTTGTTGTTTGGCCAAATATCCTTGCTCAGTCCAATCGCCAACGCGGTGGCGATTCCCTTAATCAGTTTGCTGGTGACACCGTTGGCGTTGGCAGGCGCAGTATTGCCCGCGCCTTTATCCATTTGGTTATTGCTAGGTGGGCATGAAATCATGCATGGCTTGGCTTATGTTTTGCACTATTTAAGCAGCTTACCGTTTGCGGTTTGGACGACGCCAGTGCCTGATGCATGGATTTTTATCTGGGCTTTTTTGAGCATGTTGTGGATGCTGGCGCCGTATGGTTGGCCATTGCGTTGGATGGGTGTGGTTGGGTGGCTACCTTTGATTTTAAATTTGTCATCCCATCCCAAAGAAGGAACGATGTGGGTGACGGCATTTGATATCGGGCAAGGCATGGCATTGTTGATTGAAACGCCGTACCATCGTTTGCTGTATGACACTGGGCCGTATTATTCTCCCAACTCAAATGGCGCGACGCGTGTCGTTCTGCCTTATTTATCCGCACGTGGGATCAATGCTTTGGATGCGGTGCTTGTTTCACATCAAGATAACGATCATTCTGGCGGTGCTTTGTCGCTTTTTAAAGAGATTAAAGTGGGATGGGTGGCGTCTTCTCTTTGGCCAGATCATCCGATTGCCAAAGCTGCACCGCAACATCGCCATTGCATGGCAGGACAACATTGGACTTGGGATGGCATCAGATTTGAGATGTTGCATCCTCTGCAGGAGAGTTATCAAAACCAGACAGAAAAGCCCAACGCGCGTAGCTGTACGCTGAAAATCACTTTAGGGGCGCAATCGATATTGTTGCCGGGCGATATAGAAAAAGCGCAAGAAGTCGCCTTGTTGCAACGCGATGCTGATAAGTTGCGTTCTACCGTCTTATTGGCACCGCATCATGGCAGTGGGACTTCTTCTACTGAGTATTTTTTACGTGCCGTACAACCGGAAATCGCGATTTTTCAGATGGGATACCGCAATCGTTATCACCATCCCAAGCAGGAGGTCTTTGAGCGTTATGGGCGTTTGGGGATTCAACGCTTGCGTAATGACGAGTCTGGGGCGATTACATTACAATTTGGCGCCGATAAACTGACTTCCCTGGAGTACCGAATTGAACATGCGCGTTATTGGTATGGCCGTTAACTTATTGTTTTGCCTTGTCACCATGTTGACAAGTATGAGTATCACGTCGTTTGCACAAGCAGGTGATTTAGCTGGAGTGGTCAATTTTGCCGATGACTTCAAACGTGCCGCCGCGCAAGGCAAAACCGTACACGTGGTGGATATCGATAACGATAGTTTATTGCTCAAAAAAGATGACGGTTTTTACACTAGTTCTGCCCGTTACAGCCAGCAGTACACCTTATCCGAAGCTGGTGCAAAGACGACTTTTGGCTGGCGCATCGGACATGAAATGTATACGGCGTCGGATATTAAATTAGCTCCTGAAAAGATTAGTCCGCAAGATCATCCTTACGCAGCGTGGTTATACGGCGGATGGTTTAAAGAGCGGCAGGAAATGGATGGCCGGATGTATAAATTTGGCTTGGATATCGGATGCATAGGCCCTTGCGCAGGAGGCGAATGGGTGCAAACCAATTTGCATCGCTTAATAGGACAACCCACTCCACAAGCTTGGAGTACGCAAGTTAAAAATGGCATCGGCGTCGTGTTGTACGGAGAAGTCGCACCGATACGCTGGGCACCGTATTCTTGGCTGGATATCACACCGAATTTGCAAGCAAGGTTTGGCACCATTTTCGACGATGCCAGTGCTGGCTTGACTGTGCGTAGTGGAAAGTTAACGCCATTTTCAGATCAAGCGACCTTGCATGCTTTTCTACGGGTAGACGCACGTGCCGTGGCTTACAACGCGACCTTGCAGGGCGCGTATTTCGCGAGTGAAAGCTCACCACGCACCGTTCAACCTAAAAGGTTGGTAGAAGAAGCCGAGCTCGGCATGTTATGGCAACGTGCACCGTTTGGCATTAAGGCATCGATAGTCAGACGTAGTAGTGAAATTCGGGATTTATCCAACGCCATCGGCGCGCAAAACTTTGCCCGTTTGCAATTTTCTTACACGCCTTGATAGCTTCCTTCTCTCGTTTGTAATTAAAAACAATGAACAACACAATTTATCCATGGCAAGAGCATTCCTGGCAGCAATTACAACAATTGCGTGCCCGCTTGCCGCACGCCATTTTGTTTCATGGCCCGCAAGGAATAGGGAAAATTAGATTTCTCGAACAATTTGCCCAAGCTTTGTTGTGTGAGCAGCAGACTCAAAGTAATCAATCTCATCAATATGCCTGTGGATCGTGTGCATCCTGTCTTTGGTTTGCGCAATCCAACCATCCCGATTACCGTTGCATCCGCCCTGAAAGCATGGAGACAGCGCCCAGCGATGAAGGCAAAGACAGCGTTGATAATGCAGGGAATGACGATTCCGCTGATGGTGAAAAAAACAGCAAAAAAAGCAAAGCACCCTCCAAAGAAATCAAGATAGACCAAATTCGGGCGCTGACGGATTTCATGAACGTCTCAACCCATCGACAAGGCTTGCGTGTGGTGGTGCTATATCCCGCTGAAGCACTCAATCATGCAGCATCGAATGCCTTGCTGAAAACCTTGGAAGAGCCACCACCAGGCACAATTTTTTTAGTACTCACGCATTCCATCGATCGCTTATTACCCACCATTTTGTCGCGCTGCCATAAGTTTGACATGCCTATGCCAGCGCACTCAGCAGCCTTGGCTTGGTTACAAGAACAAGGGGTACAGGACGCACAACGTTGGCTGGCCGAACAGGGCGGTGCACCACTTGCGGCACTCACATGGGCGCAAGCGGGCAATCGGGAAGAAGTCGACGCGTTGTTGCAAGTATTGGAGCGGCCCGATATGGAAGCGATATTGAAGATTGCAGAAAAATTACAAAAAACCTCAAACGCGCAATTGATTGAATTACTGAAATGCCTGCAACGTTGGTTGTACGACATGATTGCGTATTCGCTTTCAGGCCAAATTCGCTACTACCCACAGCATCAGGCAAAATTGGCAAGATTGGCTGGTTTGGTACCAGCCACAACTCTACTAAGCGGCTTGAAAGTGCTGAATGAACGTTGTGCGATTGCACAACATCCTCTTTCGCCCAGGTTGTTTATAGAGGATATGTTGTTGGATTATCGTGCGTTGTTTGTGTGAAATGGGGTACCACGTCATCTTTTTCTCGTAGTGCCCGTACTTTCACATTATCTAGCAGTACCAATAATCGTCCCTGGCACGGTTAATTGACCGTTACAACCTATCCAGTTAGCGCAATAAGCATCTGTACCAGGCTTATTGCCATCAATAAATGTGGATTCCTTACAGGTCTTCCACTTTTCAGTGTAGTAATTAACATTCGATTGGCAGGAAGGTGCTGGCATTGGCATGGATTGTGCAACTCCAGTAACTGTCAATGAAGGCGAGATGGTCAATGAACCAGCGCATCCCATCCAACTAGAACAATAGGAATCAGAGTTGTTGCTGCTCTTGCAGGCATTCCATCTATCAGCGAAATAACTCTCTCTTGATGTACAAGTAGGAGCCGGTGCTTGTATCGAGCCAGTGGTGCCGTTTATTTTTATATTCATTGTCAGCGGGCCAGTACAACCCATCCAACTCGCACAATACGAATCAGAGTTGTTGCTACTCTTGCAGGTATTCCATCTATCAGCAAAATAACTTTCCCGGGATGAGCACGCAGGTGTTTGCATTTGTATCCAATCGATCGCGTATGCAGGAAGACTAGATAAACTCGATAAAAAGAGCGAAACACAAAGTAGGTTGCGATAAATTCTATTGGCGTTTTTCATGGTGATTTTCCCTATTAATGAACAATGAACCATTTTGAAGCATTGTTGAAGCATTATTAATTGACTATGCGTCATTACGCACCCATCCATGGTAACCCCGCATAACACCATCCACACACCGTTTTACGATGCCCTAAAGCATCTTTATCACCTTCAAATCCTTCCAATATGTCGTAGCAAGCAACGTAGCCATTTTCCGTAGCAAGCTTGGCGGCGTGGCGTGAACGTACGCCGGAGCGGCATAGGAAGAGCAGGGTGGTTTCTTTGGAGGCGACTTGTGCCAGTTGAGGCAGGAAATCCGGATTGGCGATGCCGCCTGGATAGAGATTCCATTGCACGCAGGCATATTGTGGTTCTGCAATCGCTACGCGGCCTACCCAGTCGCGCTCGGCGTGGGTGCGGACGTCGATTAATTTGATATTGCTATCCGCTTTTAGCAATGCATATGCTTCTTGTGGTGTAACAGCGCCAGCGTAGGGTAATGCGTTGTTGGTGTTGCGCTGTTGTGCTGATGTGAGGATATTGGTGATTGTAGTCATATTGAGAGTTGTGAAAAATGTATGAACTATAAAAATAGTGTTGGCATGGAAAACGATTAGTGTAACAAGTAGATTGATAAATAGCGTGACAAGTGTACGGTTGAAATCAACCAAATCTATTAAAATAGCGCCTCATTCAAGGTGTTAATTATGCAAATTTCCAGTACACAAGAAATCGTTGCCGAGCTCCGTGCCGGCCGCATGGTCATTTTGGTGGATGAAGAAGATAGAGAAAACGAAGGCGATTTGGTATTAGCCGCCGATTTCGTGACACCAGAAGCGATTAATTTTATGGCCAAATTTGGCCGTGGTTTGATTTGCGTGACCTTGACAGAAGAGCGTTGCGCGCAGTTGCAGCTGCCCATGATGACGGCGAATAATGGCACCTCGTATGGCACCAATTTTACGGTGTCGATTGAGGCAGCAGAGGGTGTCACGACAGGGATTTCTGCCGCGGATCGGGCTAGAACCATACAAGTAGCTGTCTCCAAACAGGCCAAAGCATCGGATATCGTGCAGCCTGGTCATATTTTCCCATTGAAGGCACAAAAGGGCGGCGTGTTGATGCGCGCTGGCCATACTGAAGCCGGGTGTGATTTTGCTGAATTGGCTGGTTTATCGCCTGCTGCGGTGATTTGTGAAATCATGAAAGACGACGGCACTATGGCCAGGTTGCCAGATTTGATTGTCTTTGCGCAAGAACATGGATTGAAAATTGGCACGATTGCTGACCTGATTCATTATCGTAGCCAAAATGAATGTATCGTCGAACGTATTGCCGAGCGCACTATGCATACGGTGCATGGCACATTTAATGCGATTGCTTATCGTGATAAACCTAGCGGTTCAGCTCATTTGGCACTAGTGCATGGTGAGATTACCGCTGATATAGAAACCTTGGTACGTGTGCATCAACCAGTGTCGATTCTGGATTTATTGGAAACACAGGCGACGACGCATTCATGGAATATGGCATCCGCCATGGCTGCAATCAAAGCATCCGAGCGCGGTGTGGTGGTGTTGCTAAATTGTGAAGAATCGGCAGAGCAAATGTTTGCGCAATTTGCTGCGTTGAATGAGCCAGAACCACGCCCGCAGACACGTGCAGCACGTATGGATTTGCGTACTTATGGTATTGGGGCGCAAATTTTGAAGAATATTGGTGTGGGCAAAATGAAGTTGCTGGCGAGTCCAAGAAAGATGCCGTCCATGGCAGGTTTTGACCTTGAGGTCGTTGGGTATCAAGCCAAGCCAGATCAATAAATCAACTTATTAATTAACGTATTCATAAAAATAAAGGTAAGTCATGACTGTGGGTATATACGAAAAGAATTTGAGTGGTAGTGGTTTGCGCGTTGGTATTGTGCAAGCACGTTTTAATGAAGAAATTTGCTATGGTTTGAATTCAGCTTGCTTGGAAGAATTGAAGCATCTTGGCGTGGCGGATGAAGATATCTTGCATGTGACCGTACCAGGTGCGTTGGAGATTCCTTTGGCATTGCAAAAGATGGCGCATACCCAACAATTTGATGCCTTGATTGCGATTGGTGCGGTCATTCGTGGCGATACTTATCATTTTGAATTGGTGGCGGATCAATCCGGTGCGGGGATTACACGGATTGGGTTGGATCACGGTATACCGATTGCGAACGCTGTGTTGACGACCGACACCGACGAGCAGGCAAAGGTTCGCGTGGTACAAAAAGGCGTGGATGCAGCACGGGTGGCAGTGGAAATGGCCAATTTGGTATTGGCTTTGGACGAGCTTGCAGACGCGGTGCATGAGGCTGAAGAGCAGGATGATTTACATGGGCAATCAGTATGATGCAAAAAAAGACAGCGACAGTGCACGCTAATCCCAATAAACATCGTTCTCCGCGTCATCGCGCACGTGAATTTGCTTTGCAGGGGTTGTATCAATGGTTATTGAGCCATGAAGAAGTTCCCGTCATCAGAGCGCATATGCGTGCTGCACATGGTTATGACAAGGCTGATACCGCACATTGCGAAGCATTATTGTCAGGCATCATTAAAAATGCCGATGTATTAAGAGAGAATTTGGCGCCATTAATTGATCGGACATTCGCAGAATTGTCGCCAATAGAACATGCAATATTGCTGATTGGTGCGTTTGAACTGACTCAACATCTTGAAATTCCTTATCGCGTCATCATCAACGAGGCGATTGAGCTGGCTAAATCGTTTGGTGGGATAGATGGCCACAAATACGTGAATGGCGTATTGGATAAGTTGGCGTTAAAAGTACGTAATGTTGAAGTAGCCGGTGATGTAGGTAATACGAAGGCTAAAGCAGTTACTGAGTAATTATTGAAAATTTTGGCATTATTTGCGGACGGTAAAAAAGGCGAGTGCATCATTCGCCTTTTTTATATGTGTGAACCCAGATTTGCTCTAGGAAATAATTAACCAGCTTTGTCGTTCAAATGTGGTAAAGCCGACTCAAGCAAAATAGCAGGTTTTTGTTGCGGGTTGGAATTTGTTGGCAACGATACGGGGATGGAGCGCGGCTTTTGCATGTTGGCATTATTCGCATTGGCATTCACATTCGTTGTATTCGTATTTGCTGGCACCGAAAACACAGGGATTTTCTTTCCCATGGCTACATCTTTCAAGCGACGATATTCTGCCAATACGCGGTTGCCATAACCGGAGTCACTATCAAAAGCACCTGCGCCGACGTAGCTTTTCAATCCTTCCCTTACCGATCCACCGCGTGTTACATAATCCTTCAATATCAATGAACCGACTTTGATATTGGCAACTGGATTCAAAGCAGAATTGATGCCGCCCACTTCTTGAAATTTTTCATGATGGATTTTTGCCATGATTTGCATTAATCCTTGGGCTCCGACAGGACTTTCTGCATAAGGATTAAATCCAGATTCAATGGCCATCACTGCCAGGATTAATAAAGGATCGATCTTTATTTCTTTTGCGGTTGAATAAGTCGTTGAAACAAACATGTTTGCTGCTTCTTTTGCAACTTTGTAACGTTTGGACAGCCATTCGCTTACCCATTGTTGCTGCTTTTGTAATGGTTGTTTAGTTTGCGTATGTTGCGTAGCTTTTAAATTATTAAAAGAAGTAGCAGTGTTGCTTGCTAACTTTGCTTGTAGCGCTTCATTCAAATTTGCTGATGTTGTGATATCAGATGTCGCGATTTCTTCGTTGCTCATTGTTGGGGCACGAAGTGAGTTTTCAGATTTAAAGAATGCGAAGCTGAGTGCAAAACTTAAAATGGCAGCAGTCAAAACAGAGAAAATCATGCGTGCATGCGCATGAAACACAGATTTAACATGAGTTTTGCGAGAGAAGTCTGCCCACGTAGTGGATTGATGGGCTAGTTGCTGAGCATAAACGATGAGTTGAATACCTCGGTTTAACATGGATCCTCCTGAATAGTCGCAGTGTTACAAAACATCGTTTTCATCATCGCAATAAATATAGACAATGATGCGTTGCAGTTTTTGGACTGACGAGTTGACAATTATTTTGCGAACACACTGCATAGTGCATCAGATGTATCGCCTTGCCTCGCATCTCTTTTATCTTGCTGGCAGACGTTGATTCGCTTGTTTTACCTATTTTTTCATTGATGCCACATGGGAATGAAAAAGGAAAAGAAATGGCAAAACGATTAGGAAGGCTGAGCCTTACGAAAATACTCCTTAAATACGATTAATGTAATGATTGTTGCGCATACTATGCACACGTTAAAAGCGTCAATTCGTGCTGATGTCGTGTTGGTGTGGCTTTGTAGATTTTGTTGTTTACGAGTTTTTATTTTTGTTTTTAATGCTAAACAGACAATCTTTTTGTAATTTTGGTGCATTTTAGGAGTGTCTATCTATCAAGTCAATACTATAGAATTAATTTGATATAACTTTTGTGTCTAATTTGTATGGTTTGTGGCTAGATTGCTTGGTCAAAAACTCCAATAGAATCGAGCGCTTTTGGGTCATTAAATAAGAATCAGTAAAAATAAGTGAGCTAAGTAAGAATAAATAAGGGCATGTAAGTAAATGAAATACGTTGATTTAAGAGATTTTGTTAATAAGCTAGAAACAATGGGTGAGTTGAAGCACGTTCCTGTGCCGATTTCTCCTTATTTGGAAATGACAGAAATTTGTGATCGTACGTTGCGTGCAGGTGGTCCGGCACTTATATTTGATCAGCCAACAGGGCATGCGATACCAGTATTGGGGAATTTGTTTGGTACGCCTAAAAGAGTCGCTTTAGGCATGGGTGCTGAGAATGTCAGTGAGCTACGCAAAATTGGTCAGGTGTTAGCAACCTTAAAAGAACCAGAGCCGCCTAAAGTTTTCAAAGACGTATTGGGATTGGGTTCTTTGGTTAAAGCAGTGTGGGATATGTCGCCTAAAGAGTTGCGTTCTGGGCCTTGCCAAGACATTGTGTGGGAGGGGAATGATGTGGATTTGGCGCGTTTGCCGATTCAGCATTGTTGGCCTGGCGATATCGCACCATTAATTACTTGGGGTTTAGTGATTACCAAAGGGCCGCATAAAAAGCGCCAGAATCTGGGTATTTATCGTCAGCAAGTAATAGGGCGCAATAAAGTCATCATGCGTTGGCTGGCGCAACGTGGTGGCGCGTTGGATTTTCGTGAGCATGCATTAATCAACAAAGGCCAGCCATATCCGATTGCGGTAGCGTTAGGTGCAGATCCTGCCACTATATTGGGTGCTGTAACCCCCGTCCCTGATAGCTTATCGGAATATCAATTTGCTGGTTTATTGCGTGGATCGCGTACTGAATTGGTGAAAGCCATAGGCAGCGAGTTGCGCGTACCTGCGACGGCAGAAATTGTACTGGAAGGACATATTTATCCAGATGCGTCTCATCCTAGTGGTTATGAGCATGCTTTGGAGGGGCCGTTTGGCGACCATACTGGTTATTACAATGAGCAGGATTGGTTTCCCGTCTTTACGATAGATCGGATCACGATGCGGAAAAATCCTATCTATCACTCGACTTATACCGGTAAGCCACCTGATGAACCAGCGATTTTGGGTGTGGCGTTAAACGAAGTATTCATTCCATTGCTGCAAAAGCAATTTAGTGAAATTGTAGATTTTTATTTGCCGCCAGAGGGATGTAGTTATCGTATGGCAGTTGTTCAAATGAAGAAATCGTATCCCGGTCACGCCAAACGCGTCATGTTTGGCGTGTGGAGCTTTTTACGTCAATTTATGTACACCAAATTTATTGTGGTGGTGGATGAAGATGTGAATATTCGTGATTGGAAAGAAGTCATCTGGGCCATTACCACGCGGGTTGATCCCACACGCGACACCCTGTTGGTGGACAATACGCCAATTGATTATCTCGATTTCGCCTCGCCCGTCAGTGGCTTGGGAAGCAAAATGGGGATTGATGCGACGAATAAATGGCCAGGAGAAACCAATCGTGAATGGGGCACGACAATAACCATGACATCTGAAGTCAAAACGAAAATAGATGGTATGTGGGACACATTAGGGTTAGGTAAATTGTAGGTTCATTAGAATTGAAAATTTATGTTGCTTGTTACGACTTTTTTCTTATTTTTTGTTTCTGCCAGCTGTATTTATCTTGCCTTGCGAATATTTTGTTAATGGTATTGAATGGTTGGGGCGCTGCTTAAATCTTGGTGCGACAGTAGTTGGATCTGTGTTGGTAGCTTTTGGTACTGCCTTGCCAGAGAAGTGCGCTTGCTTTCATGGCGGTTGTCAGCGATGGGTGGTCCTTTGATGTTGGCGACACTATCGTACGCAGTGGTCGGTGCGGCTTTGTTGTTTAACAGATTTTTAATAAAGTATTAATGTCTGGCCTCTGATGATTTTTGTCCGATGGGAATGGCGATGCGTAACGTTGTGCCAGAGCCATGTTGGCTATCAATCATGCATTTGCCATCAAGTGAAAGTAAACGTTCTTTGATACCGATAATCCCAAACGAATTGTTTTTGTTCTCATTTTGATCCTGAATACCAACGCCATTGTCTTTGACCACCATTGAAAATAGATATTTATTTTGATCAATCACTACTTCGACTTTTGTGGCAAATGCGTGTCGTATAACGTTAGTTAGTGCTTCTTGCAGAATGCGGAAAATTGTCAAAGTTTGTTCGTTATTAAGTGTGTGTACGAATTTTGCAAATGTTGTTTCGTGCATAAGCAGTAGGCAATCAATCCCGCTGATACGCTCAAACGTTTTTAATAGCCATTCAATTCCTGCTTGTAGGCCTAAATCCAATTTTAATGGGCGTAAATCGTTAACAATCGATTTAAGGGATTGTATGGTGGTATCGACGTTATTTAATACAATATTCACTGTTTTATGCAGGTCTGGATGGGCATGTACTGTGCATTGGTGCAACATCAAAATATCCATTCGCATCGCTAGCAGATTTTGGCCCAAATCATCGTGAATTTCACGCGCAATGCGTTTACGTTCTTTTGCTCTTATTTCTTCTTGATGTTGTTTGAATTGGGAGGGTGTTTTTGGGTTTTGGTTTGTGTTGTCGATATACGTATGTGTGAAGTTTTTAAAAATAAGTATGTTTTTTATTTTCTGAATTTGTTTAATTGGCATTCTTTCGAAGTTGTTTTGACATATAAGTGATTGTTGAGATTGTCGCCTAAGTTGAAGTTGTTTTGATTGAAAAATCAAATCGTTGCATGGCGGTTGCAAACAATGAAAATGAACATAATCAGTGAAAAGTTGAGAAGATTTTTTTATTAATTTTTGTTTCCATTCTTTAATCTGATCAGGATACACACCGTACTTTTGTGCAATCTGCTCAATCGGTTGAATTGCACAGATTGCCTCCAAAGCCGCGTTTGCTTTTTCCTGCGCGCTGAGTATTTTTTGATTTTTTTGACTCATATACACATCTCCGCTTTCTGGGACCAAAGATATGGTCGTAACGAATGTGAAAACTGTCTTGGACAATGCGCTGATAAAGATGCTTATCTTTGAATATAATAGCAAAAATACATTGTCTTATTGGCCATTTTTTTGAGATAAATTTTGTCTGGATATGGTGTGATGAGTTTTGCGCACGCGGCTGTCAATAATTTGACACATTTAATGTGGCAATAAATTTCCACTCTGTAAATCATGCTAATGAGGTACAATATCGCCCGGCGGGCCCCTGCGCATTGTGGCATGGTGAACCTGGTCAGGTCGGGAACGAAGCAGCCAAAGCTATTTCCACAAGTGCCGCAGACAAGGCTCGCCTCTTCTTTATCGAATTTAAACTGCTTTCATCTGATTAAATTTATATCTATAAAACGACGCTGTATTTTCTTTGTTGTCGTACTGTTGAATTAGTGATACGGCGAGTTCGAAATTCTGTCCACATTTAGCTTGTTTTTACTTTTTGCTACGTTATCTAATTTTGTCTGTGAAAGAATAAATCGTGCCTGAAAATGATACTTTGTCTTTGTACCAAGCTAAGGATTATCAATTTCCTGACAATAGAGGGCATTTTGGGATTTATGGCGGTAGTTTTGTATCAGAAACGTTGACGCATGCATTGGCAAAGTTGAACGAAGCCTATTTACGCTATAGCCAGGATCCAGAATTTTTAGCCGAATTTCACTACGAATTAAAACATTTTGTAGGACGCCCATCGCCTATTTATTACGCCAAACGCTGGTCTGAAAAAGTCGGTGGTGCGCAGATTTACTTTAAGCGCGAAGATTTAAATCACACCGGTGCGCACAAAATTAACAACGTGATTGGCCAAGCTTTATTGGCAAAACGCATGGGCAAACCACGTGTTATTGCCGAAACAGGGGCAGGGCAGCACGGTGTTGCTACCGCCACGATTTGCGCACGTTTTGGTCTTGAGTGCGTCGTGTATATGGGTAGCGAAGACGTCAAACGACAAGCGCAGAATGTGTATCGAATGAGATTGCTGGGCGCAACGGTTGTGCCAGTCGAGTCAGGTTCTAAAACTCTTAAAGACGCATTGAATGAGGCCATGCGTGATTGGGTGACTAACGTAGAAAACACGTTTTACATCATCGGCACAGTTGCCGGCCCACATCCTTATCCCAAAATGGTGCGTGATTTTCAATCTGTGATTGGGTGTGAATGTCTGTCGCAAATGCCAGAAATGACTGGACGTCAGCCAGATGTGGTGCTTGCCTGCGTTGGTGGTGGGTCAAATGCAATGGGCATTTTTTACCCTTATATTGATCATAAGTCGGTGCAATTGATAGGTGTAGAAGCCGCTGGTGATGGTTTGGCAACAGGTAAACATGCTGCGGCTTTGTCTGGTGGAACGCCTGGCGTATTGCATGGTAATCGCACTTATTTATTGCAGGATGAAAATGGACAAGTCATTGAAACGCACTCGGTTTCAGCGGGTCTTGATTATCCTGGTGTTGGGCCAGAACATGCTTTTCTGAAAGACATCGGTCGGGCCCAGTATGTGGCTGTTACTGATGAAGAGGCCTTACAGGCATTCCATGATTGCTGCCATATTGAAGGTATTATTCCTGCGCTGGAATCCAGTCATGCCTTAGCTTATGCCGCCAAGCTGGCTGCAACCTTACCTCAGGATAAAATTATTTTAGTTAATTTGTCCGGTCGCGGTGATAAGGACATGCATACGGTTGCTGAGCGTATGGGGATGCATTTTTAATTGCAAGAAATAAATTCATCCATCTTCCTTTTATCTATTCTCCATTTTTTCTATGTCTAGGATTGCTTCTACATTTTCTGCTTTAGCAGCACGTAATAAAAAAGGATTGATTCCCTTTATTACCGCTGGCGATCCAGCACCAGCGTTGACGGTGCCTCTGATGCATGCTTTGGTAGCGGGTGGAGCGGACATTATTGAGTTGGGCGTACCATTTTCAGATCCTATGGCAGAAGGTCCAGTCATTCAACGTGCTTGTGAACGTGCGTTGAAATTTGGTATCGGCATACGAGACGTACTAGATTTTGTGCGTGAATTTCGCACAACGAATAAAACGACACCTGTAATTTTGATGGGTTACGCTAATCCGATTGAGCGGATGGGACAGGCAGCTTTTATTCAAGCTGGAAAAGATGCTGATATTGATGGCGTGATTGTGGTGGATTATCCACCTGAAGAATGCGAAGAGTTTGCCTCTGCAATGCGAACTCATGGGTTAGACATCGTTTTCTTGCTTGCTCCCACCTCTACCGATGAAAGGATTGCCCAAGTGGCAGCTATTGGTGGTGGTTTTAGTTATTACGTTTCTTTAAAAGGAGTAACTGGCGCTAATAACATTGATGTTCAGGAAGTCAAGCAACGCATCGCAGCAATCCGTCAGCATGTCAAATTACCGATTGGTGTCGGATTTGGTATTCGCGATGGGGCGACTGCCAAAGCGGTTGCTTCAGTATCGGATGCCGTTGTAGTGGGTAGTCGCCTTATTCAAGAAATAGAAAATATGTCAGTAGATCAGGTTGAGCAGGTAGTGCAAAAAGCACAAAATTTTGTGCGCAGCATACGCACAGCCCTAGATGAGTAATATTGAACATATTGGAATAAACAGGAGAAGTTTATGAGCTGGTTAGAAAAATTACTGCCGCCGCGCATACAGCGTTCCGATTCCGCTACGCGTAAATCTGTGCCAGAAGGTTTATGGGTGAAGTGCCCTGCCTGCGAGGCGGTGTTGTATCGCACTGATTTGGAGTCTAATCTGCACGTTTGTCCTAAATGTGATCACCACATGCGTATTCGTGCGCGCGATCGTCTAGATGCCTTGCTGGATGCAGGTGGTCGTTATGAGATTGGGCAGGATATTGTGCCGGTTGATGTACTGAAATTTAAAGATGCTAAAAAATATCCAGATCGTTTAAAAGATGCAATAGAAGCGACTGGAGAAACGGACGCCTTAATCGTGATGGGTGGTGCAATCATGACATTGCCAGTAGTGGTGGCTTGTTTTGAGTTTGGCTTCATGGGCGGTTCCATGGGGTCGGTTGTGGGTGAACGTTTTGTTCGAGGTGCGCAGGCAGCGTTAGACCAAAAAGTGCCTTTTATCTGTGTTACGGCAACGGGTGGTGCACGTATGCAAGAAGGGTTGTTGTCGCTCATGCAAATGGCAAAAACGACCGCAATGTTGACGCAATTGTCTGCACAAAAATTGCCATTCATCACGTTGTTAACCGATCCCACGATGGGTGGTGTTTCTGCCTCGTTTGCGTTTATGGGCGATGTGGTGATTGCTGAGCCTAAAGCTTTGATTGGTTTTGCCGGCCCTCGCGTGATTGAAAATACAGTGCGGGAAAAGTTGCCAGAAGGCTTCCAGCGTGCTGAATTTCTATTGCAAAAAGGTGCGGTAGACATGATTGTTGACCGTCGCAACATGCGTGAAGAAATCGCCCATTTGTTGGCTTTGTTGCAAAACCAAGCAGCAGAAGTTTTAAGTTAAAAATAAAAATTTATCGCATAACTTATGCATCCTACGACACTCGCTGAATGGTTGACTGTACTTGAAAACAGGCATGCCCAGGTCATTAATATGGGTTTGGAACGTGTTAACCAGGTTAAAGAAAAGGTAGGGATCGCATTCTCATGTCCAGTCATCATGGTTGCTGGTACCAATGGCAAAGGATCGACATGCGCCATGTTGGAATCCATTTTGCTGCAAGCTGGTTACCGTGTGGGTTTGTATATCAAACCACATTTTTTGGATTTCAATGAGCGCGCCAGAATTGGCGGTGAGTCTGCTAGCGATGCGGATTTAATCGAAAATTTTGAGGCGATTGAAGCCCATCGCGGTGATGTGCCATTGACTTATTTTGAGCACACCACGCTGGCAATTTTGCGTTTATTTTCCCATGCGAATTTGGATGTGGTGATTCTGGAAGTCGGTTTGGGTGGGCGCTTGGATGCCGTCAATGTGATTGATGCTGATGTGGCGATTGTCACCAGCGTTGATATGGATCATATGGATTATCTGGGTGATACGCGGGAAAAAATTGCGTTTGAAAAGGCCGGTATTTTTCGTCCTAACAAAGCGGCGATTTGTAGCGATCCCGTGCCACCACAATCCCTGATATACCACGCGCAAACCATTGGTGCGGATTTGTGGTTGCTGGGACGTGACTTTAATTATTCGGGAGATAAGCAGCAATGGAATTATGGCGGGCGTCATCAACGTCGTCATTCACTGGCTTATCCTAGTCTACGTGGCGCCAATCAATTGTTGAATGCCACCGCCGTGCTGGCAGCATTGGAAGTATTGCGTGATCGTTTGCCAGTCGGCGCACAAGAGGTGCGTAGCGGTTTTGTTTTGGTTGATTTACCCGGGCGTTTTCAGGTATTGCCAGGGCGGCCAACTGTTGTTCTGGATGTCGCACACAATCCGCACGCTGCCGCAACGTTGGCACAGAATCTTTCGAATATGGGATTTCATCCTACGACTTTCGCCGTGTTTGGTGCAATGCAAGATAAAGATATTGACGGTATTTTGGCGAAATTAAAACCATACGTGGATGAGTGGTATTTCACTGATTTGCTATTACCTCGCGCTGCTTCTGCTAATCTTTTGAAGCAAAAATTATTGGCAACTGAAATCGGCGCTGGATCTCAAGTTAAAGTGCAAACGTTCTCATCTCCTACGGATGCTTATGCGATTGCCCAGAGCAGAGCTGCTGAGAATGATAGAATCGTAGTCTTTGGTTCTTTTTTGACGGTTGCCAGTGTGATGCAAGCTAGAAAGAACAGCAATTCTTAAAAATTGATATTAACGATTAATCATTATTCATCGCATGAGCTTGTTCTCGTTCTTCCGTAAAAATCAAAATCAGGGCAAACAAAATCCCACGTTTGGCGATGGAGAGTTCTATGCCCGTGCTGGGGATGCGTCAAATGTGAGGATGGGACGTAGCAAATCTCATGCTGCAAATATGCAAGTGGATCCTGTTTTACCAGAAAAAAAACGTGCTCGCAGACGTTTAATTGGAGCGATCGCGCTTGCTTTGGCTGCTATTATTGTTTTACCCATGATTTTGGATTCTCAACCAAAACCATTGGAAAACGATATTCTGATTCAAATTCCCTCCAAAGATAAGGCGTTATTTCCATCAGCCAATCATCCAGCGTCTGCGCTTGCAGCAGCATCCATTTCTACGGAAACATCACCTGAAATTCAGATAGCAGCATCTGATACCTTAGATTCAAAAGAAGAAGTGGTCACTTTACCATCACCCCCATCTCCTGCACCTGTTGACAATCTTGCTCGAGTTGAGGGGAAAGGGGATAAAGAAATTCTAGAAAATAAAAGAATTAAAGAAATTAAGAAAACGCAGGAAACTTCGTCTAATGTTCTTGTAAAGAATGCAACTAAGCATTCATTGCAGTCTCATACTCCAATACCTACTTCAACCTACACAAGCAAAAAATCATTTGAAACTGTGAATGAAACGGCAAGAGCAAATGCCATTCTTGAGGGGAAGGTAAATGGAAAATCGAATGACAAAGTAGCGGAGCATGCGCCACAGAAGGCTCCCCGTTTTGTTGTGCAAGTCGCTGCGTTAGCAGATCAAGAAAAAATAGCGGCACTACAAACGAAGTTAAATAATGCAGGAATTGTGTCGCATACACAAAAAGTTGCTACGCAAACTGGTGAGCGGACCAGAGTCCGCATTGGTCCGTATACCAATAAAGAAGATGCGGAAAAAGTGCGTGCAAAGTTGGAAAAGTTGGGTCTCAGTGGTAGCGTGCTGCCTTTATGATGAAATTAGTGTGATGATTAACTAATTACTAATCATGACTATTTTTGATTACCTAGTTTTATTTATTTTGGCTTGTTCTGTTGTCATTAGTACCTTGCGTGGTTTGGTCAAAGAAATTCTGTCTTTGCTTGCTTGGATTGCTGCTTTTGTTGTCGCGAATGTTTATGGTGAAAAGTTGGCGCGATTATTGCCAGCCATAATACCAGGGGATGTCCTTCGTTTAATTGCTGCATTTGCCATTTTGTTTATTGGAACAAGAATTTTGATGTCCTTGTTAATTGCAGCGATGAATGCGGTGATCAAAGCAAGTGGATTGACTTTGATGGACCGTGGTTTAGGTAGTTTGTTTGGTTTGGGAAGAGCTTTTATTGTCATTATGACTATTGTGTTGCTTTGTGGTATGACATCAATTCCCAAACAAGAATTTTGGACGCACGCTTTATTTAGTCCCATGGCTGAAACAGCTGCACGTACCATCAAGCCTTTTTTACCTATCAGTTTTGCACAGCATATACAGTTTTAATTTTACATTTAGTTTAGGAGCACACCATGTGTGGCATTGTTGGCGTTGTTTCTCATCATCCTATTAATCAATTAATGTATGATGCTTTGTTGCTATTGCAACATCGTGGTCAGGATGCTGCAGGGATTGCAAGTAGTCATAACGGCATGTTTTCCATGCATAAAGCGAATGGCCTTGTGCGTGATGTGTTTCGCACACGAAATATGCGTACCCTACACGGCAATTCAGGAATTGGTCATGTACGTTATCCAACCGCAGGTTCTTCCAGCGAAGAAGAGGCACAACCATTTTATGTGAATTCACCATTTGGTATTACTTTGGCGCATAACGGTAATTTGACGAATATGGAACAACTCAAGATTGAGATGTTCAAGAATGATCGTCGTCATATCAATACCAATTCTGATTCAGAATTGTTATTAAATGTATTGGCACATGAGATTCAAGAAGCAACGGTTGGCTATTCCTTAGATCCAGATTCTTTGTTCAAAGCGGTTGCAGTATTGCATAAGCGTGTACGCGGCGCGTATGCGGCAGTGGCGCAAATTGCTGGTGTGGGTTTGCTCGCATTTCGTGATCCATTTGGGATTCGTCCTTTATGCATCGGTGTGAATGAGACGGACAAAGGCCTTGAGTATTTAATCGCTAGTGAATCGGTTGCGTTGGAAGGATTGGGTTTCCGTTTCTTGCGTGATGTGATGCCAGGTGAGGCTATTTTTATTGACAACGATGCGAATTTTTATCATAGGCAATGTGCAGAAAATCCAGTCTTGAATCCATGTGCATTTGAGTTCGTTTATTTGGCTCGTCCTGATTCGATTATCGATGGTGCTTCGGTGTATGCAACCCGTTTGAAAATGGGCGAATATTTGGCAGACAAAGTCAAGCGAGAATTTTCTCAAGGTAATATTGATGTAGTAATGCCCATTCCAGACTCTTCCCGTCCAGCCGCGATGGAGTTAGCGAGTAAGTTGAATTTGGATTATCGAGAAGGTTTTGTTAAAAATCGTTATATCGGTCGTACGTTTTTAATGCCGGGACAGGAAATTCGTAAAAAATCAGTGCGGCAGAAGTTAAATGCAATTTCTTCTGAATTTAAGGATAAAACGGTACTGCTGGTAGATGATTCGATTGTGCGCGGTACAACTAGTCGTGAAATCGTGCAAATGGCGCGTGAGGCAGGCGCTAAGCGTGTTGTTTTTGCCTCAGCTGCGCCACCTGTGATTTATCCAAACGTGTACGGAATTGACATGCCAACCCGCAATGAATTGATCGCCTATGGTCGTAGTAATGAGCAAATTTGCCGTGAAATCACAGCTGATGCCTTGGTGTATCAAGATGTGGATGCACTTAAACGTTCTATATCTGATGTCAATCACAATTTAAAAAATTTTGAGGCGTCTTGTTTTGATGGTGTTTACATTACCGGTGATGTTTCGCGTGATTATCTAGATCGTGTTGAGTTTGTTCGCAATCATTCAAAAGCGGAAAATGACAGTGTGGTTCGATCTCAATTACCTTTAAATTTAGGATCGAATGGCTAGTTTGTATTAGCAATCTCAACAATTCAGCCAATTTGCGCGGCGCAAGCAATAAAAAATAAATATGAAAAATTACGGTTTTACTACTTCTATTTTGCATGGCGATAGACAAAAACCAATTGAACATGGCTCATTGCATAAGCCTATTCATAATTCTGTTACTTTTTCTTATCAAGATGCACGTGAATTGGCTGCTGTATTTCAAGGCAAACAATCTGGTTATCGATATGGACGGCAAGGCAATCCAACTGTTTCTGCTTTGGAGGATAAAATTACCAAAATGGAAGCAGGGCATTCCAGTATCTGTTTTGCAACTGGTATGGCCGCGATTGGTGCAATGTGTCAAGCCTTACTACGTAAAGGCGATCATGTCGTTTCTTCCTCTTTTTTGTTTGGTAATACCAACAGTTTGTGGCAAACCGTAAGTGGTTTAGGTGTTGATCTTTCTTTTGTGGATGCGACTGATGTAAATCAAGTTGCAGCGGCGTTGACGCCAGCAACTCGTATGGTATTTGTAGAGACAATTGCTAACCCGCGTACACAAATTGCAGATTTGCAACGTATCGGCCAATTGTGTCAAGAACGTGGAATTTTGTACGTGGTCGACAATACGATGACGTCGCCTTATCTTTTTCAGCCAAAATCAGTAGGTGCTAGTTTCGTTGTGAATGCATTGACTAAATCAATCGGTGGTCATGGTAATGCATTGGGTGGTAGTTTGACCGATACGGGTTTATACGACTGGAGTAAATTCCCCGGCATTCTTGATATTTACAAACACAATGCATTGGCACAATGGGGTATGGTTCAGGTTCGTGCTAAAGGTTTACGTGATTTTGGTGCCAGTTTGAGTCCAGAAGTGGCGCATCATCTTGCTATTGGTAGTGAAACATTAGCATTACGGATGGAGCGCTCGTGTGCGAATGCATTGGTAGTGGCGCAGATGTTGCAAGCTGATGAGCGTGTTACTGCAGTGCACTATCCTGGTTTGCAATCTCATCCACAACATGAGAGAGCAACGAATTTATTTCGTGCATACGGCTCTTTATTTAGCTTTGAATTAAAAGAGGGGATAGATTGTTTTGATTATTTGAATCGCTTAAATCTGGGGATTGCAGCAAGTAATCTTGGCGACAATCGCACCTTGGTGATCCCAGTTGCGCACACCATTTTTTATGAAATGGGTGCACAGAGGCGTGCGAGCATGGGGATTGCAGAATCTTTAATTAGAGTATCGGTTGGGATAGAAGATACTGTTGACCTGGTGGAAGATTTTCGGCAGGCCTTAGACCACTGTTAGGGTACTCATTAGATGAATTGCTAACTAGTTTTTGGGGGAATGCGAATCAATCGAGTACCGACCAAGCTGTCGTGCAAAAATTGGCGATCTTTGTTAAGCATCGTGGTCAGTGCCCAGAGAGTCATACCTAACAAAAAAATACCAAAGGTTGCCCAGCCTTTTAAACCCAATACAGTATTAAGTATCATTGCTGGTAAAAACCACATCCATGTAAGTACGTAGCGCACGATTGCTTTTTTTAAAGGCAAGCGCTCTGATCCTGGTGAAATAAGTTTAATGTGCCATGTTTTCATCGCCAAGGTTTGGCCTCCCTTACACCAGAAAAAAACAAAATACGCACCCAGTACCAGAAAAAACCATATTTGCTTAATATGGTTCGATTCTAGAGTTGCGTTGGAGGTTAAAGCTGCAGATAAAGAATTGATTGCAAATGCAAGAAAAAGCACGCCAAACACTAATAAAGATTCATAAATAAAACATAAGAGGCGATGTTTTAATCCTGCTGTTGGAGCAATTTCGGTTTTATCTAATGGCGGAGTCATTTATTTTTCGTTAGGTTGCAAGTCTGGCAGAGTAGTAGTTTGTTGAGTTGTTTGCGTTGTTATTTGACTTGCGTCTACTTGTCTCAGTGAGGTTGGACTTTTTTTGGGTTTAATTATTGGTGTTATCGTTTTTTGTTTGCTTTGACTAGCAGAAGGAAGATTGGCGAGCTGTTTTTTAGGTACAACATGTGCTGCCAACTTCTTTTTTTGTTCTTCTGATAGCTGTTGATATTGTTGCCATTGCGCAGATTTTTGTGCGTTATCAATTTTATTGGCGCGCGAGAAATTCTCACGCGCTAGACGACGTTGCTCTGGTGTTAACTTAGCCCACTGATGCATGCGGTCATGTAGGCGTTGCTGTTCTTCCGGTTTCATGGTTTGAAACTTTTTCGCTATTTCTAACCATTTTGCTTTACGCAGTTTCTCGAGCTTATTCCATTCTGGTGCCAATGGAGAGAGTGCTAATTGTTGCGCTGGAGTGAGCTCATTCCAAAGTGGTTTTTCTGCTGGTCTGGGTGCCACTTTTTTGGAAGTGCGAGCAGAAAGAGGGGGGGGGACTTGAGGGCTAATAATTGAACCGATAAGAGGCGTCGATGTTTTTTGCTGTGTAGGTGGGGCAACGTTATCCGTTGTCCAGGCTAACTTACTGAACACAAGTAGAAAGCTAACAGCACTCACATTAAAACTTGTATTAAGTAAATTGATTATCCATGCCGCAGCCGTTTTCACGCTTATTCACCTCGACTTGCAAGGTAGGCGTTAAAACCATGATCAAGGTACGCAGAAACGGGTAATTCATCTGATAATACGGCAGTGTCTAAATCAGCGGTTTCCTTGATACGTTGTTGTTGTTCAAATTGAGAAATACTGACCAAACCTACAACCAAAGCTAGTAAGGGAATCGTTGCACCAATGCTACGAGTCAAGTAGGAAAAAGATTGGGCAAAAAAATGACCTGTACCAGTCGTTAATACTTTTTGCGACACAAATAATTGCAGTGGTGAGTCTTTTTTCTTACGCGACAAAGCTATATTGCGCGCTTCGGCTAAGCGCGCAACGTTGGAAGGCGGCAAATTTTCGATATTTTCATTGAGCGCATGCCGCACTTTGTAGGCGAAATTGAGTTCTGTAGTGTTCATAAATATATTCCCTTGGCTTTTAATGACTGTGCCAAAGCATTCGTTGCTCTTGAGCAATGAGTTTTTACGCTGCCCTCTGAACATCCCATTGCTGCAGCTGTTTCGGCGACATCCATGTCTTCCCAGTAACGCATGAGGAAGGCTTCTCGTTGACGAGTGGGGAGTTTTTGTACTTCCTCGTCAATTATATTCAGTACTTGTATACGTTCAAGTTTGTCGGCGCTGGATTCTGTGTCTGTGGCCGGATTTTCTTCTTCGGCTTCATAAGATTCAAGTAGGTCGAAATTCTCATGTTCTTCATCAGCATTGCCTATGCCGGAAAATAGGCTAACCCAAGTATTGCGTGTTTTTTCACGTCGAAAATAGTCGCGTATGGTGTTTTGTAAGATGCGTTGAAATAAGAGAGGGAGTTCGGCTGCGGATTTGTCACCGTATTTTTCAGCCAGCTTAATCATTGCATCTTGAACGATATCAAGCGCAGCCTCGTCTTTACGAACTGCGTAAACGGCTTGTTTAAATGCACGACGCTCTACGTTTGTAAGAAAGTCAGAAAGTTCTTTGACGGTGGCCATGCTATATGGTGCAGTATTTCATGGTACTAAAAGGGTTCTGTAACATTGATGATGGATTTCGCTAGCAATCAATATTGCGCATGAAAAAACCCTCGATTTTAATGGTATTTTTTGCTCTTTGGTTAACTTTGAATAGAATTTGACTTGACCAAAATGCTGCAACGCAGTAACGTGTTGCACACTTCACAATCCGGAAGTTCTATGGTCTTTTCGCGCGCAGCGCAAGATGCAGCCTGCCGACAAGACGCGCTTTAACATTTAAGAAGCAGTTTGCTCTAACCCGTGCCATAAGCGCGAGATGTTTTTAGGGGAGAGCATCCGATCAATCTCCAATGGACCTTGAAAGGAATGATATATATGAGCTTGGAAGAAAATTTAGAAATAACTGGCGCAGAAATACTAGTGCGCTGTCTAGCAGAAGAAGGCGTAGAACATATTTTTGGTTACCCTGGTGGTGCTGTTTTGTACATCTACGATGCGATCTTCAATCAAAACAAATTTCAACATATTTTGGTGCGTCATGAGCAAGCTGCGATCCATGCAGCGGATGCTTACTCTCGTAGTTCGCAGAAAGTAGGTGTTGCTTTAGTCACTTCTGGTCCTGGCGTGACGAACGCAGTGACAGGCTTGGCGACTGCCTATATGGACTCCATCCCGATGGTAGTGATTTCTGGTCAAGTGCCAAGCCATGCTATTGGTCAAGATGCTTTCCAGGAGTGCGATACGGTCGGCATTACTCGCCCATGCGTCAAACACAATTTCTTGGTAAAAGACATCAAGGATTTGGCGACAACCATTAAGAAAGCATTTTTTATTGCGACGACTGGTCGGCCAGGTCCTGTTTTGGTTGATATTCCAAAAGATATCACCATGCATAAGCATGTGTATGCTTATCCAAAACAGGTCGAGATGCGCTCCTACAAACCTGTAGATAAAGGGCATTCTGGACAAATTCGTAAGGCCGTACAGTTACTGCTGCAAGCTGAACGTCCAATGATTTACACAGGCGGCGGTGTGATACTTGCTGATGCTGCGCCTGAATTGAATCAGTTGGTTGATAAACTGAGTTTTCCTTGCACCAATACCCTGATGGGTTTGGGTGCTTATAGAGCGACAAGTGAAAAATTTGTTGGCATGCCTGGAATGCATGGTACGTATGAAGCCAATATGGCGATGCAGCACTGCGATGTGTTGATTGCGATTGGCGCACGTTTCGATGATCGCGTGATTGGTAATCCTAAACATTTTGCCTTGCATCCACGCAAAATCATTCACATTGATATTGACCCTTCCTCCATTTCCAAACGGGTGAAAGTGGACGTTCCGATTGTTGGTAACGTCAAAGATGTATTGCAGGAATTTATCACGCAACTTAATGCGCCTGAAATCAAAATTAATGCCTCAAAAACAGCTGATTGGTGGAAGCAAATCAATGAGTGGCGTGGTCGTAATTGCTTGAAATACACCAATTCAAGTCAAATAATCAAACCACAATCCGTGATTGAAAAATTGTGGGAAGTCACCAAAGGTGACGCTTTTGTTACGTCTGATGTCGGTCAGCATCAAATGTGGGCCGCGCAATACTATCGCTTTGATAAACCACGGCGCTGGATTAATTCAGGTGGTTTGGGAACGATGGGCGTTGGTTTGCCATACGCAATGGGCGTGCAAATGGCCAATCCTGATGCCACAGTGGCTTGTATTACAGGTGAGGGTTCGATTCAGATGTGTATTCAGGAATTAGGAACTTGTAAGCAATATCGCCTGACGCCAAAAATCATTATGTTGAATAATCGCGCGTTGGGTATGGTGCGTCAGTGGCAACAAATCGATTATGGCTCACGTTATTCTGAATCCTACTTAAACTCATTGCCAGATTTTAAAAAGTTGGCTGAGTCTTATGGTCACGTTGGTATGAATATTGAACATGCTGGTGACGTGGATACGGCGTTGAAAGAAGCGTTTGCGATGAAGGATAAGCTGGTGTTTATGAACTTCATTACGGATCAAGCTGAAAATGTTTGGCCCATGGTCAAGGCTGGTAAAGGATTGACGGAAATGTTGTTGGGTTCGGAGGATTTGTAATCATGAGACATATCATTTCTCTGTTACTGGAAAATGAAGCGGGTGCTTTGTCGCGCGTGGTTGGCCTGTTTTCAGCGCGCGGCTATAATATCGAAACTCTCACGGTTGCACCGACTGAGGATGCGACTCTGTCACGAATGACGATAGTCACGAGCGGCTCCGATGACATCATCGAACAAATTACCAAGCATTTGAATCGTTTGATTGAAGTGGTCAAGGTAGTTGATTTGACTGAAGGCGCGTACATAGAGCGGGAGTTAATGCTGATCAAAGTGCGTGCGGTTGGCAAAGAGCGCGAGGAAATGAAGCGCACTGTTGATATTTTCCGTGGTCGTATCATTGACGTGACTGATAAGGCTTACACGATCGAATTGACTGGCAATAAAGCCAAGCTTGATGCATTTATTGATGCTATTGATCGTGCTGCAATTTTGGAAACGGTACGTACTGGTAGCTCTGGCATTGGGCGTGGTGAACGTGTGTTGAAAGCTTAAGCAAATTTATAACTTAATAATTTGAGTAATACATCACTTAAATAATTACCTCATCCATTTTAAAAAATAGGAAAAATAATGAACGTTTTTTACGATAAAGATTGCAATCTCTCTTTGATCAAAGGCAAAAATGTTGCCATCATCGGTTATGGTTCACAAGGCCATGCTCATGCACAAAATTTGAATGATTCTGGTTGTAATGTGACTGTTGGTTTGCGCAAAGATGGTTCATCCTGGAATAAAGCGAAGGGTGCTGGCTTGAATGTGGCAGAAGTCAACGAAGCTGTTCAAGCAGCTGATGTCATTATGGTGTTGTTGCCAGATGAAAATATCGCGCAAGTTTACAACGAAAATATTGCACCATATGCAAAAAAAGGTGCAGTGCTCGCTTTTGCTCATGGGTTCAATGTGCATTACGGTCAAGTTGTACCGCGTGCAGATTTAGACGTCATCATGATTGCGCCAAAAGCGCCAGGTCATACAGTACGCGGTACTTACACACAAGGTGGCGGCGTGCCACATTTGATCGCGGTATACCAAGATAAATCTGGCGTTGCACGTGATATTGCTTTGTCTTACGCAATGGCAAATGGCGGTGGTCGTGCTGGCATTATCGAAACGAATTTCCGTGAAGAAACCGAAACCGATTTGTTTGGTGAACAAGCTGTGTTGTGCGGTGGTGCGGTTGAGTTGATCAAAGCAGGTTTTGAAACATTGGTTGAAGCTGGTTATGCACCTGAAATGGCTTATTTTGAATGCTTGCATGAATTGAAATTGATCGTTGATTTGATTTATGAAGGCGGTATTGCCAACATGAATTACTCAATTTCCAACAATGCTGAGTACGGTGAATATGTAACAGGCCCACGTGTTGTGACTGAAGCTACTAAAAATGCAATGCGTCAATGTTTGAAAGATATTCAAACAGGTGAGTACGCGAAGAGTTTTATTTTGGAAAACAAAGCTGGTGCTCCAACCTTGATTTCTCGTCGTCGTTTGACAGCAGAACATCAAATTGAGGAGGTGGGTAGCAAATTGCGTGCCATGATGCCTTGGATTGCGAAAAACAAATTAGTTGATCAATCAAAAAATTAATTTTTATTTGTAATAGTTGATTTCATAGCATTTACCTTATCCCCCATCCAAGTTTTTGCTTGGGCGGGGGATGTTTATTTAGGGAGATAAATAGTATGAATGCTGCTGCTTTGTGCTCAAAACGACTCTTTTTGTTCTTTTTGTCATTAATGTTATTGGGCTCCTTTTGTTTAGAGGTACAAGCACAAACGCAATCAATCCCTATTAAAACGATGGGGACTATGCTTGTGGTGCCTGCTTTTGGTGAAGTAAAGCATTTAAATGACGAAGCGCATGCCACATTGATGATTGAAGAGCAGGATAGGGACAAAGCACTGGCTGCTTCACGCGTTAATCAGAAAATGAAGCAGGGCATGGCGCTGCTTAAACGAGAAGATGCTCAGGCAATGCTGAAAACACGTGGTTACTACACTTATCCCGTGTATTCAGAGGATCAGCCAAAACAAAACAATACAGCGAGACGTGTTGTCAGTTGGCGTGTTGGTCAGTATTTGGATGTAACAACAACGAATTTAGAACGTTTGCCTAAAGCAATTGCTGCCGCGCAGAGTGTTTTAGGATTAAATGGCTTGAACTTTTCTTTGTCGGAAGCGACGCTTAAGAAATTGGATGAGCAAAGAATTATTGCGGCTTACCAAAATTTAACAGAACGTATTACCTCAATTGCCAAAGCGATGGGACGTGATGTATCTGATGCAATAGTGGATACAGTTGATTTCGAAGCTTCCGGAGCGTATGCGCAAATGTCGGATAATGCGAGCCCCAAAATAATGATGCGTTCTGCATTAGCGATGGAATCTATGCCGGTAGAAGAGCCGAATTTTGAGCCAGGTGAAACCACTTTGCAGATGCGTGTTGTTGCTAAAGTGAAATTTAAATAAAATTTTAATAAGTAATATTTTTGTTATTACATGGAGAGATGTTGAATAATTATCCACACCCTATTATTGCTCGCGAAGGTTGGCGCTATTTGAGCTTAGTATTCGCACTGGCTTTGTTCATGACTTATTTGGTTGGTGTTTGGTCTATCCCATTTTGGATTGTTGCGTTGTTTGTATTGCAATTTTTCCGTGATCCCGCACGCGTTATTCCACAAAAAGAGAATGTCGTCTTATCGCCAGCAGATGGGCGTATTGTCGTGGTTGAGAAAGTACAAGATCCTTACGCGAATCGAGAAGCGCTCAAAATCAGCGTGTTTATGAATGTCTTTAATGTGCATTCCAATCGCTCACCAGTCGATGGAAAAATTGAAAAGATTCAATATTTCCCTGGTAAGTTTGTGAATGCCGATCTTGATAAAGCTTCTCTTGAAAATGAACGTAACGTCTTGATCATTAATACAGACAAGAATCAAATTGTTACTTGTGTGCAAGTTGCAGGATTGATCGCACGTCGTATTCTTTGTTATGTACAAGCTGGCGATGCGCTAAGACGTGGACAGCGCTATGGTTTTATCCGTTTTGGCTCCAGAGTAGACGTGTATTTGCCACTGACTGCGACTCCTAAAGTGGTTGTTGGTGACAAAGTGTCGGCAACGATGTCGATTTTGGCTGAGTTTTGATGTTTTGATTTTTAATATTTTTTGTTATTCGCGTTGCTCTAAAAGGAATTGATATGGCAACTTTTCAGCGTCGCAAAGTTAAAAATAAAGCTTCGCTTCTTACCAAGACGCAACGCGTCAAAAAATTTCCTTTGAATTACGCCAAATGGAATAAGGACGAACGTTCGACTCGTCCCTTGTTGTTCCAGCGTCGAGGAATTTATTTACTACCGAACGCCTTTACAACCGCGGCATTATTTTGTGGTTTTTATGCCATTGTGATGGGGATGAATCATAAATTTGACCATGCCAGCATCGCTATTTTTATTGCCATGGTTTTGGATAGCATAGATGGTCGCGTTGCACGATTAACGCATACGCAAAGCGAGTTTGGTGCGCAATACGATAGTTTGTCTGACATGGTGTCCTTTGGTGCAGCACCTGCTTTAGTCGTTTATCAATGGTCTTTGCTTAGCATGGGCAAATTAGGTTGGCTGGCGGCATTTGTCTACTGTGCCGGTGCAGCACTGCGTTTGGCACGTTTTAATGCAAATATTGCTGTGGTGGATAAACGTTATTTCCAAGGATTACCTAGTCCCGCAGCGGCAGCTTTGGTGGCAGGTTTTGTTTTGTTGATGGATGATTTACGTTGGGCGGGTGCTGATTTACGCTGGTTTTCGTGGAGCATTACTTTGTATGCTGGTTTGATGATGGTCAGCAATTTGCCTTTTTATAGTTTTAAAGATGTTAATTTCCGGAAATCCGTCCCTTTCATTGCAGCATTTTTGATGGTGTTGGCATTCGTTGTGGTTGCTAGTGATGCACCTAAGGTACTGTTTGGCTTGTTTGTGTTGTATGGATTATCTGGTTATGGTGTGTTTATTTGGCGATGGTTTAGAGGACATTCAGTCAGCATTGTTCAAACCGAACCGCAGTCATTCGATGTAAATAAGCGGGATTAAGTTATTTAATTAATATCATTTTACTCACTTTATTCGTTCTATTTTTAAGGAAAACATGATGTCTGGGCAATCAAGCAAACTGATTATTTTTGATACTACGTTGCGTGATGGCGAACAATCGCCAGGTGCATCAATGAGCAAAGATGAAAAAATCAGTATTGCTAAGCAACTGGAACGGATGCGGGTGGATGTGATTGAAGCTGGTTTTGCTGCCGCATCACCAGGTGACTTTGATGCAATCAGGGCAATTTCTGGGGTTGTTAAAGATTCCACCATTTGTTCGTTAGCACGTGCGAATGAGCGTGATATTTCACGTGCAGCTGAAGCATTGGAACCTGCTGCCAGAAAACGAATTCATACTTTTTTGGCAACTTCACCATTGCATATGGAAATGAAGTTGCGCATGACGCCAGAAAGCGTGCTTGAACATGCTAAACATGCGGTACGTTTTTCTCGTCAATTTACAGATGACATTGAATTTAGTGCAGAGGATGCTAGTCGTTCTGAGGTGGATTTTCTGTGCCGTGTGATTGAAGCTGTCATTGCTGAAGGGGCGACTACGATTAATTTTCCTGATACCGTTGGTTATGCAGTGCCGGAGCTGTATGGCAATATGATTAAGACTTTGCGTGAGCGCATTCCCAATTCTGATAAAGCGATTTGGTCGGTACATTGCCATAACGACCTTGGCATGGCGGTGGCGAACTCTTTAGCTGGCGTGATGATAGGTGGCGCGCGTCAGGTAGAGTGCACTATCAATGGTTTGGGTGAACGGGCAGGTAATACCGCGTTGGAAGAAATTGTTATGGCGGTTAAAACACGCAAGGATTATTTCAAATTGGATGTGGCGATTGATACGATGCAAATTGTGCCTGCTTCTAAGCTTGTTTCTCACATTACGGGTTTCCCCGTGCAACCCAATAAGGCCATTGTTGGTGCGAATGCGTTTGCCCATGCATCAGGTATTCATCAAGATGGCATCTTAAAAGCACGTGAAACTTATGAAATCATGCGTGCCGAGGATGTGGGCTGGACTGCCAATAAAATTGTGTTGGGCAAATTGTCCGGTCGCAATGCATTCAAGCAGCGTTTGCAAGAACTTGGTATTGCGCTGGAAAATGAATCGGATATCAATGCAGCTTTTGCACGTTTTAAAGAATTGGCTGATCGTAAAGCAGAAATTTTTGACGAAGATATCGTAGCCTTAGTGTCAGATGAAAAGCAGTCACAATCGAATGAGCAATATCGTTTTATTTCCTTATCTCAGCATTCAGAAACAGGTAATAAACCAGTATCTAGGGTGATATTTTCAATCGCTGGTGCCGAAGTCAATTGCCAGGGGGAGGGCAATGGTCCGGTAGACGCGACGGTGAACGCGATTGAATCCAAAGTGCAAAGTGGAGCAGAACTGACATTGTTTTCCGTCAATGCTATTACGACTGGTACTCAATCTCAGGGGGAGGTCACCATGCGCTTATCAAAAGCCGGTCGTGTTGTGAATGGTGTAGGAGCCGATCCTGATATTGTTGTAGCATCCGCCAAAGCGTATTTGTCTGCTTTGAACAAGCTGCATTCTGGGGTTGAGAAGTTAAATCCGCAGTTGTGATACAATGTGGCCTCTTGTTGCAAATTTGGAAATTAATGCATCGAGAATTTTTTGTTAATCACGGTATGTGGGGTTGCGACTCTATATTCCGCACGTAAAAAGGTATATTTATGTCAGTCAGTAAATCAGATAAAGCCGCAATTGTTTCAGACAATGCCCGCGGACAAAACGATACAGGTTCTCCAGAAGTGCAAGTGGCTTTGTTGACCGCTCGTATCAATGATTTGAATAACCACTTTAAAGCACATGTGAAAGATCATCATTCACGCCGTGGTTTGATCATGATGGTTAATCGCCGTAAGAGCTTGCTCGCTTACCTTAAAGGTAAAGATGTCAATCGTTATCGCGATTTGATTGCTAAACTTGGTTTGCGTAAATAATTATTTATTACGTACTTTTGTTTTGCTTTTGTGCTTTTGTTGTAAAAAATAAAAATGCCTGCGTTAGAGAACTGACGCAGGCATTTGTCGTTTTTATAGATTTACTGTTTATAAATTTACTGCTTGTTGAGTTAATTTAGTTAACTTAATTTTAATGAATGCCATGGTGGACGACAGCGCCTGAAAATCTGTCGGAAAAAACTAAAGGAAATACACATGTTTAATAAGGTTACAAAAACTTTTCAGTACGGCCAACATCAAGTAACGCTTGAAACTGGTGAGATAGCACGTCAAGCTTCTGGTGCTGTTATGGTATCAATTGGAGATACAGTAGTACTGGCTACGGTTGTTGCGCGTGAAGATGTGAAGCCTGGACAAGATTTTTTCCCATTAACTGTTGATTACCTTGAAAAAACCTACGCTGCGGGCCGTATTCCAGGCGGATTTTTTAAACGTGAAGGTCGTCCTTCTGAAAAAGAGACCTTAACTTCCCGTTTGATCGATAGACCGTTACGTCCATTGTTCCCAGAGGGCTATTTGAACGAAGTTCAAATCATTATTCATGTTTTGTCAGTTGATCCTGAAATTGATCCAGACATCGCAGCAATGATTGGTGCTTCTGCTGCGTTGTGCGTCTCCGGTGTGCCATTCAATGGCCCTATCGGCGCTGCACGAGTAGGTTATATCAACAACGAATATGTATTAAATCCAAGCATGACTCAATTGCTAGAGTCACAAATGAATTTGGTCGTTGCTGGTACTGAAACAGCGGTGTTGATGGTTGAGTCGGAAGCAGAGCAACTGTCTGAAGAAATCATGCTGGGCGCTGTGGTCTTTGGCCATGATCAAATGAAAACGGTGATTGACGCTATTCATGATTTGGTACGTGATGGTGGTAAGCCAGAAGTCGAATGGAGTCCTGCGCCTAAGAATGAGCCTTTGATTGCAGCAGTTACTAGTGTGGCAGAACCATTATTACGTGCTGCTTATCAAATTAGAGAAAAACAAGCACGTAGTTCCAAAATTAAAGAAGCAGTGGCAACCGTTTCCGCTACTTTGGCAGAGCAAGCCGCTGTACGCGGTGAGTCAGCACCTGAGAGTGCTGAAGTTGGCAATATTTTGTTTGAATTAGAAGCAAAGATTGTGCGTTCACAAATTTTGGAAGGCGAGCCACGTATTGATGGCCGTGATACACGCACTGTTCGTCCAATTTCAATCCGCACCAGCGTGTTACCACGTACCCATGGTTCAGCCTTGTTTACGCGTGGTGAAACACAAGCGTTGGTGGTGGCGACGTTGGGTACTGCACGTGATAACCAAAAAATCGATGCGTTGACGGGCGAGCAGACTGATACCTTCATGTTGCATTACAACATGCCGCCATTTGCTACTGGCGAAACAGGACGTGTTGGCACACCAAAACGACGTGAAATTGGTCATGGCCGTCTTGCCAAACGTGCATTAGTTGCCGCTTTGCCATCGCAAGAAGATTTTAGCTACGCAATGCGTTTGGTGTCTGAAATTACCGAATCCAACGGTTCCTCTTCCATGGCATCGGTTTGCGGTGGATGTTTGGCATTGATGGACGCTGGCGTACCAATGAAGGCACATGTTGCTGGTATTGCCATGGGTTTGATCAAAGATGGCAGTAAGTTTGCTGTATTGACCGATATCTTGGGTGATGAAGATCATTTGGGCGATATGGATTTCAAAGTGGCAGGTACTGCTGGTGGTATTACTGCGTTGCAGATGGATATTAAGATTCAAGGTATTACCAAAGAAATCATGCAAATTGCATTAGCGCAGGCTAAAGAAGGCCGTATGCATATTCTTGGCAAAATGCAAGAAGCGATGCCGCACGTCAAAACTGAATTGTCTGATTTTGCACCACGTTTGATCACGATCAAAATCAATCCAGAAAAGATTCGCGATGTGATTGGTAAAGGTGGTGCAGTGATTCGTGCTTTGACGGAAGAAACTGGCACGCAAATTGATATCAGTGATGAGGGTGTGGTTACTATTGCTTCTGTCGATGCTGCGGCAGGTCAGGAAGCAAAACGTCGTATTGAAGAATTAACCGCATCTGTTGAAATCGGCAAAATTTATGAAGGTACTGTCCTGAAATTATTAGATTTTGGTGCGATTATTCAAATTATTCCAGGTAAAGATGGTTTGTTGCATATTAGCCAAATTGCCAATGAGCGCGTGAGTGCTGTAACTGATTACTTACAAGAAGGTCAAAAAGTGCGCGTTAAAGTATTGGAAACAGATGACCGTGGCCGTTTAAAGTTGTCCATGAAAGCAGCCGTTGCAGAAGAAAATCCTGCTGAAGCAGCAGTGCAGCAGGAGCAACAACAGCAGCAGGAGCAACAACAGCAATAATTCGGTAGTTTTGGTTTAAATAAAAATCGCCCAAATTTGTAACTTGGGCGATTTTTTTTAATGATTATTTATGTTTTCCTACTCCGTCGTTCCCGCGGCTTTAGGCGGGAACCCAGCGTCGTTAACAGAACATAAAGTCACTGGGCTCCCGCTTAAAGCCGCGGGAACGACGAGAATTTACTTTGTCATAATACATCACTAGCATGATCCGCCAAGCGTGATCGCTCACCTCTGGCGAGCGTCACATGGCCGCTATGCGTCCATCCTTTGAAGCGATCGACCACATAGGTTAAACCACTCGATCCTTCAGTTAGGTAGGGAGTATCGATTTGCGCAATATTGCCCAGGCAAATGATTTTTGTTCCTGGGCCAGCTCGTGTGACCAGTGTTTTCATTTGTTTAGGCGTTAAGTTTTGCGCTTCATCAATGATCAAAAACTTATTCACAAAAGTACGGCCACGCATGAAGTTGAGCGATTTGATCTTGATGCGGGAACGAATCAAATCCTGGGTTGCCGCACGTCCCCATTCACCAGCATCATTGTCGGATTTGTTCAACACTTCCAGATTGTCATCAAACGCGCCCATCCATGGCGACATCTTTTCTTCTTCTGTGCCAGGCAAGAAACCAATATCTTCTCCTACCGGTACAGTGACGCGGGTGACAATAATCTCATTGTAAAGTTTGGTTTCCAAGACTTGCGCCAAACCTGCCGCCAGTGCGAGGAGGGTTTTTCCCGTGCCCGCTTGGCCGAGCAAAGTAACAAAATCACAATCCGGATTCATCAATAAATTCAAGGCAAAATTTTGCTCACGATTACGCGCAGTAACGCCCCACACATTGTTTTTTGTGTGGCTGTAATCACGCAAAGTTTGAATGACTGCAGTTTTGTCCTGAATTTGTTTTACCTGGCCATAAAAGGATGCTTCGCCTTCTGGTTCCAAATAAAGAAATTGATTAATTAGCAGCGACGGCACCACGGGGCCAGTGACGCGATAAAAAGTGGAACTATTGCCATTCTTATTTTCTTGCCATGACTCCATGCCTTTGCCATGTTTTTGCCAAAAATCATTCGGTAATTGCACGACGCCGGAATAGAGCAGATCAGTATCTTCTAGTACGTGATCATTAAAATAATCTTCTGCGGATAATCCTAATGCACGCGCTTTGATGCGCATATTGATATCTTTTGAGACCAGTACAATCGATTTTCCTGGTAATTCTGCTTCCAAAGCGCGTACTACACCGAGAATTTGGTTGTCAGCCTTACCAATTGGCAAGCCTTCTGGTAGCAGCACATTTTGTAATTTGGTTTGGAAGAACAGGCGTCCTTTAGCATCTTTGTTGCCTAATTTGGATAAAAGGATGCCAGTTTCGATGGCTTGATCGTCAATATCACCAACTAGTGCATCTAAGGAGCGCGATACTTGTCTGGCGTTGCGTGCTACTTCAGACATGCCTTTTTTATGATTATCTAGCTCTTCTAGCGTCATCATGGGCAAATAAACATCGTGCTCTTCGAAGCGGAATAAAGAAGTAGGATCGTGCATCAAGACATTGGTGTCGAGCACGAACAACTTGTGACCGCCTGCTTTATTGGTTTTCGGTGTTGTTGGTTTTGTGCTTGTGTTGACTCTTACGTCTTTTGCCGTTGTTGCTTTATTGACTTGGCTTGTTTTTGGTTTGCTAGCTTTGGGAGTTTGAGCAGTTGATGCCACTACTGGAGCCACAGCTACAGTCGTTGCTTTTGTCGTTTTGCTTGATTTAAGCGTATTGGATTTTGGATAATCTTGCGGAGACAGTAACGCAGCTGGTTTGCTTGGTATTTTTGGTAGTGGCATGAGAACCTCAATTTAAAAATTTTTTACAAAATTTAAGACGTCGTCGACGTGATTAGCAACCCTTATTCCACGCCATTCTTTCACCAGTTTTCCTGTAGCGTCAATGAAAAACGTGCTGCGCTCGATGCCGTAGACTTGCTTTCCATACATATTTTTCAATTTGATGGTTTGAAATAACTTGCAGACAATTTCATCGGGATCAGCAATCAGTTCAAATGGAAGTTCCAATTTGGCTTTGAAGTTCTCATGCGAGCGTATGCTGTCGCGACTAAGGCCAAAAATGACGGTGTTGGCGGCTAAAAATTCTGCATGGGCGTCGCGGAATGCGATGTTTTCACTGGTGCAACCGGGCGTGTTGTCTTTAGGATAAAAAAACAACAGAACATTTTTCCCTTTGTAATCAGATAGTTGGAAGGTTTTTCCTCCTGTCATTGCAGTAGAAAAGTCTGGAACGATTGCATCTGGTGTGAGTAGGTTGTCAGCCATAGTGGATTTTCCAGTTTTTAATTTTGGACCATCAATTCACCTGATCGTCCTGGTAACGTACCCCAGTCCATATTGTGAACAGGCAATGTCGTATCTTTTATTGCGTGGTAATACTCTGCCATTGAGATTAAATCGTAGGATTGCGCTTTCCATCCTATGAGCAATTGCTCAAAAAGCGGTGCCAGCTTTTGTCCTTCAAGTTCTGCATGTAATGTGTAGACATGATGGCGCACGTTGCCAGCAGCATCACTGATAGGATTTGGATTGCTTAATTTCAACAAGGTGGCGACGATATTAGATTCATCAACCAATTCGCCATCAATGTGACACCCCAGCAACTCATCCATAGTGGGTAATGTTGTGGGCAGTTGGATGCAGGATAGAGTTTTATCTTGCATTTTGATGCGATAGGGGCCCGCTTCAGGATGTAACAAAGCCCCTTGTTTATCAAGCATGGCTCGTCCATCTGACGAATAAGCAATACCAAACTCATCTAACTGCATCAACGCGTGAGGATTCATTTGCCAGCCTGCTGCTCCATGCGTAGGAGCAGCTTGATCAAATATTTCTTGATAGCGCTGGTAAGCACGCTGCATGGTCTTTTGAGTCCAGTTGGCATCACGCCAGCGTACGTGATCTTGCCATACTGTGTGATCCCAGGTATGTATGCCGCACTCAAAACCGGCTTTTTTTACCCGGCGCATTTCATCGGCACAATTCTTTCCTATGTCTGGGCCTGGTAATAAGGTGCCGTACATCAGTGTTTTGAAGCCGTAATGTTCAATGACGGATGTGCGTGCTACTTTTTTAAAAAATCCCGGGCGAAAAGCACGCCGTAAAGCCCAGCCAGTGTGATCTGGGCCGAGAGAAAACAAAAACGTGGCATTGACTTGATGTTTTTGTAGCAAGCGCACCAAATTAGGTACGCCTTCACGTGTGCCGCGATAAGTATCAACGTCAATTTTTAGGGTGAGTAATGGCATTTATGTAAGGGTAAAAAGCCCTTGTATTAGATATTAATCAACTAATTAATCAACCAGGGCTTTTGCTTCAGCAACTTGATCTTTATAAGCATCAAAAATCTTCCGCAGAGTTGTATTCATGGAAGTACCAGGTTGCCAATTTAATTCCTCACAAGTATTGGTGATTTTTGGTACCCGATTTTGTACGTCTTGATAGCCTTTGCCGTAGTATTGGGTTGAAGTCGTTTCAACTAATTGGACATTTTTGGCTGCTTCGCGATATTCAGGATATTCCTTGGCTAGCTCCAACATCATGTGAGCCAAATCGCGTATGGAGTAATTGTTGACGGGATTGCCGATGTTGTAGATTTTTCCACTGGCAACGCCATTTTCATTGGCGATGATTTTCATTAATGCATCAATGCCGTCATCGATATACGTGAATGCACGTTTTTGCTGACCACCATCAACCAATGAAATATTTTCACCACGCACCAAATGCCCTAAAAATTGGGTGACGACGCGGGAGGATCCCTCTTTTGCTGTATGGATAGAATCCAACCCAGCACCAATCCAGTTAAATGGACGGAATAGGGTGAAATTCAAGCCTTCCATGCCATAACCCCAGATGACTCTGTCCATTAACTGTTTGGCGCAAGAGTAAATCCAGCGTGGTTTGTTGATTGGGCCGCAAACTAAATTGGACTCTTCTGGATCAAATTCTGCATCCTGGCACATGCCATACACTTCAGAGGTAGAAGGAAAAACCAAATGTTTGCCATATTGCATGGCAGAACGCACGATCGGTAAGTTTGCTTCAAAGTCTAATTCGAAGACACGCAGTGGTTGTTTGACGTAGGTGGAAGGGGTAGCAATCGCCACTAAGGGTAAAATCACATCACATTTTTTGACGTGATATTCCACCCATTCTTTGTTGATCGTAATGTCGCCTTCAAAGAAATGCATCCGTGATTTGTAAGCGTCGTTATTTAATAAATCATTAATACGATCGGTCATCATATCCATGCCATAGACATGCCAATCGGTAGTTTCCAGAATGCGTTTTGAAAGATGGTGGCCGATGAAGCCATTGACGCCGAGAATGAGGACTTTTTTCATAAAATGTGAAATTACTAATAATTAAATAATGGTGAAATTGTTACTTGTTTATATATTCTTGTAGCTCTGTAACTGAAACGGGTTTTCCGTTTTCAGCTAATTCCAAAATATGCAATGCGCGGCCATCGCCGCATACGCCAAATAGTTGATTATCCACTATTGCCAAGCCTAGGGGTAAATTCGATGTGTTGGTGAACGATGACGCCAAACGTGCTTTTACGATGACAAAGATTTTACCGGCAATTTGGGTAAAAGCACCGGGATAGGGGGGGGCTACAGCGCGATGTAAGTTATAGACGGTTTGTGCTGTTTGTGCCCAGTCGATACGCCCATCTTCTGGAGTGCGACCACCAAAATAACTGCCTAAGGCCAAATTGTTTTCTAACCTGGGCGCATTCCCAGACAGTAATTTTGGTAACGCATTCCACAGCGTTTGTTCAGCTGCTACCGTGAGTTTGCCAAATACTTCATGAGCAGTATCGTCTGGCAAAATTGGGATGCTGGTTTGCGCAATGATGGCGCCAGCATCTGGTTTTGCTGTCATTTCATGCAAGGTGGTGCCAGTTTCTGTTTCACCGTGCAAAACGGCCCAATTGATGGGAACACGACCACGATACTTGGGCAATAACGAGCCATGTAAGTTATATGCGCCATATGTTGCCAGCTTCAATAAAGAAGTTGGCAGCATATGGCGATAATAGAAACTGAAAATAAAATCAGTTTGGGTTGCTTGTATTTGGCGATGAAAAGATTCTTCTAAAATTTCAGTGCTGCTAGGCGTCACAACAGGAATGTCATGTTGATGACATAGATCAACTACTGACTCAAACCAAATCGTTTCAGCGGGATTATCTTGGTGGGTGACAACGAGAGGAATGTGTACGCCACGTGCAAGCAAGACTTTAATACAACGCACGCCTACGTTGTGGTACGCAAAAACGATGGCCTTTTTAGTCATGTTTTTGATCGTTTTGGGTTTGTTGCAAAATGGTTTGCACGACATAACGTGGTCGTGCTCTGACTTGTTGTAGGATACGCCCCACGTATTCGCCTACTAAGCCAATGCCAAACAAAATCACACCCATCAAGAAAAATGCGATGGCAAACAGGGTAAATAAACCTTCCGCTTCTGCGCCGAGTAAGAAGCGTCGAATCAATAGCAAAACAACGAGGGCAGCCGAACCGACGGATAAAAACATACCCAGTATCGAGAAGAATTGTAAAGGTACGAGAGAGAAGCCGGTAATCAGATCGAAATTAAGGCGTATCAAGCTATACAAAGAATATTTGGAAACACCTGCTGCACGTTCTTCGTGTTCGACTACAACTTCAGTGGGTTTGCGTGCAAAGGTATAGGCTAATGCTGGAACAAAGGTATTGACTTCTGCGCATTGGTTAATCAAATCAATCACATTGCGCCCATATGCGCGCAACATATTGCCCTGATCAGTGATTTTGATATGGGTGATGTTTTCTCTTAAACGATTCATTGCTTTGGAGGCAATAGTGCGCCATGCCGAGTCTTGACGTACGCGCCGTATCGAACCAACGTAGTCATAACCTTCACGCATTTTTTCAATCAATTTACCAATCTCTTCTGGTGGATTTTGCAAGTCGGCATCAAGCGTCACGATGATGTCCCCACGTGTTGCTTCAAAACCCGCCAGGATGGCCATATGCTGGCCATAATTGCCATTGAATAAAATGACGCGCGTCACGTCGGGACGGAGTTGAAATTGTTGCGCCAAGATAGAAACTGAATTGTCTCTGCTGCCATCGTTGACGAAAATAATTTCGTAAGACAAGTTCAGTGCATTAAGTGCAGGATAAAGACGATTAAAAAGTTGGCTCAGACCAGCCTCTTCGTTATAAACCGGGATGACGACGGAGAGTTCGGGTTTCATTTAATGGATTAATTATTTGAGTTGTTTAACGTATACATGACGGATTTGACAGCGTTGACTACACGTTCGACGTCCGTTTTTGTCAGTGTATAAAACAATGGCAATGTGACTGTTTGACGTCCAATGTGTTCAGCATGTGGGAACATGCCTTCTTTGAAGCCACGTTGACGATATAGGGTAAACAAGTGGATGGGCGCGTAATGGTAGCCGATGCCGATGTTGTGTTCCAGCATTTTTTCCATGAAATCAGCGCGCTTGATTTGCTTGGGCAAGATGATTTGAAACAGATGCCAGTTGCTATCTTCAAAATTCATCGGGGGTAATTGCGCCCCTGTTTGAGCTTCAAATGTTGTGCCAAAAGTCCTGAAGTAATGTTGTGCCAAGGCACGACGATGTTGTGTAATCGCTTCAAGATGTGTCATTTGGCCTAAACCGATAACGGCAGCAATGTCGGTCATATTGTATTTTCCACCCAGCACATCCACATCAATGCCGTCAAAACCGGTACGGCTGACGCCTTGCAAACGGTATTTTTCCGCCAGGCGTGCTTCTTCTGCGTTATTGAGTACCAGGCAACCACCTTCAGCAGTCGTAATGTTTTTATTGGCTTGAAAGCTAAACGACACCAAATCGCCCAATGCGCCTATACGCTGTCCTTTCCAACTAGAACCGATCGCTTGCGCAGCATCTTCAATCACGCGCAAATTGTGTTTTTTGGCAATCGCGTACAACTTATCCATATCAACGGGTAAGCCGCCTAAATAAACCGGAATGATCGCTTTGGTGCGTGGCGTAATGGCGGCTTCAACTTGATCCAAATCGATATTGCGCGTTACTGAATCGATATCAGCAAATACGGGCGTGGCACCGACTTCAAGAATGACGTTGGCGGTGGCAATCCATGAAATAGGCGTTGTGATTACTTCGTCACCAGGGCCTATGCCAGCAATTCGTAAGGCGATTGCCATGGTGCAGGTGCCGGAATTAAAAGTACGTACTGGGCGACCACCAAAATAGTTGGATAACAGCGTCTCAAATTCCTGTACTTTGGGCCCGCTAGTAATCCAACCAGAGCGTAAAACTTCACTCACAGCAGCGATTGTCGCTTCGTCTATGCTGGGTTTAGAAAAGGGTAAAAATGGTAGGACAGGTACGGTAGCGTTGCTGTTCATATCTTTATATTTGGGTGGTAAGAAGTTGTAGGTGCTAACTTTTAAATTCTTAAATGATTAATTTCCGCTTCTAATAAGCATTGCAACACCAACAATGATGATGGCGATAGCTAACATACGTTGATACGACATAGCTTCGCCCAAAAAATACCAAGCACCTATGGCATTCAAAATGTAGCCGAGCGAAAGCAAGGGATAAGCGATCGTGACGTCAACACGTGATAATCCAATAATCCAAACTACGACTGATACGACATAACAGGTCAAACCAGCCAGAATGGGCAATTGTGTGATCAATTTCATACCGGTAGCGAACCAATTGGCCATGGATAGATGAATGGCACCGACCGCATTGGTGCCAGCTTTGAGTAATAACTGCGCGGCTGCATTTAAGCAAATGCCCGATAAAATAAAGCCGAATGTAGATAAATTCATAGATTATTTTATTTTTTTAAATCATTGGTAATCACAATCCGGCGTGTATCTTGAGCCAACACGCGCATCGGGAGATTGCGTTTTTGCAAATCGGCAAAGATAGCCGGACGTGTAATCGCAATGGCTTTAGGCCCTTGGATCCATTTTTGGATAAACATTTCACGATTAGGCAGCCATAACTCGGGTTGTTGTTTTAAACCAAATTCTAGTTCATCCATATGCTCCACCAATATCATGGTGCGGCGTAGATAAAATGGCATGGTTTGATCGTATAAACCGACCGCATAAATCTTTGTTTCTGGTTGTAATTCAGCTTGGATTGCTGGCACTAAAGGCAATCCAGAACGGTAATGACCATGTGACTCAGAACCCGTCATCAATAATTGACCAGTCATAAAACCTGTGACTGCCAGTGTGATAGCAGCCCAGTCGCGTGGTAAATCCTGTGATTTTTTATTGAAGAGAATGCAAAGAGTCAAACCAGAGCCTATTAATGCAACGATGCAAGCCGCCATGACCCATGGTTGAAAGGCCTGATACAGTGCGGCTTCCATTGGATCTTTGGCTAGATTAACAATCCGATTGGTGAACGCTAATCCAATGCCCCCCATTAATACGACAACCAGACTGGTTATAGCCCACATTTTGCGCGATGCTGTTTCTAGATATGCGGCAATTAAAATCGCCAGCGCTGGGAAAATAGGCAAAATATAAGAAGGCAATTTGGAGCTGGAGTAGCTAAAGAAGAAAAAGATAAATCCAGACCAAATAATCAGTAAATGCTTGGGTTTAAATGAAAAATGTATGGGTTGGGAGTCCGTGTTTTTATGAAACCAGCTATGGACCAAACTTGGAAATAAGACGGCTAACCAAGGTACGATGCCCCCCAACAAAAGAGGAATAAAGTAATACCAAGGGCCTTCTCTATGGTGAACCTTGGTTAAAAAACGTTGGAAATGCTCATGAACGAAAAAGAAATGCGGGAATTCAGGATTTTTGAGTGAAACCAGTACAAACCACGGCGTGGTAATCAGGAAAAATAGCAGCAATCCTTTCACCAAATGCAGACGTCGCCAAATATTCCAGTCCCGTGCGAGCAAGGTATACAACACCAACACAGTGCCTGGTAAAACCATGCCAATTAGGCCTTTTGACAACACGGCCAACGCCATGCCAGCCCAGCAAACCAGCATCCAATTGCGTTGTTCATTTTTGCTCGCATCCGAGCGTTGCGCGATTAATAAGCCACACAGAGTGATTGTCATCATACCGGACAAACCCATGTCCAAAGTGTTGATGTGACCTAGTGCTAACCACCAAAAACTTGATGCCAATACCAAACCAGCATAAAAACCTACGCGTGGGTTGAATACTTTTTTGCTGGCATAAGCAGAGAGCAGAATTCCCATAAAACCACATAAGCCTGTCCAAAATCTGGCTTGCCATTCACCCAAGCCAAAAAAATGGAAGGTCAGTGCATTCATCCAGGTTTGTAGCGGTGGTTTTTCAAAATACTTGATGCCATTTAAGCGTGTGGTAATCCAGTCACCGCTGGCCAGCATTTCACGCGCCATTTCAGCGTAACGTCCTTCATCGGTAGGAACAAGCGTGCGTGTTCCTAGAAAGTAAAACCAAAGTACAGAAAAAATAGAAAACAGTACCCAGATAACGGATTTGGGCAAAGGTGAATGATTCTTCATGTTTTGCTATCGTTGGTGTTGGATTGATGAGATTGGTGGTGTGATTGTTATCGCTGGTTTTAAGCTACGTCTTCAAATAACAATGCCAAAGCAACGTTACGATCTTCAGCCATTAATATGTTGTACGTACGACATGCTGCCTGATTATTCATGCATTCTACTCCTATGCGTTTTTCGGCTAATTTTGCTATCAGTTGAGGGTGAATGAAGCGCTGGCGTTGACCGGTTCCAAAAATGACGACATCCGGTTTGTTGGCCTCAATTTGAGCGAGGTGTTCAGGATTTAGATTGGCAAAATTTTCTACAGGCCATGTTACTGGGGCGACTTTGGGTAGCACTACTAAGCTATGTGAAAAACGTATACCATTGATTTCAACGCTATTTTCATCATATGCAGTGACGGTTTGATAGTGCTGGTTAGGTGGAGTAAGGGTGGGATGTAGTTTCATGTATCATGTGTCAATTATGTAGTTCGCCAAAGTTTGCTAAAAACTTAGGGCGCGCAAGATGTCGTATTGTATCGTTTTTGTAGTATTTTTCCTTCCTAAAGCCTTGCTTTTAGATTGATAAAACAAGGCGTTTTCGGCAAAATGGTCGTTTTCGCGCTGCAGCATGCGATGCTTGATAGCATCTTTTTTCACCAGAGTCTCCGCATAAAAAACAGCTAAAAATAAGCAGAATTAAGCATAAAACAAAGGAGTTGCGTTTTGCGACCGATTATCAAATCAAATAAATTGGCTGATGTCTGTTACGACATCCGTGGTCCTGTGCTACAAAAATCCAGGGAAATGGAAGAGCAAGGACACAAAATTATTAAATTAAATATCGGTAATTTGGCCGTATTTGGTTTTGACCCTCCTGATGAAATTGTGCGCGACATGATCTTGAATTTGCATCAAGCCGCGGGTTACACCGATTCCAAAGGTCTGTTTGCGCCGCGCAAGGCGATCATGCATTATTCGCAAGCCAAAAATATTACTGGTGTGACTATCGAAGATATTTATCTTGGGAATGGCGCGTCTGAATTGATCGTGATGGCGATGAATGCTTTGTTAAATACTGGGGATGAGGTGTTGGTACCAGCGCCTGATTATCCATTGTGGACGGCCGCAGTGAGTTTGTCTGGTGGAAAACCCGTTCATTATGTCTGCGATGAGCAATCTGGCTGGTTGCCAGATATTGATGACATCAAAAAGAAAATTACCTCAAATACCAAGGCAATCGTCATCATCAATCCCAATAATCCAACGGGTGCTTTGTATCCAGTTGAAGTGTTACAGCAAATTATTGAGGTCGCGCGTCAGCATCAGCTGATTGTCTATGCGGATGAAATTTACGACAAGATTTTATATGATGAGGAAACCCATGTTTCGATTGCGTCACTAGCAGATGATGTGTTGTGTATTACCTTGAATGGTTTATCTAAAAATTACCGTTCTTGTGGTTATCGCGCTGGTTGGATGGTGGTGTCGGGGGAGAAAAGACATGCCAAGGATTATATTGAAGGCCTGAATATGTTGGCATCAATGCGTTTGTGTGCCAACACTTTGGGGCAATCTGCTATTCAAACAGCGTTGGGTGGTTATCAAAGTATTGATGACTTGGTGGCGCCTGGAGGCCGCTTACGCAAACAACGTGATTTGGCATATCAATTGTTGACAGATATTCCTGGCGTCACGTGCGTCAAGCCCAAAGCGGCGTTGTATATGTTTCCACGCCTGGACCCAAAGATGTATCCGATTGCTGACGATCAGCAGTTTGCCTATGAGTTATTGGCAGAAGAAAAGGTCTTGATCGTACAAGGTACGGGATTTAATTGGATTAGTCCTGATCATTTTCGTTTGGTCTTTTTACCTAACGCGGATGATTTGACAGAAGCATTGAATCGTATTGCACGCTTTCTGGAAGGTTATCGCAAGCGTCACGCAATTTCAGTTTGAGCGTCGTAGGGTAGTTTTTTTATCATTTTTAAAATATAGAAAATATCAAGTTTATGAAATCGATCAAAGTAGGTTTGCTAGGCATAGGCACAGTAGGTGCAGGGACATTCCAGGTTTTGCAACGTAACCAAGAAGAAATCATGCGTCGCGCTGGTCGCGGGATTGAAATTGCTATGGTTGCTGATTTGGATGTGGCACGTGCAAAGCAAATTACCAATGGCCAATGCATGGTGGTGAATGACGCCCGTGAAGTCGTCAATCATCCTGATATTGATATTGTCATCGAATTAATTGGTGGTTATGGCATCGCTAAAGAATTGGTATTGCAAGCGATTGCTAATGGCAAGCATGTAGTAACGGCCAACAAAGCTTTGTTGGCTGTGCACGGCAATGAGATTTTCAAAGCTGCACAAGACAAGGGGGTGATGGTGGCGTTTGAAGCTGCAGTGGCAGGTGGTATTCCTATCATCAAGGCATTGCGCGAAGGTTTGACCGCAAATCGTATTCAATGGATCGCAGGTATCATCAATGGCACCACCAATTTCATCTTGTCGGAAATGCGTGACAAGGGGTTAGATTTTGCTACTGCGCTCAAAGATGCGCAGCGGTTAGGCTATGCCGAAGCTGACCCAACTTTTGATATTGAAGGCATGGACGCAGCGCACAAGGCAACGTTGATGTCAGCAATTGCATTTGGCATTCCGGTGCAATTTAATAAGGCCTACGTGGAAGGTATTCAGTATTTACAAGCGGTGGATATTCGCTATGCGGAACAATTGGGTTATCGCATCAAGTTGTTAGGGATTACACGACGTGCGTTAGTCAACGGCGTGGAAGGTATCGAGTTGCGCGTGCATCCGACGTTGATTCCTACCAAACGTTTGATTGCGAATGTAGAAGGCGCGATGAATGCAGTGCTGGTACAAGGTGATGCAGTTGGTGCGACTTTGTATTACGGCAAAGGTGCTGGCTCTGAGCCAACGGCATCGGCTGTGATTGCTGATTTGGTCGATATTACGCGCTTGGCGACGGCTGATCCTGAACATCGGGTACCGCATTTAGCATTCCAACCCAATGCCATCAACGATATTCCTGTCTTAGCGATATCTGAAATCACTACCAGCTATTACTTGCGCATACAAGTCGCTGATTTGCCCGGTGTGCTGGCTGATATCACTCGCATTTTGGCTGATGCCACGATTTCGATTGATGCCATGTTGCAAAAAGAACCAGCAGAGGGTGAAACACAAACTGACATCATTATGCTGACGCATCAAACACAGGAAAAAAATATCATGGCAGCAATTGCCACGATTGAAGCCTTGCCTACAGTGGTCGGAACAGTGACCAAAATACGATTGGAAGCATTAAATTAATTTAATTAATTTAGTACGATCTGAAATGATGCAACAAGGAAAACAATGGTGGTTTGGATGACGTGGTTGATATGGGCAGGGGTTCTCGTCATATTGGAAATGCTGACGGGGACTTTTTACTTGCTGATGATAGCTGTGGGTTTTGCATCGGCTGGGGCGGCGGCATGGTTGGGTGCTGGCATTGCTATGCAATATGTTGTTGCAGCGGTAATTGGTATTTGCGCTACTTACGTTTTTCGTCGTAGCAAGTATGGCAAAGCGAGTAAATCCAATGTGCTTGGTGATCCCAATGTAAACATGGATATTGGTCAGTCGATTACGGTCGATATTTGGAAAATTGGCGATGATGAAAAAAGCAGGGCACGTGTGATGTATAGGGGTGCCATGTGGGATGTGGAATTGGTGAAGGATTCTATACCTAAGGCTGGTTTTTTTGTTATTCGTGAAGTGCGCGGCAGTTGTCTGATTGTTTCAAATGAACGTCGTAATAATGTTTGACAAGTGTTGATTTAAATATTGGTTTAAGTTAGATAACATAAAAGCAATTTCGTGTAGGGACTTATTATGGGATTCGGATTTAGCAATGTTGCATTTGTTTTCATTTTTGTCGCTATTGTATTTATTGTCAAAACTATTAACGTTGTCCCGCAACAGCATGCCTGGGTGGTTGAGCGATTGGGAAAGTATCACGCAACATTGGGCCCGGGGTTGAATATTGTTTTGCCTTTTGTTGACAGAATTGCATACAAGCATGTATTGAAAGAAATCCCGCTGGATGTACCCCCACAGGTTTGTATTACCAAAGACAATACCCAGTTGCAGGTAGATGGCATTCTCTATTTTCAGGTTACTGATCCTATGCGCGCATCGTATGGATCTTCTAATTACATTGCTGCGATTACGCAGTTAGCACAAACCACGTTGCGCTCTGTGGTAGGAAGAATGGAGCTTGATAAGACTTTTGAGGAGCGTGATCATATTAATGCCAGTGTTGTGAGCGCAATTGATGAGTCCGCAGCTAATTGGGGCGTAAAAGTGTTGCGTTATGAAATCAAAGATTTGACGCCACCCAAAGAAATTTTGCATGCCATGCAAGCACAAATTACGGCGGAGCGTGAAAAGCGCGCCTTAATTGCCGCTTCCGAGGGACGCAAGCAGGAGCAAATCAATATTGCGACTGGTGAGCGTGAAGCGTCGATTGCTCGATCCGAGGGGGAAAAACAAGCGTCTATCAATTTGGCGCAAGGTCAAGCTGCTGCCATTATTGCTATTGCACAAGCAAGCGCGGATGCTTTACGGATGACAGCTACAGCGATTGGTGAGCCAGGTGGTGCTGATGCAGTGAATTTGAAAGTGGCAGAACAGTATGTTGGTGCGTTTGCCAACCTCGCAAAAACCAATAACTCTATTATTGTGCCTGCTAATTTAAGTGACATCAGTGGCTTGATTGCGAGTGCAATGCAAGTGGTTAAAAGTAGCACAAACTAATACAAGTTGATATTGGTTGATATTAGTTGATGTAGGCAGTGCATATATGAAGCGTAGGTTCAGGAGGCTGTAATGAATTGTGTGACTCCTGTGACAAAAGAAAGATACGTGAAAAATATGATTCAAAAGGTAACTCTTGCCGTAATTCTCCTGATATTTGTGTGTTCTTATGCAAGTGCGACAGCGTTGCAAACGCGCAACTCATGAGATAAGGCTCTATCTTGTGACCAACTGGAAGTAGAGATTATTGATGCCGGGAATTTCTGAGCTACTCTTCGAAAGGAAAGAATAGCAACAGGGACAGATATTGCTACAACGCTTCTTTTTGGCTACGCTCTTAGCGGAACTTATACCAACACTGAGGAAGCAATTTTAGTACCGTGTTAGTGTTGAGTCATCCAGCTGAATTAACGTGTGGATTCTGGCAAGTAGCCTGATCTTGTTTATGGTTAAAAAAAAAGAAAGCACTTAAGCGCTTTCTTTTTAATAGTAACTGGCGGAGGGTGTGAGATTCGAACTCACGAAGGACTTCCATCCTCGCCAGTTTTCAAGACTGGTGCCTTCAACCACTCGGCCAACCCTCCAAGCCCGCTATTATAGCTCAAATTATTCAGTTGGTGGTACATATCCAACTGCTGCATCGGCACCATCACCGAAGAAATGTTTTTCCATTTGCGTGGCCAAATATTTGCGGGCGCGCGCGTCGGCTAGGTTGAGGCGGTTTTCGTTGACTAGCATGGTTTGGTGTTTGATCCAGGCGGCCCAAGCTTCTTTTGAGACATTTTCATAAATTTTTTTGCCCAGTTCGCCAGGGTAGGGTGGGAAATCCAATCCCTCGGCTTGTTTATTGAGTTTGATGCATAAAACGGTGCGTGCCATAGAGACTCCTAATAGTTTCTAATAATTTTTAATAATTGCTAATGATTTTTAAAGATGTTTGATCAAGACTAGAGATTTGCGTTGCCAGTTGTACATGTGTTGGCGGTCTTTGGGTAAGGCGTCGACGGTGGCGTTGACGAAGCCGCGTTTGAGAAACCAGTGTGCGGTGCGTGTGGTCAGCACAAAAAGTTTGGTGTAGCCAGCGGCGCGTGCGCGGTTTTCTACGTATTTCAATAAACGCTCACCATCGCCTTGTGTTTGTACTTCTGGGTTTACCGTTAAGCAGGCCATTTCTGCCATTTTTTCTGCGGCGAAAGGATACAACGCAGCACAGGCGAAGATGACGCCGTCGTGTTCGATCACGGAGAAATATTCGATTTCACGTTCGATTAATTCACGTCCACGTTTGACCAGCGTGCCATCGGCTTCCAGCGGTTCGATCAATTTAATGATGCCGCCGACGTCTTCAATGGTGGCGGGGCGCAGGCTTTCCAGATTTTCGTGTGTGATCATCGTGCCAACACCGTCGTGGGTGAAGAGTTCCAACAAGCTGGAGCCATCAATCGCAAACGGCACAATATGTGCGCGTGGCACGCCGCCATTGCATGCTTTGACCGCATGCCGTAAATAAAAGGCAATGTCAGTTGGTAAAAAACGGGTATTCAATAATACTTGCGCTTGTTGTGATGAAAGCTCGCGTACTTCTTGGTTATTTTTATCCATCATCATGGGAGTTTCGGTGATGAAAATCAGCTTGTCAGCATGCAGTGCCGTGGCGGCAGAGACGGCGACATCTTCCATGGTGAGGTTGAATGCTTCTCCAGTAGGAGAAAATCCCAGTGGGGATAACAATACCAAAGAACCTGTGCTCAAAATATGGTGAATGGTTTCCGAGGCGATTTTGCGTGTCACGCCGGTTAATTCAAAGTCGATACCATCAATCACACCGAGCGGTTTTGCGGTGATGAAATTACCAGAAATGATGCGAATCGCCGCATGTGCCATCGGTGTATTGGGCAAACCCTGGCTGAATGCGGCCTCAATATCCAGTCGTAATTCGCCAGCGGCTTCTTTAGCGCACTCCATGGCGGCGCTATCGGTAATACGGACACTGTTGTGAAAGCGCTCTTTGATATTGCGCAGCATTAATTGTTCCGCTACTTGTGGGCGTGAACCATGAACGATGACTACCTTAATGCCGAGCGCATGCAAGAGCGATAAATCCTGCGCCAATACTGGCAAGATGCCAGAGGTGACGAGCTCGCCTGGAAAGGCGACGACAAAGGTTTTTCCGCGAAAAGCGTGTATGTAAGGTGCGACGGAGCGCAGCCATTGAACGAATTGAAGTTGGGTCGGATTATCCATCTTCGCATTATAATTGTCTGCTCATTATCTGCAGCAAAATCTCTTCAAAAACTGATTGTCCATGTCTATTTCCCGTGATGTTGTAGTCAAGCAACCTAACCGTGTTGCATCTCTTCCTTTTCGTCATCCTTTGCCGATGATTATGTTTCCAGAAGAATTGCCGGTATCTGGCAAACGTCAGGAAATTTCCCAGGCTTTGCAGGCGCACCAAGTCATCATTGTCTGTGGCGAAACAGGTTCGGGTAAGACGACCCAGTTGCCCAAAATTTGTTTGGAATTGGGCCGTGGCCAGCGGGGTTTGATCGGCCATACCCAACCGCGTCGGATTGCAGCTTCTTCCACGGCTAAACGGATTGCGCAAGAATTGGGTTCCCCCCTAGGCCAACATGTAGGTTTTAAAGTGCGCTTTACCGATACTTTGACGCGCGGTGCGGCAGTTAAGCTGATGACGGATGGGATTTTGCTGGCGGAAACGCAGACGGATCCACTGTTGAAGCAATACGACACCATCATCATTGATGAGGCGCATGAGCGTAGTCTGAATATTGATTTTCTGCTGGGTTATCTGAAGCAGATTTTGCCCAAACGTCCCGATTTAAAAATCATTATTACTTCAGCAACCATTGATGCAGAGCGCTTTGCACGCCATTTTTCGACGGGAAGTGGTGATCACTTAAAGCCAGCGCCTGTGATTGAGGTTTCTGGTCGTTTGTATCCGGTAGAAATACGTTACCGCCCGGTTGATTCTTTCAATGCCTTTGAAAATAAAGAGAATAAGGAAGGTAAGGAAACCAATAAAAAGGAAACACGTGACCTAATTGATGCGGTGATTGATGCCGTGGATGAATTGTGGCGGATTGGTTCCGGCGATGTATTGGTGTTTTTGCCCGGTGAAAGAGAAATTCGCGATACGCAGGAGGCTTTGCGCAAACATCATCCAGCACACGTGGAAATTCTGCCTTTGTTTGCCCGTTTGTCCGCTCAAGAGCAGGAGCGTGTTTTCAAATCATCCAATGCCCGTCGTGTAGTGTTGGCGACCAATGTGGCGGAAACTTCGTTGACTGTACCGGGCATCCGTTATGTGGTGGATGCCGGTTTGGTGCGTATGAAGCGTTATAGCTATCGCAACAAAGTGGAGCAATTGCAAATTGAACCCATCGCGCAATCAGCGGCTAATCAGCGTGCTGGTCGTTGTGGACGGGTGGCGGCAGGGGTGTGTATTCGTTTGTATGAAGAGCAGGATTATGCATTGCGTCCGCTTTATACCGAACCAGAAATTTTGCGCTCATCGCTGGCAGCCGTCATTTTGCGCATGAAATCCTTGCATTTGACCAACATTGAGAGCTTTCCTTTTATCGAAGCACCTGCAGGTAGAGCAATTGCTGATGGTTATCAATTGTTACAGGAATTGGGGGCTATTGATGTATCAAATAAGCTCACTGAAATTGGTAAACGACTAAGCAAATTGCCGCTGGATCCGCGTGTAGGCCGCATGATTTTGGCGGCGATTGATAACGTGTGTTTGAAGGAAATGCTGATCATTGCCTCGGCATTATCGGTGCAAGACGTGCGCGATCGGCCAATGGATGCCCAGGCGGCTGCTGATACGGCGCATAAAAAATTTGCGGATGAAAAATCCGAGTTCCAAAGTTATCTCAAGCTGTGGGAATGGTTTGAAGATGCAATAGAACACAAAAAAAGCCGCCGCCAGTTGCAGGATCATTGTCGCGCTCATTTTTTGTCACAGATGCGTTTGCGTGAGTGGCGTGAAGTGCATAGCCAATTATTGACTATCGTACGTGAGCAAGGATGGCGCTTGAATGAGACGCCAGCGACTTATGAGCAATTGCATACCGCGTTGTTGGCTGGTTTGCTGGGGAATATTGGTTTTAAATCGGAAGAAGGTGGGCAATATTTAGGCGCACGCAGTATTAAATTTAATATTTGGCCTGGTTCAAGTTTGGCGAAAAAGCCCGGCAAATGGCTGATGGCAGCAGAACTGGTCGATACCAGCAGACTCTATGCCCGTTGTATTGCACAAATTCAGCCTGAATGGTTGGAACGTGTTGGCGCGCATTTACTGAAAAAATCCTATGGCGAGCCGCGTTGGGAAAAAGGCAGTGCACAGGTCTCGGCTTATGAGCGCGCCACGTTGTACGGTTTGGTGGTGTATAGCCAGCGTCGCATCAATTATGGACAGATTCATCCACAGGAAGCGCGTGAGTTGTTTATTCGTGACGCTTTGGTGGGTGGTGAATTCGATACGCGCGCACCATTCTTTGCACATAACCAAAAATTGGTGAAAGAAATCGAAAACCTGGAGCACCAATCGCGTAGGCCCGATGTACTGGTGGATGATAGTTTGATTGCCGCGTTTTACGATCACGTGTTGCCGCCGGATGTATGCAATGGGATTGCTTTTGAAAAATGGTACAAGCAAGCCAGCGCAAATAATCCTAAATTGTTGTACTTGAATCGCAACGATTTGATGCGTCATGAAGCGGCAGGTGTGACCACGAATTTATTCCCCAAATTGATGTCTTTAAATGGCATCGAGATGGCTCAAATGGTGCTGACTTATCACTTTGAGCCTGGTAGCGTGCGCGATGGCGTGACTTTGACTATTCCTTTGTTTTTGCTGAATCAACTATCGCCTGAGCGTTGCGCATGGCTGGTGCCAGGCATGTTGAAAGAAAAAGTGCATTGCTTGTTGAAATCGTTGCCGCAAAAATTACGCCGCCATTGCGTGCCTTTGCCGACTTATGCCGCTGATTTTTGCGAGCGCGTTCCATTTGGCGAAGGTTCTTTGTTAGACGTGTTGATTGCTGATGTGCGTCAGCAAACGACGTGCGTGATTTCTGTCACCGATTTCAAATTAGAAACCTTGCCCGTTCATCATTTTATGAATTTTAAAGTGGTTGATGAACATGGCCGACAGTTGGAAATGGGCCGTAACCTGATTGCTTTGCAGAATGAATTTGGCGCGCAGGCAAGGGAGAATTTTCAATCGTTGGCGAAATCGGGTGCGGATTCCAAAGTAAACCCCAAAGAAAATGCCAAAACAAATTTAACAATCAACAATATTGATCAATCACATGCCAATCATCCTGCGTGTAGCGTCAAGACTGCAAAATCAACGGAAACTACTTTGCTGCCGCAGGGCGATATTGCCAATATCACTCAATGGAGTTTTGGTGAATTGCCTGAATTACTGGAAATTCAGCAGGGTGCAATCAAATTGATTGGTTTTCCAGCCTTGGTCGATAAAGGCAAACATTGTGTGTTGGAGGTATTCGACGACCAAAATGCAGCGTTGCGTACCCACAGACTGGGTTTAAGACGCTTATTTGCTTTGCAACTAAAAGAGCAAATCAAATATTTGGAAAAAAATATTCCAGGTCTGCAGCAAATGAGCATGCAATTTATGACATTGGCAACGCAAGAAGAATTGCGCGAGCAGATTATCTCGTTAGCATTAGAAATTGCCTGTATGCAAGATCCATTGCCGACCAATGTGGATGCTTTTAATACACGGAAAGACGCTGGTAAATCAAGATTGGGTTTGTTGGTGAATGAAATCGCGCGTTTATTAGGGCAGATTTTGATGGCTTATCATGCTTTATTGAAAAAGCTGCAAGGCATTAAACAATATGCTGCTGCACAAAAAGATGTGCAAACGCAATTGCAAGGATTGATCCATAAACGTTTTTTATTGGAAAACGAGTATGTGCAGTTGGCGCATTTTCCCCGTTATTTGAATGCGATTAACTCGCGTCTTGACAAGCTGCGCGCTGATCCGACGAGGGATACACGCTTACTGGTGGAATGGCAGCAGGTTGCGCATCCTTTTCAGAAAGCGCTCCAAGAATGCAAAAAAAATGGAGCACTGGATCCAGCCATGATGCAGTTTCGCTGGTTGTTGGAAGAGTTGCGGGTATCGTTGTTTGCGCAAGAGCTGCGCACACCTATGCCGATTTCGGTGAAGCGTTTGCAGAAAATATGGGAAGCGATGCAGCGATAGCAGTTGATGTGTCTAATACCGTCGTTCCCGCGGTTTTAGGCGGGAACCCAGTGTTTTTGAACATGTTGAACAAAACTTGATGCGAGTAGGAGTGGTAATTGAATAGCAAGCGTAGTTTTTTACGTTCCCTATCATTCATTTCTGAGTCTAGGAACACGCTTGCCACCCTGGTAGGTATACAAAGTCAGAATGCCGCTTTTGAGATCACCTTTGTTATCAAATTCGATCATTCCAGTGATACCTTTGTGTCTGATTCTCGCCAATACAGGCAAGTACTTTTCTGGTTCAGCCGATTTGGCTTGAATCATTGCATCTGCCAATGTCATCACGGCATCGTACGCATTGGGTGCCCAGATTTGTACATCTGTACCAAATCTTGCTTTATAACGGGCTTTGAATGTTTTCATTGCATCTTCCAATCCAGATGCTTCTGCGCAAACAACTTGGCCATCTGCAATTGAATTGCCAGCAAGTGCAGGTAATGCAGATGAGCAAATCGCATCTCCACCCATCAGCATAGTGTTAATACCAAGTTGCTTCATTTGGCGCAATAAAGGACCTGCTACAGCATCCATTCCACCAAAAAAAATCAGATCAGGGTTTTGGCTTTTAATATTACTTAATATTGTGCCAAATTCGGTGGCTTTGTCATTGGTATATTGATGGGAAACAATCTCTGCATGTGGCGAATTGTTTTTAACACCTTTAATAAATTCCTCTGCTACGCCTTGGCCATACGTGGTTCTATCATCAATGACAGCAATTTTTTTCGATTTGTTGATGAGAACAGCATATTGCCCCAGTGTGTTACCTAACTGCGCATCGTTGGCAAGTACACGAAATGCTGTTTTGTAACCTTGTTGTGTGTATCTCGGTGCGGTGCTAGAAGGCGATATTTGTGGAATGCCAGCGTCATTGTAAAATTTTGATGCCGGGATGGAGGTGCCTGAATTCAAGTGACCGACAACACCTTTAACTTTTGCTTCGACCAATTTCTGCGCAACGATAGTGCTGCGTCCAGGATCGGCAGCATCGTCTTCTGTGACTAATTTAAAGATAACTTTTTTTCCAGCAATAAAAATGCCTTTACTGTTAAGCTCTTCAATTGCCATTTTTGCACCATTTTCATTGTCTTTCCCGAGATGGGAAATAGGACCTGAAAGAGGAGCTGCATGACCGATCTTAATCTCGATCTTGGCATCTTGCGCGCTCACAGTGTGGTTGAAAATTGAGAGGATTGCAAATAGCGATGCACGCAGCAACGTACCAATTGCGATGGTCGAATGTGTCTTTTTATTGAATGGCATGAATATCTTTCTAAGTTTTTTGAGGCCAAACAAAGTTGCTGTATATCAATTATTAAAATTTGTAAGCTGGCAAAGATACAACATAAAAAAGAGGAAGCAAAGCATTTTTAGATAATTTTTATGTAATTTTTTACTTGATATTGTTTTAATACTCTAAAAGTACTTTGCTTATAAAATTTATATAAAACTTGCGTTGATTTTCAAAAAAATTGCTTTTCTTATTTTAAAGCGGTTAAATCAGAATTTTAATGAATTGATTAAATTAAATATGGTTACTTTGTATGCAATATTATGCTGAGCGTTGTATTCATTTTTTTAAAGGTATTTTTTCTGGATGGTTATGTGATAAATCAATAAAACAGTTAAAAAAAACAAAGCTGAAGCACATTCAATCACTGCCGGAAAAGATCATTGAAACCACGACGCTTATTCAGGCGGCAGATGCAGTACCACTCAAATCTCAAGAAATATCGGTAGCAGAACCTAGTCCGCAAGAAATTAATGCATTGATGGTTTTATTTAACCAAGGGCAATATACTGAGGTCGTGAGTCTGACTCAGAGAATGACAACACGTTTCCCACAAAGTGGATTTGTTTGGAAAGCATTAGCCGTAGCGTTGCAAAAGCAAGGGAAAGATGCATTGAGCGCTATGCAAAAGGCGGCAGAATTGTTGCCTCATGATGTTGAAGCGCAACATAACCTGGCTGTTTTCCTCAAAAACTTAGGGCAGCTTGAAGCCGCAGCGATGGCTTATCGTCGTGTGCTTAAACTCAAACCAGAGTTGGTGGATGCCCAATATAACTTGGGTCATATTTTGTTTGAACTTGGGCAGTTTCCCAACGCCGCAGTGAATTATCGTCAGGTCGTCAAGAAACAAGCAAATTTTGCAGAGGCACATTGTAGTCTTGCTAATGCTTTGCTCGCCATGGGCCAAATTGAGGCAGCAGTAACAAGTTACCGCCTAGCATTAAAAATCAAGCCAGATTTTGCTGAAGCATATTACAACTTAGGCAATGCCTTTCGTGATCTTGGGCAGTTTGATAAGGTCGTGGAAAGCTATCGTCGCGCATTGCAGATTAGACCAGATTTTGTTGATGTACATCGTAACCTGGGCAATGCGCTGCGTGAACTTGGTCAATTTGAGCAGGCGCTGGTGAGTTATCGTCGTGCGCTGGAAATCAAACCAGATTTCGCCGATGTTTATTGCAATATTGGTAACACTTTGCTTGATATGATGCAATTTGATAAGGCGATGGCAAGTTATCGTCAGGCATTGGTGATTCAGCCGGATCTTGTTGATGCATACAATAACATGCTTTTCATGCAACATTATCAATCTAAACAATCTGCGGTAACAATGTTTGAAACGGCTCAGGGTTTCGGAGAGATGGCAGCACGGCAAGCTCATCCTTATGTGAGTTGGCGCAAAACACCCAAATCTGGCCAGCGTTTGCGTGTGGGATTGGTGTCAGGGGATTTGGGTAATCATCCGGTTGGGTATTTCGTTGAAAGTATCTTGGCTGCATGTGTATCCAACGTCACTTCCAATTTTTCTAGCGGCTCTAGTGGTTCTAATAATTTGGAATTCATCGCTTACTCTAATTATTCTCGTAATGATGCAGTAGCCAAACGTATCAAAGCTTGCTGTCATGATTGGCATGCTGTGGAGAAATTTTCAGATCAACAGCTGGCGCAAAAGATACACGACGATGGGATCGATATCCTCATTGATCTTTCGGGGCACACTGAGCATAACCGCCTCACCATGTTTGCTTATAAACCTGCACCAGTGCAGGTAAGCTGGTTGGGATATTTTGCGACTACAGGAGTGAAAGCAATCGATTATTTGATTGCTGATCCTTGGGTGTTGCCACCAGAAGAGGAGATTTACTTTACTGAAAAAATCTGGCGATTGCCTGAAACACGTCTATGTTTCACGCCACCAGATGTGATGGTGAATGTTGCACCGCTTCCTGCACTGACGAAGCAATACATTACGTTTGCTTGTTTCAATAATTTATCCAAAATGAACGACGATGTCGTTGCGTTGTGGGCAAAAATCTTGCTTGCCATGCCGACGAGTCGCTTGTTTTTAAAAGCGAAACAGTTGAATGAAGAGTCTGTTCAGCAAGAAACCATAGCTCGTTTTGCCCAGCATGGCGTTGGCGCAGATCGTTTGATGTTAGAAGGTGCAGAATCCCGAGAAAAATATCTGGCTGCATATCATCAAGTAGATATTGCACTGGATCCATTTCCATTTCCTGGTGGGACGACTAGTGTGGAAGGTTTATGGATGGGCGTGCCGGTGTTGACGTTGGCAGGGGGGCGCTTTTTGTCGCGTCAAGGTGTGGGTATTTTGGCGAATGCGGGTTTACAGGATTGGATTGCGAGCGATGCTGATGATTATGTGGCGCGTGCGCTGCGACATGCGAGTGATGTGCAGGCTTTGTCAGAATTGCGTAGTGGTTTGCGCCAGCAGGTGTTGTCTTCACCGTTATTTGATGCCCAGCGGTTTGCTGGGCATTTTGAGGCCGCATTAAGAGGAATGTGGCAGCGTTATGTCGATGCCACAGCAAGCGAGATTACATCCCCGTAAATGCAAAATCCACGTCTGGTTTGCGGCCTGACACGATATCAGCGATGGCTAAACCTGAACCACAGCCCATCGTCCAGCCTAATGTGCCGTGTCCGGTATTCAAAAATAAATTAGAAAATTTGGTTTTGCCTATGTACGGAATATTGGATGGAGTCAAAGGCCGCAAGCCAGTCCAGTAAATCGGATTGTTGTAGTCGCATGCTTCAGGGAATAATTCGCGCGTGCGGCGTGTGATGGCTTCGCAGCGTGCAGTGTTGAGTTCACGCGTGTAACCATTCAATTCACACGTGCCCGCCACGCGCAGGCGATTGCCCAGGCGTGACACCACCAGCTTGTAACCATCGTCGGTCAAGGATACCGAAGGCGCGGCGTCTGGATTGATGATGGGGTAGGTGGCGGAATAGCCTTTGCCGGGATAAATCATCAAATTGATGCCGAGCGGTTGTAGCAAGGGTTGGGAGAAACTGCCCATTGCTACGACAAACGCATCGGCGCGTAGGATGTGATGTTTGCCATTTGGATCAATGATTTCAACTGCGTTGATTTTGGCGTTTGCACCGCTACCTTCAGTCAATAAACGGGTGACGGTGGTGTTGAATTGGAAGTTGACACCAGCTTCCTGTGCTTTTTTTGCTAATCCTGTGGTGAATTGATACACATCGCCAGATTCGTCGCTGTCGGTGAAATCGCCGCCGACGATTTTGTCGCGGATGCCAGCTAATGCGGGTTCGATTTTGACCACTTCATCAGCGTCGATGGAATTGCGTTCGCAACCCAAGTCTCTCATCAGTTTTGCGGCAGGCAAAGAATCGTCAAATTCTTTTTGATCGGTATAAAAATGCAAAATGCCGCGGGTCAGGCAGTCATATTCAATCCCGGTTTGTTTTCGTATCGCTTGTAGTGTGAGGCGGCTGTATTCGGAAATCGCTACGATCTGGCGGATGTTGTAATCGGTGCGGCTAGGTGTGCATTCACGCAAGAAGCTGAGTGCCCATTTCCATTGCAGCCATTCAGGACGAAAACGATAGAGTAGCGGCGCATCTTCTTGGCCTAGCCATTTGAGAATTTTTAATGGTGCAGTAGGATTCGCCCAAGGTTCGGCGTGTGAGACGGATATTTGGCATCCATTTGCGAAACTAGTTTCTTGAGCGGCACCAGGTTGACGTTCAATGACAGTGACGTCATGGCCAGCCTGGTTTAAAAACCAAGCGGATGTGGTACCGATGATGCCTGAACCTAATACGATGACTTTCATGAAGAGACTCTTGGATTTTGATTAATGAAATTTTTAATGATTAATAATTAATTGATATTGTCCATTAAACTCCGTCGTTCCCGTGGGTTTAGGCGGGAATTCAGCGTCTTTCGTTGTTTACTGTCAAAGTCACTGGGTTCCCGACTAAAGCACTCGGGGACGATGGAGTGTGGATTTGGGGTAATAGATAATCTCGGATTAATTATTTTGTTCTATGACGAAATGCGACAGTGGATACGGCTGTTGTTTATAAAAGTTATAGCGTTGGCGTCCATGTTTTTTATCGGTTTCATTGGTTGAAATAATTTCAAACAAGCGTTCAAAGTGAGAGAAGTTATCCGGCGTGTTCATCGATAAATTGATCAGAATTTGATTCTTCAACAAATTGGCTGCTTCGCCTGACATGTTGTGCGTCAATAAAATGGGCGAGTACTCCGCCAATTGATGACCAACGATGGCGTGCGGTAAAAAATCCGCTTCGGAAAACGTCCACAGCGTCATATCAAGCTCCGTCAATTGCGCTGGATCTTGCGCCAGCAGCACAATTTGTTGATCCGGAATGTGCAGGCGTAGCTTCCTAACCAGACGGCAGGCGTAATGGATTTTGTCCACCACGCCAGTATGAAAATCGATACGCGTCATAGGAATAATATCGGTCAGGCAGCCATGCCATGATGACGCAACAGCGCGTCTATGCTGGGTGAGCGACCACGGAAAGCCTGAAAGGACGCCAGCGCTGGGCGTGAACCACCGACTGCCAATATTTCTGTTTGAAAACGCCGGCCAATTTCGCTGGATACAACACTGCCTGCTGCGCTTGCAGCTTCTTCAAACGCACTGTACGCATCGGCAGATAAGACTTCCGCCCATTTATAGCTGTAATAACCGGCGGCATACCCACCGGCAAAAATATGGCTGAATGCATTTTGAAAACGATTAAATGCCGGTGCTGGCATGAGCGCGACTTGCTGCCTAACTTCTTCCATCACATCCTGCGTTGTTTTGGAACTTGTGCTGGGATCATAGTCATGATGTAAACGCATATCACACAGGGATAATTCAACCTGACGCAGGGTTTGCCAGCCGGATTGGAAATTCTTTGCAGCCAGCATTTTGTCAAACAGAGCGCGTGGCAACGTAGCGCCGGTTTCAGCATGTGCGGTCATTTTTTGCAGTACATCCCATTCCCAGCAAAAGTTTTCCATAAATTGCGAAGGCAGCTCCACCGCATCCCATTCCACACCGTTAATGCCAGACACGCCCAAATCCTCGATTTGCGTCAGCATGTGATGCAAGCCGTGGCCAAATTCGTGGAATAGCGTGATGACTTCATCGTGAGTTAAGTAGGTCGGCTGGATTTTTTCATCCTTCAGCGCAGGTGGCGTGAAGTTGCAAACTAAATATGCGATTGGTGTTTGTATCTTGTCTTGCGACAAACGTTTGCGTGTGCGTGCATCATCCATCCAGGCACCACCACGTTTGCCACTGCGGGCATACAGATCGAGATAAAACTGACCGATGAGCTGGCCATTTCTTTCGATGCGGAAAAACTGCACATCAGGATGCCAAACTGGCGCTGTGTCGGGTTTAATTTGAATAGAAAACAGTGTTTGCGCCAGATCGAACAAACCCGCTCTGACTTTGTCTTCGGGGAAGTATTGCTTCACTTCCTGTTCAGAAAACGCATAACGTTGTTCGCGCAGTTTTTCTGATACATACGCGATATCCCAAGCCTCCAGTGTCGTAATGTTTAATTCTTTGCTGGCAAAATCGCGCAGCATAGCGAGATCCGTTTCGCCATACGGACGCGCCCGTTTTGCCAAATCCTGCAGAAAATCAATCACGTGTTGCGGATTGGGTGCCATTTTGGAGACCAGCGACACTTCGGCAAAATTTTGATAACCCAATAACTGTGCTTCTTCTTTGCGCAGTTTTAATAACTCAACGATGTTTTGCGTGTTATCCCATTCTGGTTTGCTGCCTAGTTCAGACGCTTTGGTGATATTGGCGCGATGAATCGTGGCACGTAATTCGCGGTTGTCGGCGAATTGCAAAATGGGGAAATAAGAAGGGAAGTGCAGGGTGAATTGATAACCGCTCTTGCCATCTTTTTCCGCCGCTGCGCGTGCTGCTTGTTTGGCGTCTTCCGGCAAACCTGCCAACTCGGCTTCGTTTTCTATCAATAATTTGTAGTCATTGATGGCATCCAGCACGTTTTCTGAAAACTTGGTGGAAAGCGCGGCTTGTCGTTCTTGAATGGCGGCAAAGCGCACTTTGTCTTCATCATTCAATTCAGCGCCACCGAGGCGGAAATCGCGCAATGCGTTTTCGATGATCTTTTTGCGTGGTGCCGACAAAGCCGCATATTGCGGACCATCGTGCAATGCTTGGTATTTGGCAAAAAGCGCCAGGTTTTGTGAAACCGAAGTCCAGAATTCGGTGATTTTCGGCTGATTTTCATTGTAAGCAGCGCGTAAAAGCGGCGTGTCCATCACGGCATTCAAATGCCCGACGATGCCCCAGGCGCGACTGAGTTTTTCGGTCGTGTTTTCTAGTGGCTCGACAAAATTTTCCCAAGTGACGGTTTCTGTTTCGGTTAGTGGTTTTTCTAATTGTGCGATCAACGCGCGGTTTTGGGCTAACAATTCGTCAATCGCTGGCGTGACATGTTCCGCCTGAATGGCGTCGAAACGTGGCAGGTCGGTGAAGTCTAATAAGGGATTATTCATAGTCGTCATCGTAGTGATTACATTCTTTCCGCAGCTTCTATCGTATTGACCAACAACATGGTGATAGTCATCGGCCCGACGCCACCTGGTACTGGCGTGATGTGGGAAGCGACTTCTTTCGCATTGGCAAAGTCCACGTCGCCGCATAATTTGCCTTCTTGATTGCGATTCATCCCCACGTCAATTACTACAGCGCCGGGTTTAATCATATCGGCAGTGACGAGATTGGCTTTGCCAGTGGCGACAACCAGGATATCAGCCTGTTTGGTGTGGTGTGCCAGATCGCGGGTTTTTGAATTGCAAATCGTGACGGTGGCACCTGCCTGCAATAACAACATGGCTTGTGGTTTTCCGACAATATTGGATGCACCGACGACTACAGCATGTGCGCCGCGGATCGGATAATCGATTGATTCCAGCATTTTCATCACACCATATGGTGTGCAGGGGCGGAATAAAGGCTGACCGGTCATCAACAAGCCTGCATTGCTGATGTGAAAGCCATCCACGTCTTTTTCTGCTGCAATCGCTTCAATCACTTTGGTCGCGTTAATGTGAGCTGGCAACGGCAGTTGGATCAAAATGCCATGGATTGTTGGGTCGTTATTTAAAGCATTGATGCGTGCCAGTAAATCAGCTTCGCTGAGTTCAGCGTCATATTTTTCTAATACAGAATGCAAACCATTGTCACTACACGCCTTGACCTTGTTGCGTACATACACGGTGGAAGCGGGATTATCGCCAACCAAAATCACCGCCAATCCAGGCTGCTTGCCACGCGCAGTCAGCGCTGCCGCGCGTTTGGCAACATCTGCGCGTAATTGTTGGGAAAGAAGGTTTCCATCGATGATGTGAGCAGGCATGGTGGGCGTCCAAATAATTGAGAATGAGGAATTTAATGCGGAAGGCATCATTGTAACCAAATAGCGGCAAGAACGGATTATTCCCCCATGCTGCTATGCAATAATATTTCACATTATGAAATGCAATTTCGCAATTTGGAAAACAATCTGGGTGCTGTTAAAATCCGCCGTTTGTAAAATGATTTACTCACTTCTGAGTATAAAAGTGGCTTGTTTACTGAGTATACTTTCGTGCTTTTAAAATTTAATTCCCCGTAGAAACTGTAGAAACAATAGGAGATACGCTATGTCAGCGCAATTTGACCAGGTTTCAATCCAGGCAGCCAATCAGTCTGATGATTCCGATGTATTGGAAACCAAAGAGTGGCTGGATGCATTGGAAGCCGTGATTGAAAATGAAGGTCCGGAGCGGGCGCATTATTTGATGGAGCGCATGGTGGATCTGGCGCGTCGTCGGGGTGCGCATATCCCTTTTTCTAGTAATACAGCGTATGTCAACACCATTCCAGCCCATTTAGGTCAGCATTGCCCAGGTAATTTGGAATTTGAAGAGCGCCTCCGTTCCTGGATGCGCTGGAATGCGATGGCGATGGTCGTCAAAGCGAATCGTGTGGATGGCGATTTGGGTGGTCATATTTCCAGTTTTGCTTCGCTCGCGAATATGTTGGGAATTGGATTTAACCATTTCTGGCACGCACCAACCGAAGATCATGGCGGTGATTTGCTTTACATCCAAGGCCATTCTTCCCCGGGGATTTATGCTCGTGCTTTCCTGGAAGGGCGTTTAAGCGAAGAGCACCTGATTAACTTCCGCCGCGAAGTCGATGGTAAGGGTTTGTCTTCTTATCCACATCCCAAATTGATGCCGGATTTCTGGCAGTTTCCTACTGTATCCATGGGCTTGGGGCCTTTGATGGCGATTTACCAAGCGCGTTTCCTCAAGTATTTGCATGCACGTGATATTGCCAAAACGGATAACCGCAAGGTTTGGGTGTTTTGTGGCGATGGTGAAATGGACGAACCAGAATCCATGGGCGCGATCGGTATGGCCGCGCGTGAGAAATTGGATAACCTGGTGATGGTGGTCAACTGCAATTTGCAGCGCCTAGATGGCCCAGTGCGTGGTAATGGCAAAATCATTCAGGAGCTGGAAGCCGATTTTAGAGGTGCGGGCTGGAATGTCGTCAAAGTCATTTGGGGCGCGGAGTGGGATGCATTGTTGGCGAAAGATAAAGACGGTATTTTGCAGCGTGTCATGATGGAAACGCTGGACGGTGAGTATCAAAATTACAAAGCCAAAGACGGCGCTTATGTGCGTCAGCATTTCTTTGGTAAACATCCAAAATTGCTGGAAATGGTTGCCAATTTGACTGACGACGACATTTGGCGCTTGAGCCGTGGTGGTCATGATCCACACAAGATTTATGCCGCCTTTAAAGTTGCCCAAGAGCACAAAGGCCAGCCTACTGTGTTGTTGATCAAGACAGTCAAAGGCTATGGCATGGGCAAATCGGGCGAAGCGCGTAATACGGCGCATCAAACCAAAAAATTGACCGATGCCACCATCCGTGAAATGCGTGATCGCTTTTCGATTCCCATTCCAGACGACAAATTGCCGGAAGTCCCATTTTTCAAACCAGCGGACGATGCGCCAGAGATGGTGTATTTGCATGAATGCCGTAAGAATTTGGGCGGCTATTTGCCACAGCGTCGTACGCAGGCGGATGAGAAATTGCCTGTGCCAGCGTTGACTGCATTCCAAAATGTGTTGGATGCAACAGCAGAAGGACGAGAAATTTCCACCACGCAAGCTTATGTACGGATTATTTCCACCTTGCTGCGCGATCCACATTTAGGCCCGCGTTTGGTACCGATTTTGGTGGATGAATCGCGTACTTTTGGGATGGAAGGTTTGTTCCGCCAGATTGGTATTTTCAGCCAGCAAGGGCAGTTGTATGAGCCGGTCGATAAAGATCAGGTCATGTATTACCGCGAAGATAAAGCGGGCCAGATCTTGCAGGAAGGGATTAACGAAGCCGGCGGCATGAGTTCTTGGATTGCTGCTGCGACGTCGTATTCCAGCAACAATCGCGTCATGTTGCCGTTTTATACCTTCTATTCCATGTTCGGTATGCAGCGTATCGGCGATTTGGTGTGGGCCGCCGGGGATATGCGCGCACGTGGTTTCTTGATGGGCGGCACGGCGGGTCGTACGACCTTGAATGGCGAAGGTTTACAGCATGAAGATGGTCATAGCCATTTGCTGGCCGCGACGATTCCGAACTGCTTGCCTTACGATCCCAGCTTTGCGCATGAATTGGCGGTCATCATTCATGATGGTTTGAAACGCATGATAGAAAATCAGGAAGATGTTTTCTATTACATCACTTTGATGAATGAAAACTATGCCCACCCTGGCTTACAAGCTGGACAAGAAGAAGGCATTTTGAAAGGCATGTATTTGCTGCAGGAAAGCAAGAAAAAAGCCAAACATAAAGTGCAGTTGATAGGCTCCGGAACAATCTTGCGCGAATCCATCGCAGCGGCCCAATTGCTGCAAGACGATTGGGGTGTTGCGGCAGATATTTGGTCCGCTCCATCCTTAACTTTGGTAGCGCGTGAAGGGCAAGATGTGGAACGTTGGAACCGCGTGCATCCAGAAGACAAGCAGCGCTTGCCTTACGTGACAGAATGTTTGCAAAACACGTCCGGCCCTGTCATTGCGGCTACCGACTATGTACGCACATTTGCTGAGCAAATTCGTCCATTTATGCCGAAAGGACGTTCGTACACTGTATTGGGTACCGATGGTTTTGGCCGTTCTGATACGCGTCTCAAGCTGCGTGAATTCTTTGAGGTCAATCGTTATTACGTGACGATCGCTGCCTTGAAAGCGTTGGCGGATGAAGGTGCGATCGCTGCTTCTGTGGTGTCGCAAGCAATTGCGAAATATGGGATTGATCCAGAGAAAGCAAATCCGGTGACGCAGTAATACACCCGGATTTTCATTGATTTGATGAATTAATCGTGACATTTAAACCCGTCGTTCCCGCGGGTTTAGGCGGGAATCCAGTGTCTTTCGTTGTTTAGCACTAAAAGCCACTGGGTCCCCGACTAAAGCACTCGGGGACGACGGTTTTAAGTTTTTCAGGTCAATGGATAATTTCAGATTAAATAAATAAGTCAGATAAATTAATCAAAATTTTCCTCCCTCGATAAAAGAAACAAGGGAATAAAAATGGAGCCCATACTATGAGCGTTACGAATGTGGTGGAAGTGAAAGTGCCGGACATCGGCGATTTCAAAGAAGTGGAAGTGATTGAGTTGATGGTCAAGCCGGGTGATGTGATCAAAGTGGATCAGTCCTTGATTACCGTGGAATCCGACAAAGCCAGTATGGAAATTCCCTCCAGTCATGCCGGCGTGGTGAAAGAATTAAAAGTCAAAGTGGGCGACAAAGTGGCGGAAGGCTCGTTACTGTTGCTAGTGGAATTGGCGGCAGGCAATGCCGATACCGCCGCCGTAGCACCTGCAGCAACACCGGCCCCAGCGGCAACGCCAGCACCAGCCACATCAGCAATCCCCGCCCCAGCAGTACCCACTCCAGCACCATCTATTCCTCCCACAGCAATCGTTCCCGCCACTACGCCAGCGCAAGAAACCAGCAACACCAAGCCCCACGCATCGCCATCTATCCGCAAATTTGCGCGCGAATTAGGCGTCGATTTGACCCGCGTACAAGGCAGCGGCCCCAAAGGGCGGATTGTGTTGGATGACGTGAGAAATTTCGTTAAAAGCGCCTTGTCTGGTGCGGTTTCTGGCGCATCGGCGAGTGCGAATAAAGGTAGCGGCAGTGGTTTGGATTTATTGCCTTGGCCATCGCTGGATTTCTCCAAATTTGGCGCCACGACCTTAGCGCCTTTGTCACGCATTAAGAAAATCAGCGGCGCCAACCTGCATCGCAACTGGGTGATGATGCCGCATGTCACGCAATTTGATGAAGCGGATGTGACGGATTTGGAAGCCTTCCGCGTGGCATCGAATGCCGGATTGGCAAAATCAGGCGTCAAATTAACCATGCTGGCATTTGTGATCAAAGCCAGCGTGGCGGCGCTCAAGAAGTTCCCCAACTTCAACGCATCGCTGGATGCTACATCGGAAAACTTAATCTTAAAACAGTATTACCACATCGGTTTTGCCGCTGACACGCCGCATGGTTTGGTGGTGCCTGTAATCAAAGATGCCGATAAAAAAGGCATCGCCCAAATCGCGCAGGAAATGGGCGAATTGTCAGCCCAAGCGCGTGAAGGCAAATTAAAACCAGCTGATATGCAGGGCGCTAGTTTCACCATTTCTTCCTTGGGTGGAATTGGCGGCACCGCATTTACGCCGATTATCAATGCGCCGGAAGTAGCGATTTTAGGTTTGTCTAAATCGACCATGAAACCCGTTTGGGATGGTACGCAATTTGTACCACGTTTGATGATGCCCATGTCCTTATCCTATGATCACCGCGTGATCGACGGTGCGATGGGTGCGCGTTTTAGTGTGTATCTGGCTGAAGTTTTGTCGGATATGCGTAAAACTTTGCTGTAAAAATTAAAAAGATAAAGGCAGATCATTCATGAGTGCGAGTCTCAATACAGTCGAAGTTAAAGTACCGGATATCGGCGATTTCAAAGAAGTAGAGGTCATTGAGTTGATGGTCAAACCGGGCGACATCATCAAGGTGGATCAATCCTTGATTACGGTCGAATCCGACAAAGCCAGTATGGAAATCCCTTCCAGTCACGCTGGCGTGGTGAAAGAAGTGAAAGTCAAAGTAGGCGATAAAGTTGCAGAAGGCTCTTTGTTGTTGCTATTGCAAGCGCAGGAACAAACTGCATCGCCACAAGCCCCAGTACAACAAGCGCAACAAGCACCGCAGCCACAACAAGCAGCACCAACTTCACAAGCAGCGCAAATAAGCGCAGCCGCTGGTGCAGCGGATCTTTCCTGCGACATGCTGGTATTGGGTGCTGGACCTGGCGGTTATTCTGCGGCTTTCCGCGCCGCTGATCTGGGATTGAATACGGTATTGGTCGAGCGTTATTCAACCCTGGGTGGTGTGTGTTTGAACGTGGGATGTATTCCTTCCAAGGCATTGCTCCACGTTGCCGCAGTGATTGATGAAGTGGCTTCCTTGTCTGCGCATGGCGTCAGTTTCGGCAAGCCCAAAATCGACATCGATCAATTGCGTGGATGGAAAGAAAAAGTCATCGGTAAAATGACTGATGGTTTGTCCGGCATGGCCAAGGCACGCAAGGTCAATGTAGTGCAAGGCGTGGGTCAATTTATCGATCCGCATCACATGCAAGTGACTGCTGCTGATGGCAGCGTTAAAACCATCCAATTCAAACAAGCGATTATTGCCGCCGGTTCATCGGTGGTGAATTTGCCATTTGCACCACAAGATCCACGCATCGTCGATTCAACCGGCGCGCTGGAATTGCGCTGCAAGGACAATGCCTTGCCAAAACGCATGCTGGTGATTGGCGGTGGCATTATTGGTTTGGAAATGGCGACTGTGTATTCAACGTTGGGGACGCGCATAGACGTTGTCGAAATGCTAGATGGCTTGATGCAAGGCGCAGATAGAGACATGGTCAAAGTGTGGCAAAAATTCAACGCCCACCGCTTCGACAACATCATGACTAAAACCAAAACGGTGGCGATAGAAGCCTTGCCAGAAGGCATCAAAGTGTCTTTTGAAGCCGCCGATGCGGGCTCAGCATCAGCACCACAGCCGCAACTTTACGACATGGTGTTGGTAGCAGTCGGACGTAGCCCGAACGGCAACAAAATCGCCGCCGACAAAGCCGGCGTGACGGTGACTGAGCGTGGCTTTATTCCCATTGATGGCCAGATGCGCACCAACGTGCCGCATATTTTTGCCATTGGTGATCTGGTTGGTCAGCCTATGTTGGCGCACAAAGCGGTGCATGAAGCGCACGTCGCGGCGGAAGCAGCAGCTGGTCAAAAATCTTATTTTGATGCCAGAGTCATTCCATCTGTTGCTTACACAGACCCAGAAGTCGCATGGGTTGGTGTGACCGAAGATGAGGCCAAAGCCAAAGGCATCGCCTACGAAAAAGGTCATTTCCCCTGGGCTGCCAGTGGCCGCGCGGTTGCCAATGGTCGGGAAGAGGGCTTCACCAAACTGTTATTCGATCCAGAAAGCGGACGCATCATCGGCGGTGGCATCGTTGGTACCCATGCTGGCGATATGATAGGCGAGGTTGCGTTAGCGATTGAAATGGGTGCTGATGCGGTGGATATTGGTAAAACGATACATCCTCATCCAACATTAGGTGAATCGATCGGTATGGCGGCGGAAGTGTTTAAGGGTGTGTGTACGGATTTACCGCCTATGCGTCGAAAGTAGTTGCATCAAGTACGTTGAGCAAGCTGGAATTGCGGTAGCTTGTTCTAGCTTGTTCAACGTTTGAAATAGAATCTAAATTTTAGTTGTTTGGTCAATTGTTAATTGTTAAGTTGGCTAATTGCACTTTCTTTTCACCAAAATAGCCGTATTGCAAGCTGCCAGCGATACGGTCAGCTGTCTCTAGAATTTTGTTTGCGCTTTCTTCATTAAATAGGCTTGATACAGTTTTTTGAAATAAAGATAGCCATTGCACAAAATGTTCTTTTTTAATGTCGGTTAAGGCCATGTGCTTACCGTAAACATTTCCTTGAAATTTACCTGTTCCCAATAATATGCTCGACCAAAAATCGACCATTCTAGGCATATGTGTTGCCCATTGATCTCGCAATACATTGTCGAAAACGGGACCCAAAATGGCATTTTTGCGCACATCACCATAAAACGTATGAACCAAAAGATAAATGGATTCTTCCGATATAGATTGGAACTTTAAGTTGGTTTGAAGTGCATTATTTTTCTGCATAGTCGTAGTCAATCAGTTCAGTGCTCGAAAATTATAATCGGATTGTATTTACCTTATTTGTACATAATTTCTACTATTTTTGATGTAAATCAATGAATGTCGTATTGCACATTAAAAACGTAATAAATGCATTATTTGTTATTGGAATTTTGATCTATATCATTTTTTTAATTGATTTTCCTCATTAATCTTACCTTGTTTTTTTAATAATTCTCAATAAGGAAGATGATATGAAGAAAGTAGCTTTAGCATTAGTTGCAATTAGTTGTTTGGCCAACGCAGCAGCGGCAGAGCAGCAAAGTCCATGGTTGGTGCGTGCGCGTGCCGTCAACATTACGCCAGCCGATAAATCTGACCCAATTGGTGGTGTGGGTGCTTCAGATCGTTTGACAGTGTCGACGAAGACTATTCCAGAAGTTGATATTTCTTATTTCTTTACCCCAAATATTGCGGCAGAGCTTGTGTTGACTTATCCGCAAAAGCATGATGCTGCTCTAGATGGGAGCAATATCGGTACTTTTAAGCATTTGCCACCAACATTGACGGCGCAATACCATTTTTCTCCTGAAGCAAAAGTGAGCCCTTACTTAGGGGTTGGGGTGAATTACACCAATATCAGTAGTGTCAATTTACTGAACGGTAATGGTACGTTGGATCATCACAGTGTTGGTTTGGCATTGCAAGCCGGTATAGATTTCAAACTTGATAAGCATTGGTCTGTCAATATAGACGTGAAAAAAGTCCAGATTCGCAGCGATGTCTTTATCTCGGGAAATAAGGCCTCTGCAATGCAAATAGACCCGGTATTGGTAGGGGTTGGATTGGGGTATCGGTTTTAATTCCCACCTTGCTCAAATTAGGCGCTTCCTTTACAATCGCCTACCATTTTATTTCACGTGACTGGCGAAAAATCAGTATCAAAACTGATTGAGGTGGATATCCACCGGGGAGCGTGAAATGTTTCCGCCGTTCGCCTGGGCAGCCCATATGTAAGTTATAAGACCGAGGCTGCCTGTCATGTCTATTTTCTTGACCTTCATTGCTCGCCAATCTTTGTGCTTCATATGGACACAGTTTTGCAAAGTCTGTGCATTGCATTTTTATACATAATTTATAAACAGGAGTTTTTATGTTTCAAAAAGATCACACGCTAGCCAATGTCGACGCTGAATTATGGTCTGCCATTTTGCAAGAAAACACCCGTCAACAAGATCATATCGAATTGATTGCTTCGGAAAACTACACTTCGCCTGCTGTGATGCAAGCGCAAGGTTCGCAATTGACCAATAAATACGCTGAAGGTTATCCAGGCAAGCGCTATTACGGTGGTTGTGAAAATGTGGATATCGTCGAGCAATTGGCGATAGATCGATTGAAGCAGTTGTTTGGCGCTGAAGCTGCTAACGTGCAGCCAAATTCTGGCTCACAAGCCAATCAAGGCGTGTTTTTTTCGGTCTTGAAACCAGGTGACACCATCATGGGTATGTCCTTGGCAGAAGGCGGCCATTTGACCCACGGCATGGCGTTGAATATGTCCGGCAAATGGTTCAACGTCATCTCCTACGGCTTGAACGAAAAAGAAGAAATCGATTATGAAAAAATGGAAAGCCTGGCGCGCGAGCACAAACCCAAGCTGATTATCGCCGGTGCATCAGCGTATTCCTTGCGTATCGATTTTGAACGTTTTGCCAAAATCGCCAAAGAAGTGGGGGCGTATTTCATGGTGGATATGGCGCATTATGCTGGTTTGATCGCCGCTGGCGTGTATCCAAATCCTGTTCCGTATGCAGATTTCGTGACTTCCACCACGCATAAATCCCTGCGTGGCCCACGTGGTGGCATCATTTTGATGAAAGCTGAACATGAAAAAATCATCAATTCAGCGATTTTCCCGGGCTTGCAAGGTGGGCCTCTCATGCACGTGATCGCTGGTAAAGCCGTTGCTTTCAAAGAAGCCTTGGCACCAGAATTCAAAATCTATCAGCAACAAGTGGTTAAAAATGCCGATGCTCTGGCCAAAGCGTTGATTGCCCGTGGCCTGCGCATTATTTCTGGTCGTACTGAATCACACGTGATGTTGGTTGATTTGCGTGCCAAAAATATTACCGGTAAGGCAGCAGAAGCTCTATTGGGTTCTGCTCACATGACTTGTAATAAAAACGCGATTCCAAACGATCCAGAAAAACCATTCGTCACCTCCGGCATCCGCTTGGGCAGCTGCGCGATGACTACTCGTGGTTTTAAAGAAGCCGATGCCACTTTGGTCGGAAATTTAATCGCCGACGTGCTGGATCATCCAAACGACGCCAGCGTGATTGAACGCGTTAAAGCGCAAGTCAAGCAATTAACCAATGCTTACCCGGTTTATGGCTGATTAAATTTCGTCATCATTCGTCATTATTGAATTACGATGAAATGTCCTTTTTGTCATCACATTGACACGCAAGTCTCAGACACGCGTGTCTCTGAAGAGGGCGACACGATCCGTCGCCGTCGCCGTTGCGCCAAATGCGATAAGCGTTTTACTACTTACGAGCGCGTCGAATTGATCATGCCTTCTGTGATCAAAAAAAATGGCAACCGCACCGAGTTTAGTACAGCCAAACTGCAAGCCAGCCTCATGCTGGCCCTACGCAAACGCCCAGTCCCCGCCAAAGCGATTGACGAAGCCGTTCAACACATCGAAGAAAAAGTCCTCTCCAGCGGCCAACGAGAAATCGAATCCGGCTTCATCGGCGAACTCGTCATGACCGAACTAAAACGCCTGGACAAAATCGCGTATATCCGTTTTTCGTCCGTCTATCGACGTTTTGAAGACGTGGCGGAATTTCAGGCGGTGATTGCGGAGTTTGTTAATGCTTCGGAGAGGAAGAAGTAATTGATATGGGCACGTTGGTGGTGCCCAATTTTTGGGTTAGGGCCGATATTTATTGAGGGGGTTGTGTGGTCGTTTTTTTGTCAATTATGATTGATTCCCCCATTTTCACTGGTAATTGACTTGGATAATCATAGCCAGTTCCTTTGTTGTGATCGATGATTGCCCCAACACCGCCTCCAAAAATAATATTCCCCCACATGGAACCAGCTGCACGCGAAATGGCTTTTAGTAAACCATCGGGCATCCCATCTTTTTTACAAACCACATCAAGATCTTCCCCAGATTTTCTGACTGTTATATTAGATGGTGCTTTTGTATCCCAGCTTCCCTTATCGTTTTTTAATTGGCAGGTTGGGTCAACGGGTTTGCCTTGATATGTTGCTGTAAGCGCCAAGGATTGGCCTTCATTTTGCGTGATTGTCGAACATCCAATATTTAAAGTTGTGATAATAGATATTATTGTTATTTTGATA
>CAZCIX010000003.1:0-1320 GCA_964498835.1 uncultured Burkholderiaceae bacterium | reverse complement strand
AGTCAGTCACAGTAAAATAATCTCTCTGCTCCCCCCTTATCCCACATCAATTTGATCCTAACCAAACATCCCTCGGTTAGCGATTGCCTAAACAAAATCCCAAATTTATCCTGTTCCCTTCTTTTTTAGCTTGATTGATCACATCAAAATCGAGGCTGCGGATGAAGGGTTATACGTTGGTTGAAACGCTGCTTGTCGCAGCTTTGTTGGCGGTGATGCTAGGTATGGCAATGCCGTCTATGCGGCATATGGTGTTAGAAAATCGTTTGTCTGCTCATGTGAATGAGCTGATCGCGGCTAATTTATTAGCGCGTTCGGAGGCGATTGCTTGTGGGTGTTTGGTGACGATTTGTCGTAGCGTGAATGCGGAATTTGGGAGTAATGCTTGCAGTAGCCAGACTAGCGGTGATAGAGACGCCAGTGATTGGGCGGTGGGTTGGCTGGTGTTTATGGAGAATGGCACGGCATCGGCAGGGTTGGGTGTGGTAGATGTTGGGGAGAAGATTTTGCTGCGTCAGGAAGCTTTGTCTAGCAAAACGCATAGCGTGGCTTCGGCGAAAAAGATCAGTTACAACAGCACGGGTGAGCCGATCGGGTCGGCGACTGGGGCGCATTTTATTTTTAATGTGGATGGGGCGATGAATCGCATTGTTTGCATTACGCGTACTGGGCGTATTCGGGTGATTTTGGATGCGGTTAAGTGCAGCTAAAGTACAGTTAATTTACGTCATGCGAATGAAAACGCAGTCCGGAGCTGGGATGCTGGAGGTGCTGATTTCTATTTTATTGGTTTCATTTACTTTGTTTGGCCTAGCTGGTTTGCAGGCATCGACTTTGCGGTATCAAAAAATCGCGCATTTTCGTTCTTTAGCCAGTTTGTATAGTGGCGAAATGGCAGATAGGGTGCGTGCGAATGTGGCGGGAGCGATTGCTGGGCATTACAACGTTGCATTGACGTCGTATGCGGATGGTGCAGGTGCTATGCCTGTTTGTAGTGTGGTGAATTTGTGCACGCCGGCGGAAGTGGCGGCGCTGGATATTTATCAATGGCGCGTCAATCTTGCGCGTGGCATGGCGGGTGGTTGGGGTGAAATTTCCGGCAATGTGTCGGATGGTTTCATGATTCGGGTGTATTTCAAGGAAGTGGGCAAAAAAGGCCAGGGCTCAGGTTTAGATCCGCAATGCAGGACAACGGCGTTAAATGCAGCAAGCGATCAGGATGTGCGTTGTTTTGTTACTGTTTTTCTTCCTTGAGTACAGTTTTCCCGTCGTTCCCGCGGGTTTAGGCGGGAATCCAGCGTCTTTCGTTGTTTGCAGCTA
>CAZCIX010000002.1:78731-93345 GCA_964498835.1 uncultured Burkholderiaceae bacterium | reverse complement strand
CGCGCCTTCGCGTTGGTAACGGACGATTAATGGCAGGCCGGATTCTGAACGATAAGGGGTTAATGTTTCTTTTAGCACAGGCCATGCCACGTTCAATGGCAAGCGGAGGCTGAGTTGTTTGCCGAATTGGGTGCGTACGGCGACGATGTCCATAAGTTTTTCAGCGGTGATGCGCAAACCACCGGAGAAGCGGTCTTCTGACACTTTGCCTAATACGGCTAAAAAAGCATCTTCCTTAAAGAGTTGCTTATGCGCGTCGCGTAATTCACTATAAATCGTGACATCGACCGTGGCACTGTTGTCATCCAGCGTGAGGATCAAAATCACACCGCGCTGTGTCATTTGGGTGCGCATGCCGACTATCATGCCAGCTATCCATTGTGGCTCGCGCGATGGTTGCAAGTCATTTAATTTTTGACGTGCAAAATGGCGGGTTTCGTTGGCATAAGCATTAAATAAATGACCTGAAAGATAAAAACCCAGCGCTGCTTTTTCTTCCATCAATTTTTGCTTTTCGCTCCATGGTGCCACTTTGAGATAATCCGGCGGCGGCGCCATGTCGCTTTCATCACCGCCAAATAAACTCACCTGATTAATCGACGCTTCTGCCTGTTCGGCGTACTCCATCGCAACTGGCAACGATGCCAACAAAATTCCCCGATCGACTTGAAAACCATCAAAAGCACCAGCACGAATCAAGGCGTCCATGGTGCGCCGATTGATGTGTTTTTTATCCACGCGTTTGCAAAAATCAAACAAATTTGTATACGGCCCATTGCCATCAGAACGGGCGGCAACAATCGCTTCAATCGCGTTTTGGCCAGAACCTTTGATTGCACCTAAACCATAACGAATTTGCTTATCGCCAACTGGAATAAAACGATAATCGGATTGATTGATATCCGGCGGCAACAAGGTCAAGCCACATATTTCTGTCGCATCTTCCACCAAAATCTTGATTTTATCGGTGTCATCCATCGCCAAGGACAAGTTGGCTGCCATGAACGCGGCTGGGTGATGCGTCTTTAAAAAAGCGGTGTGATAGGACAACAAGGCATAAGCTGCGGCATGCGATTTGTTGAAACCATAGCCGGCGAATTTTTCCATCAAATCAAAAATTTCATCGGCTTTGGCAGCACTCAAATCATTTTTCGCCGCGCCATCACGGAAGATTTGTCTATGCTGGGCCATTTCTTCTGGCTTCTTTTTCCCCATGGCGCGACGCAGCAAATCGGCACCTCCCAGAGAATAGCCACCCACCACCTGCGCCATTTGCATAACCTGTTCCTGATACACCATGATGCCGTAGGTTTCCGACAAAATGCCTTCGGTACGTGGATCGGGGTAATCGAAGCGTTCGCCATGTTTGCGTCGGCAAAAATCAGGAATCAAATCCATCGGGCCCGGACGATACAGCGCCACCAACGCAATAATGTCTTCAAATCGATCGGGCTTGGCGTCTTTCAACATCCCTTGCATACCACGACTTTCCAGCTGGAATACCGCCACCGTTTTTGCTTGCGATAACAGGGTATAGGTTGCTTTGTCGTTGAGCGGCACGGATTCCAAACTAAAATCCTGCATGCTGGCATCAAGATGTTTAATGTATTGCACCGCGCGATCCAGGATGGTCAGCGTGGTCAAGCCCAAAAAGTCGAACTTGACCAAACCCATGGCTTCCACGTCGTCTTTGTCGTATTGCGACACCACACCCGTCTCACCACCTTGGGTATACAAAGGACAGAAATCCGTCAACTTACCAGGTGCAATCAACACACCACCTGCGTGCATACCGACATTACGCGCAATGCCTTCGACTTGCTGCGCTAGCTGTAGTAATTGTTTAACTTCCTCTTCGTTCTCCTGCCGCTCAGCCAGCAAAGGTTGTTCTTCAATCGCATCGGCAATCGTGACGTGCTTGCCGGGTTTAAAAGGAATCAGCTTGGAAATGCCATCGCAAAAATTGTAGCCAAAGTCCAGCACCCTACCGACGTCGCGTACCGCACCTTTGGCCGCCATGGTGCCGAAGGTCGCGATTTGTGACACCGCGTCTTTGCCATACAAATCCTTGACGTGTGCAATCACGCGATCACGCCCTTCCTGGCAAAAATCAATATCAAAGTCAGGCATGGAAACCCGTTCTGGATTCAGAAAGCGCTCAAACAGCAAGTTGTACGCCAGCGGATCTAGATCAGTAATCAATAAAGAATACGCCACCAACGAACCAGCACCAGAACCGCGACCTGGGCCGACTGGTACACCATTATTTTTTGCCCAGCGGATAAATTCCGCCACAATCAAGAAATAACCCGGGAAACCCATTTTGATAATGGTGTCGGTTTCAAACTGCAAACGTTCTTCATAGCGAGGGCGCTGCTTGGCGCGCTCTGCCTCATCGGGATAAAGATGCTGTAAACGCAATTCCAAACCACGCTTGGCTTCTTGCTCCAAAAAGGTCGCGATACTTAATCCATCAGGTGTTGGGAAGTCAGGCAACCTGGGCTTGCCCAATTCCAGCGTCAAACTGCAACGTTTGGCAATTTCTATCGTGTTTTGCAATGCCGCTGGTAGATCAGCAAACAAAGCAGCCATTTCTGCTTGCGTCTTAAAATATTGCTCTTGGTTAAAACGCTTCACGCGACGTGTATTAGCGAGGATTTCTCCTTCAGCAATACAGGTTCGTGCTTCATGCGCAATGAATTCTTCTTGGGATAAAAATTGTACTGGATGTGTCGCCACTACCGGCAATGATAGGGTATTCGCCAAAATCAATGATTGCTGCACTTGCTGTGCTGTATTAACGAATCCAGCACGCTGAATTTCCAAATAAAAATGCCCTGGAAAAATTGCCGCCCAACGCTCGGCACAGCGCTGTGCTGCGGGCAAATTACCATTCGTAATCGCCATCCCGATATCACCAAAATGCGCGCCCGACAAAGCAATCAAGCCAGGTTCTTTTCCTTCCTGCTGCAAATCACGTTGCAATTGCGCCAGCCATTCGATACGAATTTCCGCCCGGCCACGCTGCTGGTTTTCCAGCCAGGCTTTGGACAATAACGTACATAATTGCAAATAACCTGGGTAATTTTTTACCAACAACAACAAGCGAGACGGTTGATCAGGGTTTTCATCATTACTGATCCAAACGTCGCAACCAACGATGGGCTTAATCCCTTTGCTACGCGCCGCTTTATAAAACTTGACCATGCCAAACAAGTTCGACAAATCGGTCATCGCCAACGCCGGCTGGCTATCATTTTTGGCCGCCTGCACCACGTCATCGATGCGTACCAAGCCATCAACGATAGAGTATTCAGAGTGCAAACGCAGGTGGATAAATTGCAGTGTATTCATCCCGGCATTTTACCTTGCAGCAAAATAATTTCTTATACTTTCATGCAATTGACCATCTACTAGTCATGATGAGAGTAGTGGTACCATTCAAGGCTGATATAAAGACATGATTGAGCTAACGTCTAATTTTCACCTTATACACATTATGCAAAATACGCCTGACAATCCGAACGCCTACCTCAACATCGCCGCCTACAAATTCATCACGTTTAACGACACAATAGAAAAACGGCCTGAGTTTATTGCCATCTGCAACAAATTAAACCTGAAGGGCACCATTCTTTTAAGCCCTGAAGGTATCAATATGTTTCTGGCTGGTTCGCGGCAAAACATTGAGGATTTTCTAACGTGGCTGCGCGCAGACGCACGTTTTACCGACATCATCGTGAAAGAAAGCTATTCCAAAGAACAACCTTTCAAACGCATGTTGGTCAAGTTAAAAGCCGAAATCATCACTATGAAGGTGCCATTGATCCAACCAGAAAAAGGACGCGCACCAACGGTTGAAGCACAGACGCTCAAGCGCTGGCTAGACCAAGGCCATGATGATGACGGCAAGCCAGTTGTGATGTTGGATACCCGCAATGCATTTGAAGTCGATATCGGTACTTTTAAAAACACACTTGCTTATTCGATCGATAAATTCAGTGAATTTCCCGCTGTGATCGCCGATCCAGACAACCAAGCAGAACTGACTGGTAAAACGATCGTTACTTTTTGTACCGGTGGCATCCGATGCGAAAAAGCAGCCATTCATATGCAAAACATCGGCTTAGAAAATGTGTACCAATTAGAAGGCGGTATTTTGAAGTACTTTGAAGAAGTCGGTGATGCGCATTACAGCGGCGATTGCTTTATCTTCGATGAGCGCGCCGCGTTGAATCCAAAGTTGGAACCGATTTAAATGTGGGGACGTGTCCGTCACTTATTTTCATCCGTCGCTCCCGCGTAGGCGGGAGCCCAGTGTCTTTCGCTGTTGATGGCCATAAAGTCGCTGGGTCCCCGACTAAAACATTCGGGGACGACGGTGCTCGGTGTGATTTACTAAGCCGTCTTCGTCAACTTAGCAATATTTAAATCCAACAACTTCATCCCATGGCGGCCAAAATTGATTTGCGCCCGCAAACTACCGCCAGAACCCTCGATATTCACGATCACGCCTTCACCAAATTTCTGGTGAAACGCTGTCTCGCCAATGCGCCAGCCTATTTCTTTCTGACTAAAAGATAATGACTTGGCATTCGCGCCCAAGGTCACGCCCTCGTCATCCCAGGCTGATTTTTGATAAGAGGCCGACCATTGCGACTGCACTCTGGGTGACAGCCATTTCAAAGAGGATTCTGGCAGTTCGCTCAGAAAACGTGACTTGACGTTGTAACGCGTTTGACCGTGCAACATCCTGGTTTGCGCAAAGCTCAGATACAAGCGCCGCTTGGCGCGCGTAATTGCCACATACATCAAGCGACGTTCTTCCTCTACGCCATCCTCTTCCTGGCTACTGCTTTCATGTGGAAACAACCCCTCTTCCAAGCCAGTGATGAACACTGCGTCAAATTCCAAACCCTTGGCAGCATGCACGGTCATCAGTTGCAACGCATCCTGACCGGCTACCGCCTGGTGATCACCAGCTTCCAATGAAGCATGAGATAAAAATGCCGATAAAGGCGACATTACCGTTTGCAACGGTGCTTCAGCATCGAGTATTTCAATATTGGTATTGTTATTGATATCGTTGCTGACCTTAGGCCCCAACAATGCTGGCGCAGACTGGCCGTAGCCCTCTTCCGAGACGAATTGCATCGCCGCGCTGACCAATTGCTGCAAGTTTTCTACTCTGTCAGCGCCTTCTTTTTCATGTTGATAATGCGTGAGCAAACCACTCATACCCAGCATCACATCCACCATTTCATGCAAAGGCAAATGCTGCGTCTGGGCTTGCATACCTTCAATCAACCGCACAAAAACGCCCATCGCAGAAGCCACTCGGCCCGTCATATACGCAACTGCGGCATACAACGACACGCCTTGCTGCTGCGCCATATCCTGTAATTGCTCGACAGAACGCATGCCGATTCCACGCACAGGGAAATTCACCACGCGTAAGAATGCCAAATCGTTGTGTGGATTGTCGATCAATTGCAGATAAGCCAAGGCATGTTTGATTTCAGCACGCTGGAAAAAACGTTGCCCGCCATACACATGGTATGGCATGCCAGCGCTAAACAAAGCATGCTCAATGGTTCTGGACTGCGCATTGGAACGATACAACACAGCAATTTCACTGCGCGTCATTCCTTCGGCAATCAAATTCCGTACTTCTTCCACAATCCAACGAGCCTCTTGCAAATCGGAACTGGCTTCATACACACGCAACAACTCACCATGCCCGGCATCGGTGCGTAAATTTTTACCCAAGCGCTTACTATTGTTTTCAATTAATTGATTGGCGCAATCGAGAATATGCCCATGCGAGCGATAATTTTGTTCCAGCTTGATCAAATTTTCGACCTGAAAATCATGCTCAAAAGCAGCCATATTGCCGACATTGGCACCGCGAAACGCATAAATACTTTGATCATCATCACCAACCGCAAACACAGCGCTAGGTTCTTGCGTATTTTGTCCAGCCAACAACTTCAACCAACGATATTGCAAATCGTTGGTGTCCTGAAACTCATCCACCAGAATATGTTTAAACCGCGCTTGATAATGCTCACGCAACGCTTGATTACGGCTCAACAACTCATAACAACGCAGCAACAATTCAGCAAAATCCAACACGCCATCACGCTGGCATTGTTGTTCATAAGCCGCATACAAATCCACCATCATGCGACTGAAATCATCATGCGCTATCACTTCATTGGCACGTAAACCCTGCTCTTTAGCGTTATTAATGAAATACATCAAATTTTTAGGTGGATATTTTTCATCATCGATATTCAAGCTCTTCAATAAACGCTTGATCATCGCCAGCTGATCTTGCGTATCCAAAATTTGAAAAGTTTGCGGCAAACCCGCATCCATATAATGCATACGCAATAAGCGGTTACAGATTCCATGAAACGTCCCTATCCACATGCTACGCGTATTCACTGGCAACATGGCAGACAAGCGCGTCATCATTTCTTTGGCGGCTTTATTGGTAAACGTCACCGCCAACACGCCCATAGGAGAAATTTGCCCTGTTTGAATCAGCCAAGCAATACGTGTAATCAACACCCGCGTCTTACCCGATCCAGCACCAGCAAGAATTAAAGCGGATTGCCCAGGTAGAGTGACGGCGGCGAGTTGTTCTGGATTAAGATTTTGAAGAAGATTTTGCATGACAGAATTATATTGCTGGAAGAAGGGGAAAGAAAGGCGGCAGCAAAAAGAGCCACGATTAAAAATACACGCAATAAATTACCAATATGCGCCAATAGTGTTTGACAATGGCATGCTCCGTCCATATAATGCTCGTCTTTCGGGTCGTTAGCTCAGTTGGTAGAGCAGCGGACTTTTAATCCGTTGGTCGCAGGTTCGAGTCCCGCACGGCCTACCAGAAATAAAAAAAGCCAGGTTAAAGCCTGGCTTTTTTTATTTCTGGTGAGCAATACCGATACTAAGATGCACGATTTTCAAATCCCGTACTACAAATCGATCAAGTTCAATACTTAATGATTAGATATAGAATCATTTCCTGCTAAAAAGCATCCTAATCGTGCTAGTCTTTGACCAAATTAATCCAATTAATTTGAATAACTCAATTTATTCTTAATCACTTTTTTAGATTTTTTTTAAATTTGTAATGATTAAAAAAGGACAAAAAATGACGCAAAAGAAGAAAAAAATAAACACCAAGTTGCTCATCTCTCTTTTATCCATAATGATTACAGCGCATACATACGCAGCTTGGCAACCACAAAATCCACCGGGAGGAAACGAAGGAACGAATTTGGATGCAATCATTAAAACTGCATCAGATAATGCAAAAGCAAGAGGGGTAAGTTACAAACCGCTTGATTGGTCTACGGGAGGCTGCTTGGTAAGTTTACCTGACACCCAAAAGAAAACTGCTAGAGTCGCAAGAGTGCAATCACGTATGGCAGCATGGATAGGCGCACAAACTCCCGACACTCAATCGCCCAGAGTCTACCTACAAAGACGCGGAGATAGTCGAGTATTTCTTTTTGGTCCAGCCGAAAACATATTAAATATGGGATTCAGCGACAATCAAGATCACCTTGTCATTCGACAAAGAGAAACAGCTGACGGCAAAAACGAAGGTGTCATTGCTGCAATGGATCATACTAGCGAAGTACACTATCTACCCTTGACCAATATTACTCATCTTGGCTCTGGCCTGAAAGCATTTGAAAATGGTCCACTAGATGGTGATAGGATTGGACGGATGGTATTTAAAGTCGGTAATGGTAGATTGGGAAGCGGCAGAGATAGCTATACAGTTACCGCCCTAATTATCAAACTAGGCGGAACGCTTCGAGTTTTTGGTCTATGTATGTAATACGCGGTTTCTTTCGCTACTAGCCCTCGCCAAATGCGAGGGCTTTTTTTACATGAAATCACAAAAATACAACGAGACCAATTCGCATAAAGATAATGAACTTTAAGTTAAGGTACTATGAAACCTTCACTCATCCTCAACATTCATGACAATCTTATACGATGCCACATAGCTTCCCTCTCATTGCCACGTTTGCAAGTGCATTCGGCCTTGCGCTTATCCTTGGATTTATCGCTGCTCGGCTGAATATTCCCGTATTAGTTGGCTATTTATTGGCTGGGATATTAATCGGCCCATTCACGCCCGGCTTTGTGGCCAATGTTGATATCGCCAAAGAATTTGCCGAAATAGGAGTTATGCTGCTGATGTTTGGCGTTGGGTTGCATTTCTCTTTGAAAGATCTACTTGCAGTAAAAAAGATAGCCCTGCCAGGAGCGATATTACAAATCACGGTTGCCACCCTGTTAGGTGCAGGCATAGCAATTTTGTGGGGATGGAGTATTGGTGCGGCGGTGGTATTTGGGCTGGCACTGTCAGTGGCTAGTACGGTGGTATTACTGAGAGCATTAGAAGCGCACGGTGTACTTGACTCGATGAATGGGCATATTGCCATAGGTTGGTTAGTGGTCGAAGACTTGGTCATGGTACTGGTACTGGTCTTGCTACCACCGCTGGCAGGCTGGCTGGGAGGAAAAATACCTGCTGGCGTCAGCGAAAACATCTGGCAAACCATATTCATTACCTTGCTGAAAGTTTCCGCCTTCATCGCCGTCATGATGATCGTAGGACGGCGCGTCTTCCCTAAAATATTGTGGCAAATCACCCGCACCGGTTCACGTGAATTGTTTACTTTATGCGTGATTGTCGCTGCGGTGAGTATCGCTTATGGCGCCGCTGAGCTGTTCGGTGTTTCGTTTGCGCTTGGTGCGTTTTTTGCTGGTATCGTATTGCGCGAATCCGAATTCAGCCACCGTGCAGCACAAGAATCGCTCCCATTACGAGAAGCATTTGCTGTCTTGTTCTTCGTTTCAGTCGGCATGTTGTTTGATCCCATGGTATTGATTAAACAACCACTACAAGTCCTGGCAGTCGTCGGCATCATTGTGTTTGGTAAGTCGATTGCCGCTGCCGTATTGGTACTCGTCTTACGTTATCCGCTCAACACAGCGCTAACGGTATCGGCAAGTTTGGCGCAGATTGGTGAATTCTCTTTCATTCTTGCTAGCCTGGGCGTAGGTTTAGGCTTGTTGCCTGCTGAAGGACAAAGCCTGATTCTGGCTGGAGCACTAATTTCGATTGCAATTAACCCCCTACTTTTTAAAGCAATTGAACCTATACAAAACTGGCTCAGATCGCGCTCAGAACTGGCCAGAATGTTGGAAAGACCTATCGATCCGTTAGCTGCATTACCAATGACAACGGATGAGAAATTTCTCTCCGGCCAAGTCGTTCTGGTTGGCTATGGTCGCGTCGGTCGCCGGATTGGCGCCGAATTCACTCAGGCCGGCATTCCTTTTGTGGTCGCTGAACAAAACCGCACCATTGTCGAAAACTTACGCGCCAACGGGCACGCTGCTGTTTCTGGTGAAGCATCCGAACCCGCCGTGCTGATTCAAGCGCATATCACTCGAGCCAGTATGTTGGTTGTTGCGACGCCGGATACGTTTGACGTGCGGCAAATGATCAAAACCGCCCGCACCTTAAATCCGGAAATAGAAATCGTGCTGCGCACTCATAACGAGGAAGAAGCTGCGCTACTGGAAAAAGAATCGGCAGGCAGCGTGTTTTTCGGCGAGGCGGAATTAGCAAAAGGCATGTCCCACCACGTGTTGAAACGATACGGAAAATTAGCGCACTAAACTCATGGCGTACTAAGTTTTACGCCAATTTCACCGCATGTTCTCTAGTCGCATGGAAAGTCAGCTTGGGCCAGCGCTCCTGGGTCAATTTCAGATTGACCCCTGATGTCGCCAGATAAGCCATATTGCCGGCTGCATCATAAGCAACATTGTGACCGAGCGCTTTTTCAAAATCAGCTAACAAGCGCTTGTCGTCACAACTGACCCAACGCGCGCTGCTGATGCTGGTTCCCTCAAATACCGCGTCAACGCCGTATTCATTCAGCAAACGGCTGGCGACAACTTCAAACTGCAATACGCCAACCGCACCCAATACCAGCTCACCACCTTGGACAGGTTTAAATACTTGCACTGCGCCCTCTTCGCCCAATTGCTGTAAACCTTTATGCAGTTGCTTAATTTTTAAGGGATTACGTATCCGTACCGAGCGGAAAAAATCCGGTGCGAAATAGGGAATACCAGTAAATTGCAACATCTCACCTTCTGAAAAACTATCACCAATTTGCATATTCCCGTGATTGGGCAAACCAATGATATCGCCAGCATAAGCTTCTTCCACTTGTTCGCGACTAGCCGCCATAAACGTGACCACACTGGAAACTTTGATTTCACGATTCAAACGTAAGTGCTTGATTTTCATACCACGCTCAAAACGGCCCGAACAAACACGCAAGAAAGCAATACGGTCACGGTGCGCAGGATCCATATTGGCTTGAATCTTGAACACAAAACCAGAAAAAGGAGCTTCAGTCGGCGCCACCGAACGCACGCTAGCATCACGCTCACGCGGTGCTTGTGCCCAATCCAACAGCGCGTCCAGAATTTCTCTGACACCAAAATTATTAATCGCAGAGCCAAAAAACACCGGCGTTTGCGTACCAGCCAAAAACGCCGCTTGATCAAATGGATGCGAGGCGCCATGAACCAACTCCACTTCCATTTTCAATTGTTCGATTTCCAATGGGAACATCTCAGCTAAACGAGGATTGTCTATGCCCTTGATTACTTCAAAACTTTGATCTGCTTTTTCTGAACCAGCGGCAAACAACATGATCTCGTCACGCAACAAGTGATAAACACCACGAAATGACTTGCCCATGCCGATCGGCCAGGTAACTGGCGCACATTGAATGTTCAAGACTGATTCCAACTCGTCCAACAATTCCAGCGGATCGCGCGTTTCCCTATCCATCTTGTTCATGAACGTGATGATAGGCGTGCTGCGCATGCGGCAAACGTTCAATAATTTGATGGTTTGCGCTTCCACACCTTTGGCAGCATCAATCACCATCAAGGCTGAATCGACAGCAGTTAAAACGCGATAGGTATCTTCTGAAAAATCCTGATGGCCAGGCGTATCCAATAAGTTCACCACATGGTCACGATATTCAAATTGCATGACCGAACTAGCAACCGAAATACCACGCTGCTTCTCAATTTCCATCCAGTCGGATGTCGCATGGCGACCACTTTTACGCGCCTTGACCGTACCAGCCAATTGAATAGCACCAGAAAATAGCAAAAGCTTTTCAGTCAGCGTAGTTTTACCTGCATCAGGATGGGAAATAATACCGAAAGTGCGACGGCGCGCTACTTCGCGCGCAATCAGAACCGCAGACGCGCCAGTTGAAGAAGTATTACTGCTCGTAGGATTGACGGTAGCATCAATCGAATCGCTCGATAATGTATCGGAATTAGTGGCCATAGGTAGACTCAATCAGCCTTAATAAAAGGGCCAGAGTCTACCTTTTCCGAGTAATGAAGTCCAGATAACTGGACATAGCTAAATATAGCTAGACGTAGCGATTAGTCCGTTTATCGCAAAACAGACGGCATCCCCTGCCATACTGATTTGATTGCGGCTGTACCAATTGAGGCGCCAAATTTCTTCAGTACACGCTCTGGCAAACCTTCGTGCTGCGTATAATCAATCATCTCCGTTGTTTTCAATACATCACGCGATACGGTATCGACCGTACCAAAATCATCCGCCAATCCCATTTTTATCGCCACAGCACCGCTCCAAAATAAACCCGAAAACATGTCTGGTGTTTCTTTTAAGCGCTTACCGCGACCTTTGCGTACCACATCGATAAATTGCTGATGAATTTCATTCAACATTCCTTTTGCATACGCTTTCTGTCTCTCCGTTTGTGGGCTAAACGGATCCATGAAACCTTTATTTTCACCCGCTGTGAGCAACCTACGCTCAACACCCACCTTATTCATCAAACCCGTAAAACCAAATCCATCCATCAAAACACCGATGGAACCAACGATACTGGCTTTATTGACATAAATTTTATCTGCCGCAGCAGCAATATAGTACCCACCCGATGCGCACACTTCCTCCACCACAACATACAAGGGTTTTTTAGGATAAATTTTACGCAAACGCCCTATCTCATCATTGATCATTCCTGCTTGTACCGGACTACCACCAGGACTATTGATATGCAAAATAACACCGACCGATCCAGTGTTTTCGTAAGCGCGATTCAGTGCTGGAATCACTGTTTCTGCCGCGCCATTACCATGGACATCAATCGCGCCATCAATATTGATCAGTGCAACATGACGCCCAGAAATCTCGGCTTCCGTATTACTTAAATCAGAAAACTGCCAGATGGAGAATATGACGATAGCGAATGTAAGTAATTTGAAAAATATCCCCCAGCGCCGCTGCGTACGTTGTTCTTTTAATGTGGCGAATACCAAGTTTTCCAACACGGTACGTTCCCATCCATCTTTAGATGGTGATGGAAGCATGGAAGGACGGTCAATATTATCGTTACTCATAATTTTGCTTATAAAGGTTGTAATTCAATTATGTTGTTGATGTTGTTACTGATATTTAGATTTATTCAATATTCAATGTATTAAATATTAAGCACTGACAATATTAAGATCATTTCCTGTTTGCCAATACACAAAATGATCTTTCTCAATGACTGAAATCGCTTGCAAACGCTGACCTCGACAAGGACCACCTACGCAATAGCCAGTTTCTGGCTCATAAATTGCACCATGCGTCGCGCACATTAAATACAAACCGCTGGAATCAAAAAACTCACCTTCTATCCAATCGAGTTCTATCGGCACATGCGCACAGCGGTTCAAATAGGCATAAACCTTGCCATCGTAGCGCACAACAAAACCAACATTGTGACCGGTATTACCCTTGGCATCGGCAGTTAGTGTAAAACGTACCCCTTTACCACCCTCTTTCAGTGCGTTTGATGCACAAATAACAATATCATTCATGCTTAATATTCATTACGCATTTTCATTCAACCATTGATGCAATTGCGGCACAGACGAAGCTGTATATAAAGGTTGCATCGCCAACAATTCATGTTCTGGATGTGCACCATATTGCACTGCAATTCCCGCCGCACCAGCATTTGCTGCCATCTGCAAATCATGTGTGGTATCACCAACCATCACCGTGCGACTGATTTCTTGTCCCAACTCACGCGTCAACTCTTGCAACATCGCAGGATGCGGTTTAGAGAAAGTCTCATCCGCGCAACGACTTGCATCAAATAGAGGCAACAAACCCGTTGCCTCCAACGAACGATTCAAGCCAGCCCGATTTTTCCCAGTCGCGACAGCAAGGAAATAACCTTGTTGCGATAGCTCACGCAACATTTCCAGCACGCCATCAAACAAACTCAACTCATGATCACGGCTCAAATAATGCACGCGATAACGCGCAACCATATGGGCATAATCTTTTTCTTCCAACTCAGGCACGGCACGCTGCATGGCTTCCTGCAAACTCAATCCTATTACATGGGAAGCAAGGGATGCATCGGGAATAGGCAAACCCAAATCTTGAGCTGATGCCTGAATGCACTTCACAATCGTGGCCGTACTGTTAAGCAAAGTGCCATCCCAATCAAATACGATTAAATCAAACTGCCTTTTTGCCATAATTACAAATGTTCAATAATTTTTATAAATTTTTTAGAAACTTCGCACATTCACCCGCCAAAGGCGCTTTAAGCATGATCGGTTTGCCACTTTCTGGATGAATAAAAGTGATTTGATGCGCATGCAAAAACATACGTTTTAAAATGCCATGTGGGCTATCTGTCTTTTGTAGCAAACGATTCAAAGCGAAATCACCATATTTATCATCACCAGCAATCGCAAATCCACTCGCAGATAAGTGCACTCTGATTTGATGCGTGCGACCAGTCTTCAACTCTGCTTCCAACAAGGCAAAATGCTGATATTTGTGCAGCAAATTAAATACTGTATGCGATGCTAAACCATCTGCCTGCACTCTTACCCGGCGCTCTCCATCTGGCGTTGTAAATTTAAAAAGGGGCAATTTAATATGCTGACGCTGATTACTCCAATCACCATGCACTAACACCAAATAACGCTTATCAATCGAAGAAGTCCGAATTTGCTCATGCAAATTAACCAACGCCGAACGTTTCTTCGCCAGTAACAAAATGCCAGAAGTTTCTCTATCCAAACGGTGCACTAATTCAAGAAATTTGGCATCAGGTCGTGCTGCCCGCAATTGCTCAATCACGCCATAGCTAACGCCAGAGCCACCATGCACAGCAACACCAGCAGGCTTGTCTATGACTAGCAAATACGCATCTTCGAATAGAATATTGAATTCCATGCCAGGCACGGACGATGTAGATTTTTCAGCCATGCGCATTGGCGGAATACGCACCACATCACCCAATTCAAGACGATAGGTTTGATCGATACGCCCTTTGTTGACACGGACCTCACCGGAACGTAAGACACGATACACATGACTTTTCGGCACACCCTTGCAAACGCGTAATAGATAATTATCAATACGCTGACCAGCTTCTTCATCAGAAATAGTGGCGAACTGAACGGAAAATCTATCTAACTCTTT
>CAZCIX010000002.1:37750-78631 GCA_964498835.1 uncultured Burkholderiaceae bacterium | reverse complement strand
AAGATGTGTATGTATCCTCTTTACGCGAACCCAGGTTGCACCGTTGTTGTAATCGGATAACGCGCAAAGACGCTGGATAAAATATTTGGATCATAAGGATAAGCGTGACGAGCAAGCCAACATAGATGCTCGCCACAGGTAACTAGGTAATAGCAAATTATACGGTTGTTGCTAATTTACCAATTAAAAAGTATTTGAAGTGCTCAAGATATTGCAGGTGTTTTCAGGTGTTGTTAAAACGTATGTCGTTGAATCTAGTCATTTTGCCCAATTGTTCGCATAGTGTTTTCACACAGTGCTTGGCTTCTTGCTCCGTTTTTTTATAGCATCGCGCGCATGCGCACATGCAGATTACGACTGACTATGCCGCACCTCAATATTACTGACGCTTAATTTGACACTTTGAAGTAATCCTCTTCCGCCAATTATTTCATCCTCACATACATCCGATTATTTTTGCTGCTTATAACAAACAAGCAGCATGAAATGCCATACAAGGCACGGAGTAAAAGACAATGAAACGCATGTTATTTAACGCTACGCAGCAAGAAGAATTGCGCGTAGCCATCGTCGATGGACAAAAACTCATCGATATTGATATCGAAACCGCAGGACGTGAACAACGCAAATCCAATATCTACAAAGGTATCATCACCCGTATTGAACCTTCGCTAGAGGCTTGTTTCGTCAACTACGGCGAAGAGCGCCATGGCTTCTTACCATTTAAAGAAGTAGCACGAACCTACTTCAAAGAAGGTATTGATGTCCGTAACACGTCTATCAAAGAAGCGTTACGCGAAGGACAAGAAATCATGGTCCAGGTGGAAAAAGAAGAGCGCGGTAACAAAGGCGCAGCATTAACTTCTTTCATTTCCCTGGCAGGTCGTTATCTGGTTTTGATGCCAAATAACCCACGTGGCGGTGGCGTATCACGCCGTGTCGAAGGCGAAGAGCGCCAAGAATTACGCGAAACCATGGACAAACTCGACTTGCCATCCGGCATGTCAGTGATTGCGCGCACTGCTGGCATTGGTCGCAATGTCGATGAGTTGCAATGGGATTTGAATTACTTGATGCAACTGTGGCGTGCTATTGAAGGTGCCGGCAAATCAGCCACAGGTGCTTTCTTGATTTATCAAGAATCTTCGCTGGTCATTCGCGCTATTCGTGACTATTTCCAACCAGATATCGGCGAGATTTTGATCGATACCGATAATATTTACGAACAAGCTCATCAGTTCATGAGTCACGTCATGCCAGACATGGTGCACCGCGTCAAACGCTACAGCGACGACGTGCCTCTGTTTTCGCGTTTTCAAATTGAGCATCAAATCGAAACCGCGTACTCACGTACGGTTCCTCTGCCCTCAGGTGGCGCTATCGTCATCGACCATACAGAAGCACTGGTATCGATCGACGTCAACTCCGCACGGGCTACACGTGGCTCCGACATTGAAACCACTGCTTTCAATACCAACTGTGAAGCAGCGGAAGAAGTTGCACGTCAATTACGCCTGCGCGATTTGGGCGGTTTGATCGTGATTGACTTCATCGATATGGAAAATAACCGAAATCAACGCGAAGTCGAAACACGTCTGAAAGACGCCTTGCACTTCGACCGTGCGCGCGTCCAAATGGGCAAAATCTCCCGCTTTGGTTTAATGGAATTATCGCGCCAACGCTTGCGTCCATCCTTGTCTGAAGGCAGTCATGTGACTTGCCCACGTTGCAGTGGAACAGGACATATTCGTGATACGGAATCATCCGCATTGCAAGTCTTACGCATCATTCAAGAAGAAGCAATGAAAGAAAATTCGGCTACTTTGCACGTTCAGGTACCAGTCGATGTAGCTGCATTTTTGCTGAATGAAAAACGCAGCGAAGTTCTCAAAATTGAAACTCGTCACCGCGTCACCGTCATTTTGATTCCAAATAAACACTTGGAAACTCCGCATTACAAGCTGGAACGCATCAAACACGATGACCCACGTCTGGAAGAGCATATTGCCAGTTACACCATGGCAGAAGAAGCTGAGACCGACATTGCTTACAACAAAAATAAACAAGAAGAAATAAAAAAACCACGCCAAGAAGCAATGGTAAAAAGTATTACACCAGAACACGCTCCCATAGTAGATCGCACACGCATAGGAACAGATAGAACAACTACAAACATATCAGCTCTTGTGCAGTCATCAGCGAAAAGCATTTTTAACCAAATCAACAAAATTATTGCTTTCTTACGCAAGCAACCCACAACCACGACAACGTCGTCAAACAAACATCAAAGCAATCATGATCGGAATAGTCGCGGACAACGTGGACGCAATCGAAACAATCACAAAGGACGCGAAAGAGAAAATAAGGAATCCACACTTACCGCTACTCAAAAAGAAACAAGCAAGCCAGCATCAATTCCTCCAAACAATGTGAATTTGCATTCGCCAGTCACAGAAGCAAAGCCAGCACAATCGCGCCAACCACGTCAAGCTCGCCCACCACAAGCTGTACGTGAACCGCATGAAAGCAAACGCAAAGATGTCACAACACCAACAACATCTATAGCAAGCGAAGAAAACGGTGGTGCAATCCCCAAAAGCAATCGCCAAAATACGATGAATACAGCAAATACGGCTTTAGATCGTCATTCAGCAATGCAAATAATGGTGGAAAACAACAACGCAGATGTGTTGCCAATCATGACAAACACAAATGGTCCAGCTATTGAAGGAAGTGAACAAAATGAGGAACCACGCCGTCGTCGCCGCCGTGGTGGTCGCAATCGCAATCGCCGTGATCGCGATAATCATGAAGCCGGGGAGTCAGCTGAAATCGTGGATGTCGCGCCAATTGAGACACCAATTAACACTTCCGTTAACGCATCAATTGAAACACCACCAACAAGCATCCCTCAACTCACGCAAGTCATAGCCGTGGCTGATTTACCAGAAGCCAGTTCACCAAAGGTTAAGTCTGTTAATGCTGTAGAAAACACTGTCGCAATTACGACAACTAATGGACCAGAAATTGAAAAGACAACAGAAACAGAAATAGTGAAAGTTGCAAAAAAAGTAAGCGTTCTGAACACGGTAGATACACTAGTTGATGCACCTTTACCTGATTTATCAAACATCTTAAATGCCACTGGCTTGACTATGGCAACAACAGATCCACAAAAACTAATAGCAGCACAAGAAGCAGTAAAAAACATAATGACACCTGTTCGCGTACCACGCCAACGAAAACCAGCGATTCAGCCATCCACTGAACCGCTTATTCAAGTCAATACAACAAACCGTGAATGACAAGGCAATTTACGAAGCCACCTTCTAGTATTTTTTAGTTTTGGTATTTGCTCTGATAAAACCCGTGTTCTGGAATTTTGGAACACGGGTTTTTTGTTTTCTAAAGAAGAAAATACTTCAATCACAATTGAATCACCTTCCTCTATTTACATTGTCAATATTATTAGCAATAATGATAACAAAAATATAAAAAGGCGAATATTAATAACAAACACAATACACCAGTCCCAACAACCATCCATCTACTTGTTATTAAATAATATGATACGCATCCTCATTGCTGACGATCACACGATTATGCGTGAAGGCTTAAAACGCATATTAGATAACATCGAAGACATTAAAGTAGTTGCTGAGGCAAAGGATGGTTTTGAAACGCTAGCAAAAATCAGAAAAGAGGGCTTTGATCTACTTCTATTAGATTTATCTATGCCTGGCCGTAGCGGCACAGATTTGATACGGCAAATCAAACAGGAAGCCCCAAAACTACCCATCCTCATCCTCACCATGCATGACGAAAAGCAATATGCATTGAGATCAATACGTGCTGGCGCCCAAGGATATCTAACAAAAGAGAGCGCGGGTGCACAATTAGTCACTGCTATTAAAAGAGTAGCATCTGGTCGCCCTTACATCAGCATGGAAGTTGCAGAGCAATTAGCACTCAATCTTTCAGCTTCATATGAAGACTTTCCGCATCAATTACTATCCAATCGGGAATTTCAGGTATTTTCACTTCTTGTTAGCGGCAAAACTCTGACAAATATTGCTGAACTTTTGCATTTAAGCGTCAAGACTGTCAGCACACACAAGACGCGTATTTTGCAGAAAATGAACATGAATTCAATATGTGACATGGTGCAATATGCCATCACACATCACATCCTCGATCCTCTTTAAAAATCAGAGTCACATGCTGTTAATTTAAAGCAATCCAAATTAACCCCGATCAAATCGACATATCATCGAATCAATCTTTTACGTTTAATGACTTAAGACAATGTTTGATGCATAATCGTGAGATTATGTTAATTTTTTAGCTTGATCCGCTTAATCTGCCTAATATGTTTAATGCGCTTGATGCGCTTCATTTGGAATGTTCAAAAAAGCACACAATAAACTCCAATCCATTTTTAGATCGTCCTCCATGTATGGCGCTCTGTTGCGGGTAGTTATTGGTGCCATTATCCTCCCTGCGCTTATGGTGGTTTATTTATCAATCAAACCACAAGAAAGCGGAACAACAGCGTTCTACGAAAAACAACTCTCTTATTTGTGGATACTAGTTACACAAATAAGCGTGGTACTGTTGTTCGTCATTTTATTTATCAATTCGAGATTAATTGCCCCTTTAAATAAATTAATGGAATTTTCCGATCAATTAGCACGTGGAAATTTCGATTCGCAACTTGATGCTTTACATCAAGATGAGCTAGGCCATTTAGGAGAAAAACTTGAACAAATGCGCCTGGTAATCAAAGAATTTTTCGATGATATTGCTCAACGTGAAGAACGTTTCCGCACTATCTCTACACAAATTTCAGGTGCGGTTTTTCGCTGCAAACCAAATGACACAGTAGAATTTGTTAACAGCGCCATCGAAGCTATTTCCGGATATCAAAGCATTACCAACATACAAAAAGGTGGGTACGCCTGGTACAACATTGTGCACCCAATCGATCGTGAACGTGTCCAAACACAAATTGCAGAAGCAATTGCTGGGCATAAATCATATGAAATCGAATATCGCATTCAACATGCGAATGGTAGTGAGCGCTGGGTCAACGAAAATGGGCAGGCGCAATACCATGCGGATGGCACGCTGCAATGGATAGATGGCCTCATCACCGACATCAGCGAGCGCAAGCAAATGGAAGAAAAATTGCGGCTAGCAACTAAGGTATTTGACAATATTAGTGATGGTGTCATTGTCACTGATGCAGGCGGCCACATTATTACGGTCAATACCGCTTTTTCTACGATTACAGGTTATTCTGAAAGTGATGCGATTGGACGTACGTTGACCATGCTCAATTCGGCCAGACAACATCCTCTGTTTCATGAAACATTGTGGTCAGAATTGATGGCCACCGGCTCTTGGCATGGCGAAATCTGGAATCAACGCAAAAATGGTGAACCTTATTTGACATGGCTAACGATCAACGCCGTACGCGACACCACCGGTTTATGCACGCATTATGTTGGCATTTTTAGCGATATCACATTAATCAGAGAATCCCAAAATAAGCTTGATCATCTGGCACATCACGATCCATTGACTGGTTTGCCAAACAGATTATTGTTCAATGACAGGTTGGCGCAGGCAATTTCGCGCTTTCACCGCAGCGAGCAACAATTAGCCGTGTTATTTATTGATCTTGATCGCTTTAAAAACATTAACGACACCCTAGGTCATCATGTTGGTGATGAGCTACTCAAACAAATTGCCTATACCCTGGCTGCAACAATACGCGATGGTGATACTTTGGCCCGCCTTGGTGGAGACGAATTCATCATCATTCTGGAAGATATTGACGGCTTATATGGCGCTGGCATGGTGGCTGAAAAACTCATGGCAGTATTTGAGCAACCATTCACAGTGGCCAACCATGAACTTTTCCTAACCTGTAGCATCGGCATCAGTCTCTGTCCTACCGATGGAACCGATATCAACATGTTGATCAGAAATGCCGACGTGGCCATGTATCAAGCCAAAGCACATGGACGAAATGCTTACCGCTTCTACGCCCCTGAAATGGCTTGTGAAAGCGTAGAACGTCTTCGTTTGGATAGTTTGTTACGACGTTCGATTGATAACAATGAAATCTTCTTGAATTTCCAACCTCAAGTCGACATTGAATCTGGTGAGTTAATTGGCGTTGAAGCGCTAGCGCGTTGGAATCACCCTGAATTAGGTTTAGTACCACCAATCAGATTTATTCCACTAGCAGAAGATTCCGGCTACATCAATCAACTAGGCAAATGGGTTTTGTGGGAATCTTGCCGCCAAATGATACGTTGGCAAAAAGTTGGGTTATATGTCCCGAAAATTGCCGTCAACTTATCCGTCAAACAGTTTGAGCGCGGCAGCATTGTTAATGTTGTCTCAGAAATTCTCCAAGAAACCGGTCTTGATCCATCGCGTTTGCAATTAGAAGTCACAGAATCTGTGATCATGAATAATGCGGATGGTTTCGCCTTCATTAACGATTTGCACGCGATTGGTGTTGGATTGGCAATTGATGACTTTGGCACTGGCTATTCATCGTTGGCATACTTAAAACAATTACCCGTACAAACCTTAAAAATAGATCGATCTTTTATTAAAGATATTTCTACCGACCCTAATGATGAAGCAATTGCAATTGCGATTATTCAACTAGGAAAAAGTTTGAACTTGACAGTGATTGCCGAAGGCGTGGAAACGCAGGAACAAGCTGGCTTCCTACTAAAACAGGGCTGTAATTTTGCGCAAGGGTATTTCTATAGCCACCCAGTCTTGCCAGACGATTTATTCGCACGCTGGAAACACGCCGCCAATCAAGACAAATCTGAGCCTGTGTTTTTTAATAACGCACGCAAATTGTAATATTCGCATCCACCCTTTTCGTTTGCCACAACGTTCACGTTAGCTTGCATTTGCTGTATTTTCTCCACTTGCGCCGCTAACAAGCGTTCGGCCAAACCATGATCCGGCTGCACCGTACCAAAAAATGCCACGGTACTACCGCGCTGAATCAGCAATGTCGGGAAATTTTCAACATCCATTTCCCCTACGATATCAGCCTGATCTTCGATATCTATCCACACAAAACGTTTATCAGGATGACGCAGCGCCCATGCATCAAAACCCAATCGATATTCATTACAAGTTCCACACCATGCAGCGCATAAACACGCAACGACCCAGGTATCGTCCATCCATGATTGAGACAACAAGTCTCTGTTTTGTCGATTCAAAGTCAAACTAGGCATGAAAACCTTAAAAAAACAATCAGTTATCGACTTAATAAATTTGTGATTTATTAAACCGGGAATTTTGAAATCAGATAATGAAAAGTATAATACACGCCATGCTTACCACACCCATCACGCCTACCATACTTGCCATTGAAACCTCGTCGGAACTAGCATCTGCCGCTTTATTATACGGTGACCATGTCATCACACGCGAATCGTCCGGCGTGCAAACCCACTCGCAAACCATCTTGCCCATGATACAAAACTTGCTACAAGAAGCTGGTATTGGATTGGCGCAATGTGATGCGATTGCTTTTGGTTCTGGGCCTGGTTCTTTTACCGGTGTACGTACTGCCTGCGGTATTGCACAAGGCCTGGCGTTTGGCGCCAATTTACCGATCATCCCCGTAATTACACTGGCAGCAATGGCACAAGCATGTTTAACTCAATCTCAGCAAACAGTTGATGAAGTAGATGCGATTGATGTATTAACAATTCTTGATGCACGCATGAATGAGGTGTATTGGGCACAATATCGTTACACCAACAACAATCCATGGCAGACAATCGTTGAGCCTACGCTGTCCACTGCAGCAACATTAATGTCATTCATATCGTTAAATAATTTGCATGATGCCATTCCTTGTGGCAATGGATTGAACGCTTACGCGTCTGTTTTTAACACAAGCATGTTCAACAAACTCAATCCACAAGCACAGCAAAACATCATGCCACATGCAAAGGAAATCAGTTTTCTGGCACAGCAAACTTTTTTCCGAGATGAAACCATGGTGGCGCATGAGGCGCAACCATTTTATTTGCGCAACAAAATTGCTCTAACTACAGCCGAACGCGAACGCAAAGGACAAACGGCTACATGAGCAATGCACGGAATAATCGAAGCACTGCCACATGGGATACTATCCTTCTTACGCCCATGCAGGCCTGTGATATCGATGAGGTAATGGCGATTGAAAATCACGTTTATCCTTACCCATGGACACGCGGTAATTTTCTGGATGCACTATCGCATGACTACGAAGCATGGCTAGTACGAGCAACTCTACCAGCGACATCAACACCGCCCAATCATGTGTTGGCATATTTTGTGACCATGCGCATCTTAAACGAGGTTCATTTACTGAATATCGCTGTACACCATGACTTACATGGGCAGGGCTTGGGTCGCATATTACTTAATAAAATCATTACATTACTTGGCGATCAAAGTATGGAATCGATCTTGCTCGAAGTTCGGCCATCCAATCAACGTGCCATCACTTTGTATGAACATCTTGGTTTTTTGCCTATTGGGCGCCGTAAAAATTATTATCCCGCTGCCAACAATACGCGCGAAGATGCAATTGTGATGCGCCTGATGCTGGAGGGAAATAGATGAAATCTTCCATCATCCATCATCGTAAGATATCTTTCCTGACCGAAATGGGACTGGGGCCTTTATGGAGGCGCCGCGATGCGTCTGAGGTACCAAATACATCTGATATATCCATTATCAAACAAACCACATCAACTACATCCACTACACCAATTAGCTCATCGCAAACATTGGCATCAAACACCGATATTGCAAATATGGATTGGATCCAACTCAAAGCTAGCGTTGAACAATGCACCGCATGCAATTTATGCAAAACACGGACTAAAACTGTATTTGGGATTGGTGACGAGCAAGCAGAATGGTTGTTTATAGGGGAAGGGCCAGGCCGGAAAGAGGATGCGCAGGGCGAACCTTTCGTCGGACCAGCAGGGAAATTACTTAACAACATGATGTTGGCAATGAAATTGCAACGCGGGATAAACACCTATATCGCCAATATCGTCAAATGTCGCCCCACGGATGCCAATGGCAATGATAGACCACCAAGTCCTGAAGAAGCAGCTGCTTGCAAACCATATTTGGATAGACAAATCGCTTTACTGCAAGCCAAAATTATCGTTGCTTTAGGCAAAACCGCTGCAATATCGCTACTTAATCAAGACCCACAAACATCGGTATCAACATTGCGTGGCAAAGTGCATCGCTATGTCCTGCAAGAAAACCGGCATATTCCCTTGTTAGTAACCTACCACCCGGCTTATTTGTTGCGACGAGTAATTGAAAAAGCAAAAACCTGGGCAGATTTGTGTTTGGCAATCACGACTTACCAAAAAGAAAAATAGCCAAACCATTTAGGCAACCTACACGTCACAAGTAAATTTTTGACACTCCACAACACCTAAAAAGCCTATTTATAAGCGATGAAAATGTCATAAATTAATAATGCTTCGCTTCCCCAATCAACGCCAAATCATCATGTTGACGTTGATTGATGACATGTTTGCGCATGATGCACAACATGATGCCAGCGACTAGCATACCAAATAAAACAATCACGGTATTTAAACTTAAGTTCAGCGCAATCATGGATGAATAGAAAGCCAGCATCACCAGGATCGATAGATTTTCATTGAAGTTTTGCACCGCAATTGAATGCCCCGCGCTCATCAACACATACCCACGATGTTGCAATAAGGCATTCATAGGTACGACAAAATAACCCGATAAAGCACCGATTAAAACAAGCAAAGGATAGGCCAGCCAAACCGTATGCACCATCGTCATTAACATCACGATGATGCCCATTGCCACACCCACTGGCATCACCATCAATGATTTTTTAAGCGGCACAAAACGTGCGGCCACCATAGCACCCAACGCTACGCCGAACGCCACCACACCTTGCAATTCGGTTGCCTTATTGAAAGGCAAATTCAAGGAAGCTTTCGCCCATTCCAACACAATAAATTGCAAAGTCGCACCAGCGCCCCAAAAAAGTGTGGTAACTGCCAAAGAAATTTGGCCCAGCTTATCTTTCCAAAGTGCAACAACGCAGTGGGAAAAATCAACGATAAGCTTGATGGGTGTATGTGCTTGGTCAGGATATTTTGCGCCGGTGTTAGGAATTTTTAGGTTGAATAGCGCCGCGATTACATAAATCACGGCAATCACCGATAAAGCTACCGCACTAGCAACATCTATCCCCGTATCGATGATCAAAAAATCAAATCCCAACAATACGTCCAAGAATTCTGGCTTAAATAAACAACCGCCTAAGACCGTACCAAGAATGATGGAAAGCACGGTCAAACCTTCAATCCAACCATTGGCGGCGACTAATTTTTCTGGGGGTAATAATTCTGTGAGAATGCCATATTTGGCTGGAGAATATGCCGCAGCACCAAAACCAACCACCGCATAGGCAAGCAAAGGATGTACATCAAAAAACATCAACCCACAGCCCAATATCTTGATCAAATTGGTCGCAAACATGACCCGACCTTTGGGAAAAGCATCAGCAAATGCGCCGACGAATGCCGCTAGTAATACATAAGACAAGACAAAAAATAACTTGAGCAGCGGTGTCATCCATGCTTCTGCTTGCATGCTGCTCAATAAAGCAATCGCCGCAACAAGAAGAGCATTATCAGCTAGCGACGAAAAAAACTGCGCCGCCATAATGGTGTAAAAACCGCGAGTCATCCGCATACGCATGGCAACAAAAAATATTCGATCCGCTTTATACCATGAAAATATGAAAAATCCGAAGAATTGCTTATTTGATATCAAACATGCTCTTTACTGCTGCGTCCTCTTGTTTCATGAAAGTCGGTAAAATGTGACCTTCACGTCATCACCATTCTTTGGTCAAAAACCGTTTTATGCCCAGACCTCTTATCGCCACTATTAGCATTGCTGCGATGCGGCACAATCTTACTGTCGCAAAATCCCTCCATCCTGATACCAAACTATGGGCTGTCATTAAAGCGCATGCCTATGGTCATGGATTAGAAAATGGCATGCGCGGTTTTGAGGCAGCGGATGGTTTGGCTTTGATTGAGCTGGAAAGCGCGGTGCAATTGCGTGCATGGGGATGGAAGAAACCAATTTTGTTGTTAGAAGGTTTTTTTGAGCCTACTGATTTGTTAACCGTCGTACAGCACGGGCTAGAAATCTGTATTCATTGTGATGAACAAATCGCCATGTTGGAACGAGCCAAACTCTCACCTTCACTATCATCATTGAACTTAAATGTTCATTTAAAAATGAATACCGGCATGAATCGTCTGGGTTTTATGCCAACAGCTTATGCCATGGCATATCGTCGTTTGCGCGCGATTCCTGGTATCCGCAATATTACCTTCATGACCCATTTTGCCAATGCAGACGTATTACAAGATCCACGCTTACCTGTTGCTGAACAATGGCGACGTTTTCAGTCTGGTATCGCCGACATCTCAGATAGAGAGCAAACAGAACAATGCGTCGCCAATTCGGCCATTCACATGCTGCATCCTGAAATAAAGAGCGACTGGGCTCGGCCTGGCATCATGTTGTACGGTGGCATGCCAGACACGCAAACTGCGCAAAAATTTGACTTGCTTCCTGCGATGACATTGCATAGCGAAATCGTCGCCATCCAATCCATATCAGCTGGCGAATCCATCGGTTATGGCAGCAGCTACACTGCACAACAAGCCATGACGGTAGGTGTGATTGCCTGTGGCTATGCCGATGGTTATCCACGACATGCGCCTAACGGTACGCCCATCTTGGTTGATGGCATCAAAACTCAGATGATAGGTAGAGTCTCCATGGACATGATCACAGTTGATTTGACCGCAATACCACACGCACGAGTGGGTAGCCCAGTCACCTTATGGGGCACAAGTTTGCCGATTGATGAAGTAGCATCTGTTGCTGGCACCATAGGATATGAATTGATGTGCGCCTTGGCTCCTCGGGTGAGACGTGTGGTGGTGGAATAAACGACGATGGCTAAAGCAAAAACTCACTATGTATGCAGCGAATGTGGCGGTATTGCTAATAAATGGGCTGGACAATGCGCCGCCTGCGGGGCTTGGAATACGTTGGTGGAAAGCGTGGTTGAAACCAGCAGCAATCGTTTTTCCACCCAACATCAAGGATTGGCGCACACCACACCCGTATTGAGCCTGGCCGAGATTGAAGCCAGCGATACGCCGCGCTTTACCACAGGCATGGACGAATTCGATCGTGTGCTGGGCGGTGGTCTGGTTGCTGGTGGCGTGGTGTTAATTGGCGGTGATCCTGGCATCGGTAAATCCACCCTGCTCTTGCAAGCGCTAGGCCAAATGTCGCGTCTTAAGAAGGTTTTGTACGTCAGTGGTGAAGAATCCGGTTCCCAAATTGCCTTACGCGCCAAGCGCCTCAGCATCACCGCTAGCGAGCTCAAGTTGCAAGCGGAAATCCAGCTGGAAAAAATCCTGCACACGCTCGCCGAGCAACAACCACAAGTCGTGGTCATTGATTCGATTCAAACCATGTATTCCGATGCCTTGAGTTCAGCGCCAGGTTCCGTCGCACAAGTACGGGAATGCGCCGCGCAATTGACACGTGTCGCAAAGCAAACTGGCATCACCATGATTATGGTCGGCCATGTGACAAAAGAAGGCGCCTTGGCTGGACCGCGTGTGTTGGAACACATTGTCGATACGGTGTTGTATTTTGAAGGCGATACGCATTCCAATTTTAGACTGGTGCGTGCTTGCAAAAACCGCTTCGGCGCAGTCAATGAACTAGGCGTTTTTGCGATGACAGAAAAAGGATTAAAAGGCGTTTCCAATCCATCAGCGCTATTTTTATCACAGCATGACAACCAAGTTCCCGGCTCTTGCATCATGGTGACGCAAGAGGGAAGCCGTCCTTTGCTGGTTGAAATTCAGGCTTTGGTGGATACCTCACACTTACCTAATGCCAGACGCTTGTCGGTAGGTTTGGAGCAAAATCGCCTGGCGATGTTGCTAGCGGTCTTGCATCGTCATGCCGGTGTGGCTGCGTTTGATCAGGATGTATTCATCAATGCGGTTGGTGGTGTCAAAATTACCGAACCAGCAGTGGACTTGGCAGTACTGCTCGCCATTCATTCCTCCATGCGCAATAAAGCTCTACCCAAGGGTTTGGTGGTATTTGGCGAAGTGGGTTTAGCTGGTGAAATCCGCCCCGCTCCACGCGGTCAGGAGCGCTTGCGCGAGGCGGCGAAGCTAGGATTTTCTATCGCGATGATCCCCAAAAGCAATGCCCCCAAACAAGCGATTGAGGGCATGACCATATTGGCGGTGGAACGGATTGATGAAGCGTTCCAGCGTTTGCGGGAAACAGAATAGTAAAAAATCAACTAAGCTGCGATGACACGAGCTGATGATGATAAAAAAGAGATATCTTTGCTCGCTATCACAGGTTCAAAATGTCCGCCCTGATCAAAAATCACTACATCATTATTTCCATCACCAACACAACGGGTTACGTAAGGCCTTCCCTCTGCATCGCCCATCACAAAATTAACCCGCATATTGGCACCGTAATCTGCGTTGATTTGATTAATCAACACTTCCATATGTGTTGAATCAGCAAGCAACATACTATTCAATGTAGCCAATTGATCGGCAGCACTGTGTTGCGCACCCTTGAAACGCTCAATCAACCATTTTTTGTAATGCACTGCACGTTCCACATGACTTGCCGCATAGTCTCGCGTTGCCAGTTTTAAAAGAGAATGAATTGCACAGTTATTGCTAGAACCAGAACTTTGTATAACTTGACAATTGTGATTAGCAAACCAGTTTTTTAATTTGTTGGTGTTTGCCCTTGTCGCTGTCCTGTGTTGAGCATAATTTTCTATTTTTGTCTTTTTTGCATTATTTCCATGGGAAAGAGCAGGATTGTTTGGGATATCGGCAGAATTTTTGAGCGCATTGTTGACCATGTCATAAGCAAAGCTTGCCTTGCTAATTTCAATCGCTTGATTCAACGCCGCTTCGTCTGCTTGACGTATAGCCTCTTGATCACCTGACTGATATGCCGCTTTTTGCTCAGGTGTGAGCCAATCTGCTTGCACATATACATTTTTTTGCGTGTTTTGTGCAGGCAAAGACACCGTACTTTTCGAATTAGAAAAACTACGTATATCAGAATAAATCTGATCCAGCCCTGGCAACAATAAAGAAAAATTAATAGGAATGGTCATAAGGTCGTAACTTAGTAAGTTTTCATGAAGCAAAACAAATTGTTATTAAAAAACCTAAACAGAATAAAATAAGCGGCATTTTTATACCAGGTTATCATATTGCATTACATATAAGTATTTATTTGCTTTTACACACGTTTAGTAACGAGAACCCACATGATGAAATCCGCCCCTCGCTTCGGCACACCTCTTTCTTCCTCCGCCACCAAAGTCATGCTGCTAGGTTCAGGCGAGCTGGGCAAGGAAGTGATTATTTCACTGCAACGTTTAGGGATTGAAGTCATCGCAGTTGATCGCTACGCCAACGCGCCAGGGCACCAAGTCGCACATCGCAGCCATGTTATCGACATGACCGATGGTGTTGCATTGGCAGCATTAATCGAACTGGAAAAACCGGATTATGTGGTACCAGAAATTGAAGCCATTGCGACCAGTACGCTGATTGAACTGGAACAAGCCGGCAAAACGCAAGTCATCCCCACTGCTCGCGCTGCTTGGCTGACCATGAACCGTGAAGGGATACGACGCTTGGCAGCGGAAGAGTTGGGTTTGCCGACTTCCCCCTACCGTTTTGCTAATACGCTGGATCAAGTAAAGATTGCCTGCGCGGATATTGGTTTCCCCTGCTTGATCAAACCTGTTATGTCTTCTTCCGGCAAAGGGCAATCCATGCTGACTAGCCCGCATCAAATCGAAGCCGCCTGGCAACATGCAGCAACGGGTGGGCGAGTCGGCCCAGGGCGGGTAATTGTGGAAGGATTTATCGATTTTGATTATGAAATCACCCTCCTCACCGTGCGTGCGCGCAATACGGATGGCGAGATCAAAACCCATTTTTGTGCCCCGATAGGACACATTCAAGTGCATGGTGACTATGTCGAATCCTGGCAACCGCATCCCATGCCTGCTGCAGCCATAGAACGGGCACAAGACATTGCTAAAAAAGTCACTGACAATCTGAGCGGTTTGGGCTTGTTCGGCGTCGAACTATTCGTCAAAAACGATATGGTTTGGTTTTCTGAAGTAAGCCCCAGGCCACATGACACCGGCATGGTCACACTGGCCAGCCAATTGCAAAGCGAATTCGAATTGCACGCCAAAGCCATTCTCGGCTTGCCCGTCAACACAGAATTAAAAACTTGCGCGGCATCCGCTGTCATTTATGGCCAACATGAAGCCAAGGCGATTGCATTTGAAGGCGTGGCGCAAGCTTTGCGTATTCCTGGCACCGATATTCGTTTGTTTGGCAAACCAGAATCCTTCACCCGCCGCCGCATGGGTGTGGCACTTGCTACAGCAGAAAATATCGAGACAGCACGCCGCAATGCTAAACAAGCTGCGGCCATGGTTAAACCCATCGTTACAGAATAAGTACCAACAAGTTCAATAAGGAACGCCTCATGAAATTCGATGTCGCCATCGTAGGAAGCGGATTGGCTGGTTTATCCGTTGCACTACATCTTGCGGAAACCCGCACCGTCGCGGTGATCGCCAAACGCGCTTTGCTCGATGGCGCCAGCAGCTGGGCACAGGGAGGGATTGCGGCAGTACTCGATTCCAGCGACAGCCATGCCCAACACGTGGAAGATACGCTGATTGCCGGTGCCGGATTATGTAACGAGGCTGCGACACGTTTCATCGTTGAAAATGGCTCTACTGCGATTGACTGGTTAATCAAGCAAGGCGTGCCATTTACCAAAGATGCCACCACAGAATTTGGCTACCATTTGACGCGCGAAGGCGGACACAGCCAACGCCGCATCATCCACGCCGCCGATGCGACCGGACATGCAGTGCAAACGACATTAGAGCAGCAGGTACGTGCTCATCCCAATATCCAATTATTTGAACATCATTGCGCGATTGATTTAATCACTTCAGACAAAGTCGGTAATAACAGTAATAAAACACCTGGCATGCCCAAATGCCTAGGCTTGTACGTACAAGATGAAAGCACAGGAGAAGTCTTAACTTTCACCGCGCAACATACCGTACTGGCAACCGGTGGCGCGGGCAAAGTGTATTTGTACACCACCAATCCAGACACTGCGACTGGCGACGGCATCGCCATGGCTTGGCGCGCTGGCTGTCGTGTTTCAAATATGGAATTTATCCAATTCCACCCAACTTGCCTGTATCACCCCTACGCCAAATCGTTTTTGATCACAGAAGCAATACGCGGCGAAGGTGGCGTTTTAAAACTACCACCAGAAGCCGGCGCTGCCGCAGGAACGCGCTTTATGCTGGCACACGATGAACGGGCTGAATTGGCACCGCGCGACATTGTCGCTAGAGCAATTGATTTTGAAATGAAGAAACGTGGCTTGGATTACGTGCATCTGGATATCAGCCACCAGCCACCAGAATTTTTAAAAGAACACTTCCCCACCATTTACGCACGCTGCTTAACCTTGGGCATCGACATTACCAAAGAGCCAATTCCCATCGTACCAGCCGCACATTACACCTGTGGCGGCGTCGTGACCGATATGCGTGGCCGTACTGATTTGCCTGGTTTGTATGCGGTTGGCGAAACAGCGTGCACGGGCTTTCATGGCGCCAACCGTTTAGCCAGCAATTCCCTGTTGGAATGCATCGTATTAGGACGCGCCACAGCGCAAGACATTCAAACGCACAAGCAGGAAACGGCGCCAGAACTACCCGCCTGGGACGAAAGCCGCGTTACCAACGCCGACGAAGAAGTCGTGATTGCGCACAACTGGGATGAATTGCGCCGCTTCATGTGGAATTACGTCGGCATCGTCCGCACTACCAAACGACTGGAACGCGCCCAGCATCGCATTCGTTTGTTGAAGGAAGAAATTAACGAGTACTACACCCACTTCCGGATCACACCGGATTTGCTGGAATTACGTAATTTGGTCGACGTTGCGTCGCTAATTGTGAATAGTGCTCTGTCACGCCATGAAAGCCGTGGTTTGCATTTTAGTCGGGATTATCCGGATACCCTGCCACAGGCATTGCCTAGTGTGTTGTTGCCTATGAGAAAAAATTAATTCACAATTACTCTTCTGCATTGATGTTCCATCCATTTTCCACCTAAATCACACAAAGTTTATGAAAAAAACAATTGTACTTGTCGTCATGAACACACTTTGCGCACTTTCCATCACAACTGCTTTCGCTGATGACCGACCACATCCACACTGGACTTATGAAGGTACTACTGACGCCGCGCATTGGGGTGAGTTGGAAAAGGATTTCGTCACTTGCAAACTAGGCAAAGAGCAATCTCCTATCAATATTGAAACAACCAAAGCAACGAAAAGTGTCCTGCCAGCAATTGATTTTCACTATGTCGCCAGCAATGCTGAAATGACGAACAATGGTCATACCATACAAATCAATCTGCCCTCTGGCAATAACATCAACAATGGCAACAGCAACCATATCAAATTAGGCAAAGATGCTTATCATCTTGCCCAATTTCATTTCCATACGCCTAGTGAAGAAAAAATAAATGGCAAAAATTACCCTTTGGTCGCTCACTTAGTACATAAAAATGCTGAAGGCAAGCTAGCCGTGGTCGCCCTTCTTTTTAAGGAAGGGAAAGAAAACAAAGTATTGAAAAATATTTTCGATGCCTTACCAGAAAAAGAGGGAACAGTCTCGAAACTGGCAAACTTCAATCCCGCTGGCATGCTACCTAAAAATCAGACTTATTACGCTTTTATGGGCTCGCTCACCACACCACCTTGCAGCGAAGGCGTGCGCTGGCAAGTGTTGCAACAAACAGAAGAATTATCGAAAAAACAAATTGCTGCTTTTCACCGCCTTTACAAAATGAATGCACGTCCAACACAAGCTTTGAATGGGCGTGTCGTGCAAGTCAGTGAGTAAAAATTATCAAAATTAGAGTCAAATTAACAGTTTGACTCTACACCTAATTGAACTGTCTCAATCAAACAATCCGCAAAGAATAATCAATCGCCTGCACATCCTTGGTCAAACTGCCGATAGAAATCCTATCCACACCAGTTTCAGCAATCGCGCGCACACTTTCTTTATTCACACCACCAGATGCCTCCAATACAGCACGGCCAGCTGTCAGCGCCACGGCTTGGCGCATGCCTTGCAGGCTGAAGTTATCGAGCAAGATGGACGTTGCACCTGCGGCTAATGCTTGTTCGAGTTCGTCCAAACTCTCCACTTCAATTTGTATGGAAACCGGCGTCGCTAATTGGGTATTCACAACCTGCGCAGCATGCATGACAGCGGCGATGCTACCGGCAGCGGCGATGTGATTTTCTTTGATGAGAATACCGTCATACAAAGCCAAACGCTGGTTCATGCCACCACCAACGCGCACTGCGTATTTTTGTGCCAAACGCATGCCGGGCAGCGTTTTACGGGTATCCAAGATCGTAGCGCGAGTGCCTTGTATCAAACTCACATAACGTTGCGTAGTCGTCGCCACGCCGGACAATAATTGCATGAAGTTCAAAGCAGGACGTTCAGCTGTCAACAACGCCCGGGCGGGTGCTTCTATGGTGCAAACTTCGGTATCCGCTTGCATCAGCGCACCTTCCGCATAACGCCACGTGATACGAGAACGCGCATCCAAACGCTGCATTATCGCCTCAAACCAGGGTGCGCCGCATAACACCGCCTCTTCCCGCACCAGCACGCGCGCTTGCACCCATTCTTGCTCAGGTACTAGCAAACCTGTGACATCGCCAGTGCCGATGTCTTCAGCCAACGCCGTTTCGATATTGGCTTCAAACGCTGTCGCTAATGCAGCATCAAAAGGTGCAAAAGGATTGATCAAAGTAGTTGTTGAACTTGTCATTACGTTTTTTATTACGTTCGTCATGCTGGACCTACACCTGAAAATAATGTGGCTTCTTTCGCTAAATCGCCACCGGGCTGTACGGATGTTTTTTGTGCCGCGGCAAAATCTAACATGCGATTAATCGACAACACTGCCGCGCGTCCTATCGTTGGGTCGACCTGGATTTCATTATTACCTTGCTCTAATACTGCAGCCAAATTCACCAAACCATTCATCGCCATCCATGGACAATGGGCACAGCTTTTGCAGGTAGCACTATTGCCAGCCGTCGGCGCAGCAATGAATTGCTTGCCAGGCGCGGCTAATTTCATCTTATGCAACAAACCTTGATCGGTGGCAACGATGAAAGTCGTCGCATCCATGTTTTGCGCTGCGGTAATCATTTGCGAGGTGGAACCCACCATGTCCGCTAAAGCGACCACAGCAGCAGGGGATTCTGGATGCACCAACACCTTGGCATCGGGATAGTCGTTTTTCAGCAGTTCCAGCTCGACGCTTTTGAATTCATCATGCACTAGGCAAGAACCCTGCCACAACAACATATCGGCACCAGTTTGTTGTTGGATGTATCCGCCTAAATGCTTGTCGGGTGCCCACAAAATCTTTTTGCCTTGCGCATGCAGATGTGCCACGATTTGCAGTCCTATCGAAGACGTCACCATCCAATCCGCACGGGCCTTCACCGCTGCGCTGGTATTGGCATACACCACGACAGTGCGGTCAGGATGGGCATCACAAAACGCGGCAAACTCCTCCGCTGGGCAACCCAAATCCAGGGAGCAAGTCGCATCTAAATCCGGCATCAAGACACGCTTTTCGGGGCTGAGTATCTTGGCGGTTTCGCCCATAAAACGCACACCCGCCACCACTAGCGTTTGCGCTGGATGGTCACGCCCAAAGCGTGCCATTTCCAGCGAATCAGAAACGCAACCACCGGTTTCCTGCGCCAAATCCTGGATATCGGCATCAACGTAATAATGCGCCACCAGTACGGCATTCTTTTCCTTCAGTAGAGCTTTGATGCGTTGTTTCAAGGCTGCTTTTTCCTCGGCAGAAGGCATGACAGGCGTGCGTGCCCATGCTTGGGCGACGCAACTGCCGCCCGATTGCGGATGCTCGTATTCGATGGGATGAATCGTAGAATTTTGCATAATTAAATAACTGAATGACCTTAATTTAACGCAGCATCAAAACGGCCTTGTTGCGCTAATTCTCGGATGATGTGGATGGTGTCAATGTCGGATGCTTTGTAAGCCTCATGGCGCAGATCATTGTACATAGCCGCCATTTCATCCGTGCTGGTGTCATGCCCATCTTCATATTCAAAGCGCACAAACAAACGACCAGGCAACGGCTCTTCTATTCGCATCACCAGACTCGACGCCACAATATCCTGCTGCGCAGCAACTAGATATTGCACAGACTCTTGCGGCGCAAAAACAACCTTATCCACCACAATTAATGAGCCATAACGCAATTGGCGCGTTAAGCGTTTTTCGTTATTTTCAAGTAACTGACACTCATCCAAATGCGGCACAAACACCTTGGGCGCCTCGGCACGCAACACCAAACCACGCCATATTTGCTCCCGCGTCAATGGATACAACAGAGGATTGCGCGGGTCATTGATTTCCACTAGGTGTTCAAATTTCATAGTTCAAACTACTGGTTCGCTTATTTTTAATGAGGAAATACATAACTGGCCATTATAACAAGTTAGAAAATAATGCCGATGGCCAAAGCGTTACACATGAGGCATTAAATGGTCGACTAACCTTAACCGACCGTTTACTGATTCATGAAATTGCCCTGATCAATTCAGCGCCCCACTCCCAAGCTGACACGCCTGTTATACAATGCGGCGCTTCTTCAGTTTTGCATTCTGCACCGTCACACCGCATGTCTTCACTCCTCAATCCCCCGCAACGCGAAGCCGTTAAATACATGGATGGCCCTTGCCTAGTGTTAGCTGGCGCAGGTTCTGGGAAAACACGTGTCATTACACAAAAAATCGCGCATTTGATTGAGCATTGTGGCTATGAAGCACAGCACATTGCGGCGCTGACTTTTACCAATAAAGCCGCGGCTGAAATGCAAGAACGTATCGGCACGCTGCTGCAAGAACCCAAACAGGCGAAAAAACTGACGGTCAGCACATTTCACTCCCTGGGTGTGAAAATTCTGCGTCAGGAAGCGCAAGCGGTTGGCTTGAAAGATCGTTTTTCCATCATGGATAGCAGCGATTGTTTTTCCTTAGTGCAAGATTTAGCTGTCACCACCGATAAACAACTCATACGCCGCATCCAAACCGCGCTTTCGCTGTGGAAAAACAATCTGATTGAACCCGATATCGCACTCAATCAAGCCAAAGATGAAGATGAAGCGCAGGCAGCGCGGATTTATCGCAACTATGTCGCCACCTTAGCGGCGTATCAGGCAGTGGATTTCGATGATCTGATTCGCTTGCCAGTGGAATTATTCCGAAACAATCAAGACATCCGCGATAAATGGCAGCGCCGTTTGCGTTATTTGCTGGTAGATGAATATCAAGACACCAATTTATGCCAATACGAATTGGTCAAATTACTTGTCACCGGCGTCGGTAAAAAACCCATGTTCACGGCGGTAGGCGACGATGATCAAGCGATTTACGCCTGGCGCGGTGCGACGATCGAAAATCTCAAAACGCTGCAAGTTGATTTTCCCGATCTGAAAGTCATCAAGCTGGAACAAAATTATCGCTCCAGTACACGCATTTTGCAGGCAGCTAACGAAGTCATCGGCAACAATCCCAAATTGTTTGAAAAATCATTGTGGTCTGAGCACGGTTTGGGTGATCCCATCAAAGTATTGGGGATGGAAGATGACGAGCAAGAAGCGGATCAAGTGGCCATCATGTTATCGGCCCATCGCTTTGAACGACGGGCAAAATTCTCCGATTACGCCATTTTGTATCGCAGCAATCATCAAGCCAGAGTGTTTGAGCAAGCACTGCGACGTGAACATATCCCTTACACCATGTCAGGCGGGCAAAGCTTTTTCGACCGGGCGGAAATCAAAGACATCATCAGCTACCTACGCCTGATCGCCAACAATGACGACGACCCAGCCTTCATCCGCGCCGTCACCACACCCAAACGCGGCATCGGCCAATCCACGCTAGAAGTATTGGGCGCTTACGCCGGTCAATGGCAATGCTCTTTATTTGAAGCTATCTTCAAAGGCGGAATTGAGGCACAACTCACATCGAGACAACTCACTCCGCTGCGTGAATTTGGTGATTTCATCAATCAATTAGAAGCACGCGCCAGCCGTGTCGGCCCTTCCGGCAAGGGCGAAAACGCTGCTGCCGTGCTGGATGACATGATGAAAGAAATTAATTACGAAGCGTATTTGTACAACCACTTCGATGACAGACAAGCGCAAAGCAAATGGCAAAATGTGCTGGACTTTACGACTTGGCTAAAACAAAAAGGCAACGGTGGCAAACATGCAGAAGATGCGGAAAAAAGCCTGCTGGAACTCACACAAATGGTCGCCTTGATGACCATGCTAGAAGGCCGCGATGAAGAACCCGACGCCGTGCGCATGTCCACGTTGCATGCCTCGAAGGGATTGGAATTCCCCCATGTTTTCCTGGTCGGCGTGGAAGAAGGCATCCTGCCTCACAAAGGCGACCCGGACGCCCCCGCCGACACACTCGCCGCCCGCATCGAAGAAGAACGCCGCCTGATGTACGTCGGCATCACCCGCGCCCAACGCAGCCTGCACGTCAGCTGGTGCAAAAAACGCAAACGCGCCAGAGAAAGTGTGCATTGCGACATGTCACGTTTCATCAAAGAAATGAAATTAGACCAAGGCATCGCCATCCCAACCGAAGAAGAAATCATCACCCCACAAAACCGCCTGGCGAACTTGAAAGCGTTGTTGGCGAAGCCTAAAGTTGGGTGAGTTTTCCTTTGTAAATGCCCTGTTATACGAAATTATTTAAACTTTGTATAATTATACAAACACGAAATAATTTCGTATAAATACAAATATAAATGCAGGTGCAAACATGAACTTAACTGAGATCTGGCACTATCATCGCCCCACTCTTGCCAAAATATATTTGGACACACTAAATGCAGGATTGGTGACGTCCACTACTATTTTCGCTCCACGTCGTGCTGGCAAAACGTCTTTCCTTTTAAAAGACCTAACACCAGCGGCTGAATCCGCAGGCTACATTGTTGTCTATGCCGATCTTTGGCAAACAAAACTATCCCCAGGCGTTTCTATCGTACGCGCTCTGGAACAAGCACTAGAACCCAAAACTGCCGTTGATAGTTTGGTTGCCAAATTCAACACGCCCATTAAAAAACTCAAGGCAAAAGCTGCTGTAGCAGGAACCACATTAGAAGGCGAAATAGAACTTGGCGATGCAAGCAAAAAAATACAAACCGAAATTGCCTTGCAAATTGATGCGCTTATTGAGGCACTATGTAAAAAGAAGCCGGTACTCCTACTGATAGATGAAGCGCAAGAGCTGGCAAAAACGAAAGAACATGAAGCAGTCGCCACCGCATTACGTACAGCCATCACAAAAAATCAAACCCGTTTACGCGTCGTCTTTACTGGATCGTCCAGAACACAATTGGCAAATGTATTTTCAAACTCCAATGCGCCGCTTTATTCCACTGGTGCTGCCATTGGTGATTTCCCACAGCTGAACCGAGATTTCGTTGAATACATTGCCGAGCGGTTTGAAGCATCGACCCAGCGCACCTTGCCGGTTGGACCCGCATGGGATGCTTTCGTGAATCTGAAATTGCAGCCAGAACCCTTTCTAATCGGTATCGTCAACATGATGCTAAATCCTTCCTTAACGCTGGAAAGCGCCATGAAAACCGTTGAAGAAAATTTGGCACATAGTGAAAATCATGAAGGCGCATGGGCTGCGCTCGATCAAACGCAAAAAGCTCTGATACGCATGCTGGCTCAGGATCCATCGCTTAAACCATTTAGTAAAGCTGCCATCACACAGTTACGCAACATCATTGGTATCGAATCGCTGGAAGCAACACACATCCAACGTGCAATGTCGAAGCTGGCTAATGTAGTAGTCAAATCACCACGCGACACTTACGAATTCGAAAATGAAGCCTTTGCGCAATGGGTTAGGACATTGGCTGAGTAGCACCTTCCTCAATGATCCGTAAGATGCAATTTGTAGGGCGCAGTAAGCGCAGCGCATTGCACCTTTATCGAAGGCCACCATGCGGCGCAATGCGCTTTGCTTATTGACGCTCTACTTATCCCTCTCAAAAAACAATAGCCTCACCAGGATTCAACACCGTCACCTGAGTCGATGATGTTTTCCCTAATGCATCCATATATTCAGCCGGCGTGCCTTTCAAGACAGGAATAGTGCCGTAGTGCATCGGAATCGCCAGACGTGGTTTGAGTAATGTGCTGGTTGCCATTGCAGCATCTTTGGGACTCATCACATAATGGCCACCAATCGGAATCAAAATCAGGTCGGGTTTGTAATACTCGCCGATCATCTTCATGTCACCAAACAAGCCGGTGTCACCCATGTGGTAGATTTTGAAGCCATTTTCTAATTCGATGATGTAGCCCACTGGTTCACCACCTACATGCACTTCTTCCTTTTTAGTTGCAGGATTTTTCCAGGTCAACTCTGAACTATGCTCAGCATGCACAGCAGTGATATGAATATTCGGGCCCAACGGCGTCACCGTGCCACCTTTGCCAAAACGTTGCGCCAAATTAGCGGGAAGGATATCCAGCACTGCGGCTGATTGCATCAACCCTGCTGGGCCATAAACTGGAGCGTTATTCATCTTCGCTAACTCTGGTGCATCAGCAAAATGGTCGAAGTGGCCATGCGTGACCAAAATTAAATCCACCTTGCCCAAGGCTTCCAGCTTTTTATACGCCGCTGGCGTTTTGGGATTGGATGTCATCCACGGATCAAGCACGATGACTTTGCCACTTGGTGTAGTGATTTTGAAAGCAGATTGCCCTAGCCACAACACTTCCGTTTTGTTGTCAGCAAAAGCGGTTGAAGAAATACCAAACAAAAGATTTAACAACAGAATACTCAACATAAGACACAAGGTATTGGTTATACTTTTTGCATTAAACATAATGTCTCCTAAAAATAATAATAAAAACAATAAATAAAGCTATATGTGTTTATATGCGCTCAATACGTACACGATTATTTTAAGAAAGATCAATCCAAATACATGTTCACTATTCGACGCTTAAACCACCGTACGGATGCTGAAATTTTTAAAGCACTGATTATCGAAGCTGTGCAGGATACACCAGCTGCATTTTGTGAATCAGCAGAGGAAGTTGTCACTAAACCTTTATCAGGCTTTACCGATCTATTAGATGATCATGGACGTGGTGATTTTGTGTTAGGCGCCTTCGATGAAACAAACAATTTAATCGGCATAGTCGGCATTTGTCGCTTCCCATTCGGCAAACAATTCCACAAAGCAATGTTGTGGGGAATGTATGTGACGATTAACAAACGCCAACAAGGAATCGGCAGACAATTGATTCAGACCGCCATTAAGGACACCCGCACACTGCCAGGTATCTTGCACATCAATCTCAGTACAACAGGAACAAGCAGCGCAGCAAATCGCTTATACGAATCACTGGGATTCAAAATCTACGGCGTAGAACCCAAGTCAGTCAACGTCGATGGCGTGTATTTTGATGAAACCTGGATGCAATTGGAAATATCGGCAATACCACAGCCATAAGCCGTTACAGGTACAATGCGTACCATGAAAAATATTGTTATTTTGATTTCTGGCCGCGGCAGCAATATGGAAGCGATCGTACGCGCTGCCCAAGCTGAACAATGGCCAGCCAACATCGTCGCCGTGATCAGCAATCGTGCTCATGCTGCGGGGCTCAACTATGCACAACAACAAGGTATTACCACCGTAGTCGTTGAAAATACGGCCTACCCAACACGTGAAAGCTTTGATGCTGCGCTGCAAGCAACAATAGACCAGTTCGTACCCGACATCGTGATTTTGGCTGGTTTTATGCGTATTCTGACTGCGCCGTTTGTAGCACATTACGCTGGTCGCTTGCTGAATATTCATCCTTCTTTGTTACCCAGCTTTCCTGGATTAGCGACACACCGCCGTGCTCTTGAGGCTGGCGTCAAAATTCACGGTAGCACCGTGCATTTTGTCACTGCCGATCTGGACCATGGCCCCATCATTGCGCAAGCGGCAGTCTCTGTGCTGGAAGACGATGATGAGGCTACTCTAGCCGACCGCGTGCTCGCTCAAGAACACATTATTTATCCACGTGCTGTACGCTGGCTGGTCGAGGACAAACTATCGCTTGACCAAGGCCGGGTAACGATAAAAGCAGCAAAGAAAGCGCAAACACTACAGGCAGAAATTGCTATAGAAATTGCTTAAAAAAGCCAGACAATATCTTCATCCATCTTTACCAAAGAATGACAAGGAACGCCCATGAGATTGCCTCCAGCGATCATTACCCATGCTGAACAAGTATTGCGCGAAGTACTACGTTTTAGCGCACCTGCTGATAACACTCTGTCACGCTATTTCCGCGACCACCCACGATTAGGCGGACGTGAACGTGGCGCCATTGCCGAAGGTGTGTATGCAGTGTTGCGAAATAAGCTTTTTTACAGCAATTTTGCTGAAGCCGGCAATTCTTCCGCCATGCGTCGTTTGATTTTGTTGGGCTTGGTTGACGCAGTTGGCATCGATGCATTGGGCGGTTTATCCGAAGAGGAAGTTGCATGGTTGACGCGCATGGCCGAAATTGACCGCAATTTGTTACCTCTCATCCTGCGTAGCAACTTGCCACAATGGCTACTTGATCACCTAATCGCACAATACGGCGAAGAGCATACGCTGCAATTAGCCGACGCATTAAATCGACCAGCGCCATTGGATTTGCGCGTCAATTCCATCAAAGCCACGCTAGAAGAAGTGAAAACAGCTCTCGCCACCGCACCAATCTTATGTGAAACAACGCCTTATGCACCGCTATGTTTGCGCATTCTGCAAAAACCTTCTTTGCACAATTTGACCTTGTTCAAAAACGGAGCAATCGAAGTACAAGACGAAGGCAGCCAATTATTAGCGCAAATTGTGGGTGCCAAACGCGGTGAAATGATTGTCGATTTTTGCGCTGGTGCTGGCGGCAAAACCCTGGCAATTGGCGCTGCGATGCGCAACACTGGTCGTTTATATGCATTTGACGTGTCAGAAAAACGCTTGGCTAAGCTCAAACCACGCTTGGCGAAAAGCGGTTTGTCGAATGTCCATCCAGTATTAATCGCCCATGAAAAAGACGCCAAAATCAAACGCCTAGCAGGAAAAGTTGATCGTGTGCTGGTAGATGCACCTTGTAGCGGGCTGGGAACTTTGCGCCGCAATCCCGATGTCAAATGGCGTCAATCCGCTGCTGCAATTGGTGAATTGCAAACTAAACAACAAGCTATTTTGGCTGGCGCTGCCCGCTTATTAAAACCGGGCGGACGCTTGGTGTATGCGACTTGCAGCGTGTTACAGGAAGAAAACGAAGCCGTCGTTGCACAGTTTTTGACTAGCCATGAACAGTTTTCTTTGCTTCCCATGAAAGACGTGTTAGCTGAACAAAAAATTCCATTGGAGATGGGAGACTATCTAAAACTGCTGCCACATGTGCATCAAACTGATGGATTTTTTGCCGCTGTATTTGAACGCAAAGCATGACCAAATACCGCTCTCGCCTGTTATTACTGTTAGCGCTAAGCGTAACAGTAATAACAACGGTCTTCACCACATCCGCCACATCACTTGGCTTCCATGAAAAATCAGCACCATTAGAAGCAAAAGGTACCATCCAGGTGGCATTTGCACCTTGGGATAATGTCGAAGAATTGATCATCGACACGATAGACGGTGCGAAAAAACAAATTCTGGTACAAGCCTATTCATTCACCAGTAAAAAAATCGCCGACGCACTCATCAAAGCACATCAACGTGGCGTCGATGTGCGCGTACTAGCTGATGAAAAAACAACGACGCAAAATAACTCATCTAAAATCGCCATCTTGGCGGAGGCAGGCATCCCGGTTTGGTTAGAAACCAAATATCAAAATGCCCATAATAAAATCATGATGATGGATGCTGACACCCCCAATCCGACCGTCATCACAGGAAGCTACAACTTTACCCGAGCCGCACAGTATAAAAATGCAGAAAATGTGCTGATCATCCGCCAAAATACTGCGCTCGCTTCCCGTTATGCAGCGAATTGGGAACGGCACAAGCAAGACGCAACGATCTTTAGAAATAATTAAATAAATTTATGACACACAACTTGCTTGCCAATTTGGTACATGACTTATGGGACGACATCCACATACCAGGTATCTTGTGCCAAGTCGGCGCAATTATTGTGTGCATTGCTTTGGGATGGGGATTAACGTATTTCTTACGCAAAACATACAAATCCAAGAAAGACAAATTTACCCCTGTGATGCAACTTGGCATTGGCAGCTTTGTTCATGTCCTCGCACCATTACTGAGCTTGCTTTTATTGATTGTTTCCAAATGGGCATTAGAAAAATCGCAACATGTAAATTTATTACAGGTGACGATACCGCTCATGGCTTCTTTTGCCCTGATTCGCTTGGTGTTTTATATTCTGCGACGTATTTTTATGAGGCAAAACAACTTGGGCAGCACGTTGTTGTTGCTAGAAAAACTGTTTGCCACGCTGATTTGGGGTAGCGTTGCTTTATATATCACGGGCTTATGGCCTGATTTACTGAGTTATATGAATGAGACAGCTGTGCCATTTGGGCGCCACAAAATCGCTGTTTCAACCATCCTACAAGCAGTTATTTCTGTTGTTTCGATATTGATTATTGCACTCTGGGCCGGTACTGCATTAGAAGAACGCTTAATGCAAGTGCATGCTGTTCATACCTCGCTACGTGTTGTGATGGCACGTATGGCACGCGCCTTATTAATTCTAATCGGATTACTGATCAGCCTATCAATGGCTGGCATAGATTTGACCGTCTTATCTGTTTTTGGTGGTGCCTTAGGCGTCGGACTTGGTTTAGGTTTACAAAAAATCGCAGGTAATTATGTTTCAGGTTTTGTAATTTTATTAGACCGTAGTATTTCGATTGATGACATGATCATGGTGGATAAATATTATGGGAGAGTTAGTCATATCAACTCACGCTACACTATATTACAAGGCATGGACGGAATTGAATCGATTATTCCAAATGAAATGCTAGTCTTTTCTCCAGTACAAAACTACTCATTAAGCAATCGCAGTTTAAGGCTAGCAGCACAAGTCACGGTTGATTATCACAGTGACATCACACATGTCTTACACTTATTGGAAACCGAGATTGCTGCAATCAAACGCATCGCCACAACACCTGCCCCACAGGCTTTGTTACTCAAACTAGGCGACAATGGCCTAGATTTGGAAATTGGATTCTGGATTGCTGATCCAGAAAATGGTCGCACCAACATTCTCTCTGAAGTGAATCAAACTATTTTGCGCGTGCTACAAGCGCACAATATCAACATACCTTACCCTCAACGAGACATCAGAATCGTTAGCAATCAGGTCAATATTTAACGCTGAACTAAGACGCAAAACAGCGTACAATCTTGGCGAAATTTAAATAAATGTTTATTTTTTAATATGATGCAATATATCTCATGGCATATCATATCCGCCCTATGTGATACGCATCAAAAAAATCAAAAAACGTAATTAAAAAACACATAAAAACATAAAACCTACTAAAAGCAATAAAAATCACATTAATCACTGGAGTCTCAATGTTTTCAAACAGCCTAGCAGATGGACTGTATGCTTTCCTTAATTTTGCTTCTCATGGCATCACCCATGCCAGCGGATGGCAAATTTTCGTCTACACATTAGTCGTCACGCACATCACAATTGCTAGCGTCACCATTTTCTTACATCGCTGCCAGGCACATCGCGCACTCGATTTACATGCAATTCCTAGTCATTTTTTTCGCTTTTGGCTCTGGTTGACAACTGGTCAAGTTACAAAAGAATGGGCCGCCATTCACCGCAAGCATCATGCCAAATGTGAAACTGCAGAAGACCCACACAGCCCAGTGATCTATGGCATCAAAAAAGTATTATTAGAAGGTGCTGAACTGTATCGCAGCGAATCAAAAAACCCAGAAACAATGAAAAAATATGGTCATGGCACACCAAACGACTGGATAGAAAGGAACGTTTACACCCCTTACAGCTGGATCGGCATTATTTTCATGTTGGTAATTGATGTCTTACTCTTTGGTGTAATCGGTGTCACCGTATGGGCTGTGCAAATGCTGTGGATTCCTGTCACTGCCGCTGGCATCATCAATGGCGCTGGTCATTATTGGGGTTATCGCAATTACGACTGCGCGGATGCCGCCACCAATCTCATGCCATGGGGTATTTTGATAGGTGGTGAAGAGTTGCACAACAATCACCATACCTTCGCCACCTCAGCCAAACTTTCCTCCAAATGGTATGAATTCGATATAGGCTGGTTGTATATCCGCTTATTGGAAATTGCCAAACTGGCTAAAGTGAAAAAAGTAGCGCCTGCACCTAAATTTTCTTTAGAAAAATCGGTGGTGGATTTTGATACCTTGCACGCAGTCATCACGCACCGTTATGACGTGATGGCGAAATATGCCAAATCATTCAAACATGCTTGGCAAGATGAAATCACCCATCTCAAGGAAAAAGCAAAATTGGAATCCGGCTTTTTGAAGTCATCTAAAAAACTCTTACAACGTGAACCAACCAAATTAGAAACATCACACAAGCAACAATTATCAGAACTCTTTACACATAGCAAAGTGCTTCAAACCATGCATGAAATGCGTGTTGAGCTCGGTGCGATTTGGGAACGCTCACACGCTAGTCGTGATCAATTACTGCATCAATTACAAGACTGGTGCGCACGCGCAGAAGCTTCTGGTATTACCTCATTACAAGAATTCTCTATGCGTTTACGTCGTTATTCTTAATCGAATAATTTTTTTAAAAATTTTCTAAATACCTTGTGTTTTTCATTTTCCATGTCAATCGACCACCTGCGTAAAGAATACAGTCGTGCTCAATTATCAAAATCGGACGTCGCATCTGATCCAGTTGAGCAATTCTCGAAATGGTTTGAAGAGGCCAGACTGGCACAAGTACCAGAACGTAATGCCATGAGTCTGGCAACTATTAATGCCCAAGGTCGTCCATCCAGCCGCATTGTTTTGATCAAAGAATTTGATCAACGCGGTTTCACCTGGTTTACCAACTACAGCAGCCGTAAAGGCCAGGATTTAGAAAGTAATCCGCACGCAGCTTTGTTATTTCATTGGGTAGAGCTAGAGCGCCAAGTTCGCATCGAAGGACGCGTTGAGAAGATATCAGCAACAGAAAACGATATCTACTTTGAAAGCCGCCCACTAAACAGCCGCCTCGGCGCAATCGCTTCAGCACAGAGCCAAATTGTGGAGAATCGGGCAATCTTAGAAGATAAATTTATTCAGGCACAAGCCGAATATGGCGATAACCCACCACGTCCGGCACATTGGGGTGGGTATCGATTGATTCCAGATTACTTGGAATTCTGGCAAGGCCGTAATTCACGCCTGCATGATCGGATTGTTTATATCAAACAATCTGATGGTGAATGGAGTACACAGCGGTTGCAGCCTTAAATGATACATAAGTACTGCAGCCTTGTCCCGTATGGTGATCTAGCTTAATCGCGCCAATGCCCAAGCACGGGCATTTTCCAGATTCGCAGGGAGTTCCAATTCCGCAAGCCAGGTCGCAAGCTGTGTTGAATCTGGATGATAAAAATTGAGATGACCCATTTTGCGGCCTGGTCGTAGGCTTTTGCCGTACCAGTGCAGTTGCGCAGCACTATGTTCTAACCATGTATTGTCGTAAGGAAGCCCTAATAGGTTCAGCATCATGCTGGAGCCTGGTTGTTCTGGTTGCGGCAAAGGCAATCCACACACGGCACGTAGATGTAATTCAAACTGGCTGATTGATGCACCTGCTTGCGTCCAATGGCCGGAGTTATGCACCCGTGGAGCAATTTCGTTGATGAGAAGTTGGCCGTTGATGAGAAAACATTCGATTGCCATGACACCCACGTAATCAAGCGCTTCCATCACTGTGCGCAACATCTGCTCCGCTTGGGGCTGCAAAAGCGTGAAGCGTTCTGGCTGACTCAAGCTGACGGTTAATACGCCATCATCATGCCGATTTTCGGTTAAACGGTAATACACGATTTGACCATCCAAGCCACGCGCACCGATGATAGAGACTTCGGTCTCAAAACGAATCGCCTGTTCCGCCACCGCATCGTCTGCCCAGTCTGGTAAATCACTTACCACATCTGCCATCAAACGTTGCTGACCACGTCCATCGTAGCCACCGCTAGCACGTTTCATGAAAATATCTACGCCCAGTTTTTGATGCAATGTTGCTTGCGACATGCCGGTTGATACAGTGCACCATGGTGCAGTGGGTAGTTCCAACTCGTCCAACAGGGTTTTCTGCCGAATGCGATTGGCTAAATTGTCAAAAGCGGCGCTGTTGAGCCAGCCCGGATGACGTCGCAGGGATTCAGTGAACAGATTGGTCGGCCAATGCTCACGTTCAGCAGTAATCGGTACATTTACTGGTGGCAAAAAATCCGTTTCTATATCGAGTAACTGCACATCAATACCAATACGCAAACCCGCCTGCTGCAACATGGCGCCGAGCTGGCCATTGCCTAATACAGCTACTTTCATAATGCGCTTCCTAACTGATCGTCCGCCAATACGGTTTGCGTTTGCTTTTCTCGCCAAATATCTAATTTGGCAGCGAGATCGGCATCATGCAAAGCCAACATTTGAATCGCCAACAGTGCGGCATTAAACGCGCCAGCCACACCAATCGCCAAAGTCCCAACGGCAACGCCTTTAGGCATTTGCACAATCGACAGCAAACTATCAATCCCGTTCAACGTCTTGCTTTGTATCGGTACGCCCAATACTGGCAAAGGTGTCATGGCCGCCACCATGCCAGGCAAATGCGCAGCACCGCCTGCGCCGGCAATAATCAAACTGAATCCTTGCGCTTTGGCGCTGCTGGCGAAGCTGAATAATTTTTCTGGCGTACGATGGGCCGATACCACTTCTGCCTGCCAACTGACGCCAAACTCGCTTAATAATTCGCTCGCCACGGACAAAGTCGGCCAATCACTTTTTGAACCCATGACGATGGCTATTTTTGGTTTCATGCTTAGTCCTTCATTGTTTTTTTAATTAATAAAAATTGATGATTTTTTCTTTCGTCGCTCCCGCGCAGGCGGGGGCCCAGTGACTTTTGTTGCTTCAACGACACTGGATTCCCGCCTAAAACCGCGGGAACGACGGATAAATAAGAATTAATGCGCTTCATCCCAATTCTTCCCTACTCCAACCTCAGCAATTAACGGTACTTTCAACTTTGCGACCTGCGCCATCAATCGCGGTAATTGTTCACGCACTAAGGCCAATTCAGCTTCCGGCACTTCCAGCACCAATTCATCATGCACTTGCATAATCATTTTGCTAGCCAATTTTTGCTCTTCCAACCAGTTCTGCACCGCAACCATGGCTAATTTAATCAAATCTGCCGCCGTCCCTTGCATAGGCGCATTAATCGCCGCGCGCTCGGCGCCTTGTCTGCGTAAACCATTAGGAGAATTGATTTCAGGCAACCACAAACGTCGGCCAAACACCGTTTCGACATACCCCTGCTGCTTGGCTTGCGTACGTGTATCCGCCATGTATTGCGCGACGCCGGAGAAGCGCTGGAAATATTGATCAATGTAATTTTGCGCAGCCGCACGCTCTATGCCCAAATTGCCGGCTAAACCAAACGCGCTCATGCCATAAATCAAACCAAAATTAATCACTTTGGCATAGCGCCGCTGCTCGCTACTCACTTCCAGCGGCGACACGCCAAACACTTCCGCCGCAGTGGCGCGGTGAATATCTTCGCCTTCAGCAAAAGCGCGCAACATATTCGCATCACCAGAAATGTGCGCCATGATGCGCAATTCGATTTGTGAATAATCGGCAGAGACAATCACACTGCCAGACGGTGCCACAAACGCTTCACGGATGCGACGGCCTTCTTTGGTTTTGATAGGAATATTCTGCAAATTCGGCTCGTTCGATGCCAAACGCCCCGTCACCGCCACTGCTTGCGCATAATTGGTATGCACACGCCCGGTGTCGGGATTGCGCATTTTGGGCAATTTGTCGGTGTAGGTCGATTTCAATTTCGCCATGCCGCGATATTCCAGCAAAATTTTGGGCAAGGGAAAATCCTCTGCCAGTTTTTGCAAGACTTCTTCATCGGTAGATGGTGCGCCGGAAGGCGTTTTTTTGACGACTGGAAGTTTTAATTTTTCAAAAAACAATTCACCCAATTGCTTAGGAGAATTCAAATTAAACGGCTGACCAGCCAACTCATACGCCTGCTGTTCCAACTCCAACATGCGCTTGCCCAATTCATGTGATTGGGTTGCCAGCAAGTCCAAGTCGATCAACACGCCGTTGCGTTCCATTTTTTGCAGCGTCACTGCAGCAGGCAACTCAATTTTTTGGTAGATGTAGCTTAACTTTTCATCCTCAGCAATCTGCGGCCACATCGCTTGATGCAATCGCAAAGTGATGTCAGCATCTTCTGCCGCATACTGCGTCGCACGCTCCAGCGTGACCTCATCAAAACCAATCTGCGCACTGCCCTTGCCACACACTTCCTCAAAACTGATGGTTTGATGGTTTAAATGGCGCAGCGCCAGGCTGTCCATATCGTGGCTTTTATGCGATTCAAACACATACGATTCGAGCAAAGTATCATGGGCAATGCCACGCAAAGTAATGCCATGATTGGCAAAAATATGGCTATCGTATTTCAAATGCTGACCTAGCTTGGGCTTGCTGGGATCTTCCAACCAAGTTTTCAATTTCGACAAAACAAGATCACGCGTCAATTGAAATGGCGCATCAGGATAGCGATGCGCAACGGGGATATAAGCAGCGCGCCCAACCTGGCAACACAAGGAAATCCCCACCAGCTGCGCCTGCATGGGAATCAATGACGTCGTTTCTGTATCAATCGCCGTTAATTCTGCGGCGTTGATCATCTCTAACCATTGCGCCAATTGAGCTTCGGTGAGTACTGTTTCATATTCGGTCGTAATGCTCGATTCTGCCTTGCTTGTTGGCTGCGCTAATGCATTTTCCGTCTGGGTTGTTGAACTCGTTGGGCTTGTTGAATTTGTCAATTCACGCAACCAGGTTTTAAAACCATAGCGAGTATAAAAATCAATCAAAGCAGCAGAATTCTCCGGATGGGCAGCAAGCGATTCGGTAATCGACTGTAAATGCTGAGACAAGTCGCAATCCGTTTTGATCGTGACCAAAGTGCGTGCTTGCGGCAACCAACTCAAGGCATTGCGTAAATTTTCCCCAACCACGCCACTGATTTGCTCAGCATTTGCCATGATGTTTTCTAGCGTGTCGTATTGCGACAACCATTTGAGCGCCGTTTTAGGGCCGACTTTGGCAACGCCAGGCACGTTATCCACCGTGTCACCAATTAAAGACAAGTAATCAACGATGCGTTCTGGCGGCACACCAAACTTGGCGATCACACCAGCATGATCAAGCTTTTCATTATTCATGGTGTTAATCAGCGTCACGTGCGCATTCACCAATTGCGCCAAATCCTTGTCGCCAGTTGAAATGACGCAATCCATGCCATGCGTTGTTGCCGTCACAGCCAGCGTGCCGATCACGTCATCCGCTTCAACACCCTCTACCATCAAAATCGGCCATCCCATGGCACGCACTGCTTCATGAATTGGCTCTATCTGTTGTGCCAAATCGGTCGGCATGGAGGGCCGTTGTGCCTTGTATTCTGGATACAAATCATCGCGAAAGGTTTTGCCTTTCGCATCAAACACGCAAGCAATGTAAGCCGCTGGAAAATCCTGTCGCAAACGACGCAACATATTGATCATGCCGTACATGGCACCTGTAGGATGGCCTTGCGCATTGCGCAAATCAGGCAAAGCATGAAAAGCGCGGTACAAATAGCTGGAGCCATCAACGAGCAACAATGTATTTTGCATAATTTTGTTTTTAGAATGACGAAGGTTGATCTTCTTTTAGCAGGCGACGATATAAGGCTGCGTAGCTTTCGGCCATTTTACTGGCGGTAAATAACGCCCAATACCTGGCTTCGGCACGTTTACCCATTTCACTGGCAAGGTCGGGGTTTTCCCACAAAGAACGCATTGCGGTACGGAATGCTGAAGCATCGCCAGGTGGCACCACCAACCCAGTCTCGCCATGAATATTGATGTAACTGGTTCCGGTACCAATTTCGCTAGAAATCATCGGCTTGCCATACATCGCGCCTTCCAGCAACGAAATACCAAATGCCTCAGAACGCAAATGCGAAGGAAACGCGACTGCAAAACATAGTTGCAACAAAGCCACTTTGTCTTCTTCTGCTATCGCACCCAGAAAAATCACATTACTCAAACCCAAATCCTGCGCATGGCGTTTTAATTCCTGCTCAATCGGACCTGCGCCGACAATCACGACTGGATAATCCGTCCCCTTCACAGCTTCCAACAGAATATGTAAACCCTTGTAATAACGCAGCACGCCAACGAACAAAAAGAAGGGTTTGGGAAAACGTTGTTGCCACTTGAGTACACGCTCTGTCTCAGGTTGAGGATAAATACCTTTATCCAAACCAATCGGAATCACCGTCACCTTGTCTTTATAATGCTCTAAAACATGACTGGTCGAAAAGTAATTAGGTGAAGTCGCTGCGATGCAATCCACACTTTTTAAGAAACATCGTTTCAACGGCCTATAGAATTTGAGCAAAGCTTGCTGCCGGATAATATCGGAGTGATAAGTCACTACGCTGGGCTTCTTCACTCTGGCTAAAAAATGCGCCAAATCCATGAAAGGCCAAGGAAAATGATAATGAATGATGTCGCATTGCCGCGCCAGCTCGGCCAGTTTTGCAATCGCTCGTACGGAAAACCGCGTCGAAGCAATTTCAAAATCCATGGCAACCTGGTGGACAACATGTCCTTCAAATTCGATTGAGGAATCTTTTTTGTGATGCCTGGTCAACGTCAGTACTTCATTCACCATGCCATATTCTGCTGTCCCCTTGCACAATTGACGTATGAATTGCTCCACCCCGCCGACGGAATCTGGGTAATACGTCTTATAAAAATGTAATACGCGCATCAGGATAACTCGGCAAGATTAAGTAAAAAGGAGATAAGAATATTTAAACCAAGATTATCTATTAACTCCAGCCTCACACTCCGTCGTCCCCGAGTGCTTTAGTCGGGGACCCAGTGGCTTTAGCAGTAAACAACGAAAGACGCTGGATTCCCGCCTAAACCCGCGGGAACGACGGAGGTTCATGGACACAATCTCGGTTAAAGAATATTTATAAAACCGAACGATATACATCAATAGTTTTTTCAATCGTGTGACGCCAGCTTAATTGCGATGCGCGTTGTAAACCTGCTGCAATACAACGTGCTCTAAGTTGCTCATCACGCACCAAATCCAACATAGCAGTCCCAATTTCATTGATCGCCAGCGGAGAAACTTCTATCGCTGCACCTGCCGATACCTCAGGCAAAGAAGTGGTATTTGACGTCACCACCGGCACGCCAGAGGCAAATGCCTCCGTCACGGGTATACCGAATCCTTCATGCAAAGAGGGGAAAACAAACACCCCCGCTGCTTTATACACATGACGCAATTGCTCTCCGCTACTCAAGCTATTCAACCACACTACATGCTCACCACACTGCTGCGCAGCTAGGATTTTCTTGATTAACAAGTCACACTGCCAACCAGCACGTCCAACAATGACCAATTGACGCACTGCCCGTATTTCTGCCGGCAACCCCAGATACGCCATCAAAATCCGTTCAATGTTTTTGCGTGGCTGCAAAGTGCCGACAAACAAAAAATATCCTGGCTGTAAGCCATGTTGCGCAAGCGTCGCTTCCACCGCATCCTGCGCCGGTGCTTGCAACCACTCATCTGCAACACCGCAGGGAACAACGGTAATACGTTGCTCATTGATGCCAAAAAATTTGACTAATTCCAATACTGAAAAATGCGATAAGGCAATCACATGATCGGCTTTTTGAGCTGCTTTTTTTTGCAACCAATTTTTCTGCTGACGTAATCTTGGACTACACCACTCTGGATATTGCAGGGGAATCGCATCATGCAAAGTCGCCACGATTGGGCAATTCATCCGAATAATCCGGTAATCAGTTACATGCACGACATCCGCTAGTACGGGCATACGGTGCTTGATCGCTTTTGGCGTCAAACTATCAATCACAGATGACAAGACAAAAGAATACGGCATGGGACGCCCAACCGTAAACTGAGCGGCAGCAGCACCTTGACGAAATGAGAGATGGGGAAAAGAAAATCCTTGAACCTGAGCAATATCAGCCGCAACAGCCGGAGACGATAAACCCTGCAACAACGCATTGGTATACACACCAATGCCATCCAAGCGCCCATGTGTCAAAGTGGGTTCAATGGTAGACGTGCTCAAACCGACACGGATAGCGCCATTACTCATGCTGCATGTAACATCCAGGACAGGGTTTCAGACAAAGAAATTGGCGCCAAATCCCCTATCGTGTTTAACAATTTGGCGTTATTGCCCAATAAACGCTTGACTTCGTTGGCACGACAAAATGCGGGATTGACGTTGACTTTGATGCGATAGCCAGCCATATCCGACAACATGGCGAGTATTTGATCAATGGAATACGCCACACCAGAACACACATTAAACGTTTCGCCCACAGGTGCGACTTCAAGCAAACGGCGATAAGCCTGTACCACCATGCGCACATCTGAAAAATCACGTGCGACATCCAGGTTGCCCAATTCAATTTCACTCGCCTGACGACGAAAATGCGCCACGATTTTGGGCAAAAGAAAATTATCAGTCTGCCCCACACCAGTGTAATTAAAAGGCCGTGCAATCACTATAGGTAAACGATCACGCCACAAACGGGCCATGTGTTCCATCGCCATTTTGCTCACGGCATAATCATTCATCGGCGCTAATACCGTGTTTTCATCCAGCACTTCCTGTTCGGCATTGCCGTATACATTAGCGCTGCTGGCTAGCAATACAGCGCTAGGCGTTTTTGTATTAGCTGCCAATGCTTCCAACAAATTACGCGTACCGACAATGTTGACGCCATACATGGCTTGCACGTCGGTATGCGCGACAAAAGCAATCGCTGCCAAATGCACCACCATGTCGGGCTGTACAAACTCTACAACTTCCACCACACGAATGCGATCACACAAATCAACAGTAAACACATCATCCACTGCGGATGCGCTTTCAATCGTCGTCCCAAAAACACGATAGCCCGCCGCACGCAATTCCTGTGCCAAATAATGGCCAGTAAATCCGTGTAATCCTGTGATCAAGACGCGTTTGGAAGTCATTTGTTTAGTTTTATTTAGTTAAACAACTAAAAAGAAAAGCCCTGCTGGTTACGACGGATATCCTCTTTCACCATCATTTGGCACAGCTCTTCAAGCGTTGTTTTAGGCTCCCAACCGAGCTTTGCTTTGGCTTTGGCGGGATTGCCGATTAACAATTCCACTTCTGCTGGGCGATAGAATTTAGGATTCACACGCACCAGTACTTTGCCAGTTTGCTGACAACTGCCTGTTTCTTGCTCAGCACTACCTTGCCAAACGATGGTCACGCCCGTCGCTTTAAATGCCATGGTCACGAAATCACGCACCGATTCGGTACGATTAGTCGCCAAAACATAGGTATCAGGCTCATCAACCTGCAACATGCGCCACATGCCTTCGATATATTCCTGCGCATAACCCCAATCGCGTTTGGCATCCAAATTGCCCAGCTCCAGCACATCCAGCTTGCCTAAGCTGATTTTGGCGACGGAATCGGTAATCTTTCTGGTGACAAATTCCCGTCCGCGCAATGGCGATTCATGATTAAACAAAATCCCGCACGCACCAAAAATGCCGTACGACTCACGATAATTAATCGTCATCCAATGCGCATACAACTTGGCGACGCCATACGGACTACGTGGATAAAACGGCGTTTCTTCAACTTGAGGAATGGCTTGCACCTTACCAAACATTTCTGAAGTAGAAGCTTGATAAAAGCGTATTTGCGGATTAACGATGCGGATTGCCTCCAACAAATTGACTACACCAACACCAGTAATTTCTGCCGTCGTCACCGGTTGATCAAACGACACCCCGACAAAACTTTGCGCCGCCAGGTTATACACTTCCGACGGTTCGGCTGCCTGCAACAAACGAATGCTGGCACTCAAATCGGTCAAATCATATTCAACCAGTTTCAAATTGGGATGCTGGCTAATGCCCAGCTCTTCAATCCGCCAGAAATTCACCGAACTGGTGCGGCGATAGGTGCCAAACACGGTGTAACCCCGCTTCAGCAAAAACTCCGCCAAATACGCACCATCTTGTCCGGTGATGCCGGTAATCACCGCTGTTTTTGTCTTCATCATAGTTAATAA
>CAZCIX010000002.1:15479-37650 GCA_964498835.1 uncultured Burkholderiaceae bacterium | reverse complement strand
CTTGTCCGGTGATGCCGGTAATCACCGCTGTTTTTGTCTTCATCATAGTTAATAATGTTTTATAAAATTGATAAGCAATTAAGGCATGGGATCACTTACACGCCAATCCACCGTTACCGGAAAATCACATACTCCTATCGAAATCGGCGCATTACCCGGCATCACCTGAAACACCAAGGCACGATCCCACCAATCGTAATTGGCTGCAACATGCACATCGCGGCTGTGCAAGGCAATCGTGATGCTGAAACTGCCAACTCCTAGGCGTAATGAAGGGAAATCAAATTCCAACAAAAACGGCTCGTTGGCCTGCAACGACGTACGGCTATTTTCGTGATGAAACGTATTGGTGCCGAACACATCATTCCCCAAACGATCGCGAATTAACATCCCAACCGTCAACTCCTCAATCGCTGCATGGGCAACCCCGGCCACCTGCAACACCACGCGATCACCGCTGGAAATCGCGCGGACTGATTTGCCATCTACCAGCAAATCCACCTTGGTAATTTGCGCTTCTCGCGACCCGGAGCGCATCGTGGCGGTACCCCCACCCGTCGCCTGCTCTTCTTGCAGAATCGCATAATCAACCTGCTGCTTGGCAATCATGGCGTTGTAATAATCCAGCACCAGTTCCGGCACATCATCCCGCACCACACCACCTTGATCGATCAAAATCGCGCGATTGCACAAACTCTTGATGGCACCAGGACTATGCGAAACGAACAATAAGGTTGTTCCCTGCTCACGGAATTTGCGAATACGGTCAAAACTTTTGTGTTGGAAATAGCTATCACCCACAGACAAGGCTTCATCGACAATCAAGATTTCTGGACGTTGAGCAGTGGCCACGCTGAAAGCCAGTCTCACCTGCATACCACTGGAATACGTGCGCACTGGTTGGTCAATGTAATCACCAATTTCAGCAAAATCCTCGATTTCTCGCATCTTGCCGGCGATCTCATCACTGCTTAAACCATGCAATTGCGCCGCCATATACACATTTTGACGACCAGTAAAATCGGGATTGAAGCCCAATCCTAACTCTAACAATGCAGCAATCCGACCACCAACCACAACATTGCCAGTCGTTGGACGCGCGGTACCAGCGATGATTTTGAGCAAGGTACTTTTACCCGCACCATTAATCCCAATCAAACCGATGGCTTCGCCTGGCTGGACTTCAAAGTTAATGTTCTTCAGCACCCATTTAAGCTCATGCTGCTTACCTAAACCGAGCCATTCGGCCATACGCCCAAATTTCCTGGGATAACGCTTATACGCCTTACCAACATTTTCTATCCGCAAATAGCCCATTACAGCTCATCCACAATTTCGCCCTGCAATTTTGAAAATGCCAACATCCCCAGCAACACCAAAAAAGCGGCCAATACTGAGGGATAAATCAGGCTATTCCATACTGGCATTTGATGATCGAGAAAAATACGATGGTAGGCATCGATTAAAGGCCAAATTGGATTGCAGGCCAGAATATTATTGATCAAGGGCGGCAAAATTTTGGGCGCATAAACGACAGGCGTTAACCAAAACCAAAATTGCAGAATCACAGCAATCGATTGGCTGACATCGCGATAAAAAACGTTAATCGTTGCCAGAAAAATACCCAACCCAACGGTCAATGCGGCTTGTATCAACAACACGGGAATCATCGCCAACACCACCCAGCCAGGAAATGTCCCCGTCAGCAGCATGAATGCGAAGAAAAGCGCCATGACAATGGAGAAATGCAAATAGCTGGAAGTCAGCACAATGATGGGCAAACATAGTTTGGGAAAACGAACTTTCTTTAACAAATTTCCGTTTTCAACAAATATGTTCACACAACGCGTCAGCATCTCAGCAAACAAACCCCAAGTCAGCACGCCAGAACACAAATAAATGCTATAGGCAAACGGCGTATCATGCCCAGGCAAAGAAGGCTTCATGAGCTGAGCAAACACCAAGGTGTAAACCAGAATCATCGCCAACGGCTGAGCGATCACCCAAAACATGCCGAATTGGGTGCCTTGATAGCGTGACTGAAATTCGCGTTTGACACTTCCACGGATGAAATCACGAAAGTTCCATACCTCACGCAACATCGCTAAAGAAATCACTACTATCCCCTGGAATCCCTTAAATATGGATTAACGTTCTGCCACCGCATCCATCACACACATCGCCGTCATATTCACAATTCGGCGTACCGTGGCGGAAGGTGTCAGCACATGCACAGGTTTAGAACAACCCAACAAGATTGGGCCAATGGCGATTCCATTACCAGCAGCTGTTTTCAGCAAGTTGTACGAAATATTGGCGACATCAATATTCGGCAAGACTAATAAATTAGGTTCGCCTGTTAATTTTGAATCCGGCATCAGGGTTTTCAATCTGCCAAAATCAAGCGCAGTATCACCATGCATCTCGCCATCGACTTCCAAGTCTGGCGCCATTTTTTGTAACAATGACAAGGTGGCACGCATTTTTTTCGCTGACTCGCTATCACTGGTACCAAAATTGGAATGCGACAACAAAGCAACGCGTGGATAAATGCCCAAACGACGCATTTCATGCACAGCTAACAAAGTGATTTCAGCCAATTGTTCTGCAGTTGGATTTTCATTGACATGGGTATCAACCAACATCAATTGACGCTCTGGCAAGATCAATGCATTCATGGCGGCATATACATTGACACCCTCACGCTTGCCTAACACTTGATCGATGTAATGCAAATGCACATTGGTCGTGCCATAAGTGCCACAAATCATGCCATCGGCGTCGCCTTTGTGCAGCATCATGGAACCAATCAAGGTATGGCGACGACGCATTTCTAGTCTGGCATATTGCTCAGTGATCCCTTTGCGAGCAGTCATCGATAAATAAGTCTGCCAATAGTCGCGATAACGCGCATCATACTCAGGACTGATCACTTCAAAGTCAATTTCAGGTTTTAAACGTAAACCAAATTTTTGAATCCTTTGTGCCAACACGGCTGGGCGACCAACCAATATCGGTTTTGCCAATTTCTCATCGACAACAATTTGCACAGCACGTAATACGCGTTCTTCTTCACCTTCGGCAAACACGATACGTTTTTTGGCCGCAGGCGCCGCCTTAGCCGCTTGGAAAACTGGCTTCATAAACGTGCCACTGCGATAAACAAACTGCTGCAAGCGATCAGCATAAGCCTGCATATCTTTAATGGGACGTGAAGCAACACCTGAGTCTTCCGCCGCTTTGGCAACCGCCGGCGCAATTTTCATCATCAAACGTGGATCAAATGGTTTGGGAATCAGGTATTCCGCGCCAAAACTAAGATTGGCAATACCATAAGTCGAGGCGACGATGTCGGACTGCTCAGCCTGCGCTAATTCAGCAATCGCATGCACCGAGGCAATTTCCATTTCACGCGTAATCGTAGTGGCACCGCAATCAAGCGCACCGCGGAAAATGTACGGGAAGCAAAGCACGTTATTGACTTGATTTGGATAATCAGAGCGCCCGGTTGCAATCACTGCATCGCTGCGCACAGCCTTCACTTCTTCCGGCAAAATTTCTGGCGTAGGATTGGCCAAAGCCAACACCAGAGGACGATCCGCCATGGTTTTGACCATTTCTGGTTTCAATACACCGCCAGCGGACAAACCCAAAAAGATATCCGCACCAGGCATCAGGTCTGCCAAAGTACGCGCGCTAGTCTCTTGGACAAAACGCGCTTTATTCGGATCCATCAACTCGTCACGACCCTTGTAAACCACACCAGCCAGATCGGTAACAAAAATGTTTTCAATTGGAAAACCAAGATCGACGATCAAATCCAAACAAGCCAAAGCCGCCGCACCCGCACCAGACACAACCAACTTACATTGCTTGATATCTTTGCCAACAACTTTCAAACCATTAAGAATCGCTGCACCAACAATAATCGCCGTTCCGTGCTGGTCGTCATGAAAAACGGGGATTTTCATACGTTCACGCAATTTGCGTTCAATCTCAAAACACTCAGGCGCTTTAATATCTTCTAAGTTAACACCACCAAAAGTTGGCTCTAAGGAAGCAATGATGTCGCACAATTTATCTGGATCGGATTCATTGATTTCAAGATCGAAGACATCAATCCCGGCGAATTTTTTAAACAACACGCCCTTGCCTTCCATCACAGGCTTGGAAGCCAACGGCCCAATATTGCCCAAGCCAAGTACAGCCGTGCCATTACTGATCACCGCCACCAGATTGCCCCGCGCGGTATACCTAAAAGCATTAGCAGGATCCGCCACGATTTCTTCACAAGCAGCAGCAACACCAGGCGAATAAGCCAACGCCAGATCACGCTGATTGGTCAGTTGCTTGGTAGGCGTGACACTGACCTTCCCAGGCATAGGGAACTCATGATATTCAAGCGCGGCTACGCGCAATTGTTGACGGATTTCTTCTTTGCGATCGGATGACGAACCCATGCTATACAGCCTTCCTGTTTTTTCAATAGAGGGAAAATAATGGCAATAAAATGCAGAAAACCGCACATTTTATCAGAAGCCCCATTCTGCATTTGAAGGTATTTGCAGAAAGGGCTTATATGAGATTAAAAAATCACTGGATCCCTGCCTCAACCCGCGGGAACGACGACGGGGTAGATCAAGCAAATATCAAAGGCCACACAATCACACCCCAAGTCGCCATCGCCAGCAATAAAGCCAACAACACCGCCGCGCTACCAAAGTCTTTGGCATTTTTGGATAAAACATGCGTATCCAACGAGATACGATCCACCACCGCCTCAATTGCAGAATTGAGCAGTTCAACAATCAACACCAACACCAACGTGCCGATTAATAGGAGTTTTTGCAACATGGAAACTGGCAACAACAAAGCCACAATCGCACCGACAATCAGCAATACCAACTCCTGACGAAACGCATGCTCGCTTTTGCAAGCGGTTTTTAACCCTTCGATGGAATAGCGAAAAGCTTTAAAAATACGTTGGCAGCCTGCTTGGCTTTTGAATTTGTTTGGGTTGTTTGAGGTGTTCATGTTGTTTTCTTTTTTATGGGTAAATTGAATGTAGACATAGGCTTTGCGTTCAGGAGTCATATTCATCGTCTGTCTTACGAGGCTTACCTGCGCGTTTTGGGCGGCGTGACGCTTCTAGTGCTTTGCCATGTAGAGCGCTGATTGGGTGATTCGGTCGTCCACTTCGGGAGGAATTGAAAATTTGCTCATTAAATTAGGCATTAATATGTTTAATGCCTATTACGTTGGGATATTAGGCCTTTTTCAACTGCAAAAATAAGGTTAATTCAACGACATCATCACACTCATCCCAATTCACCCATACACCTTCTCAACTGGCAAGTAAAAACCTTTCAAGCTCCCCTCGCTTCATCGGATAACGCGCAAGCATTTCAGCAAGCCAATCACCTTCGATCAGCTCTACTTTCAACACCTCAGCTTGGCGCCTCGCCGCCTGATTGAAGCGTCGATTGGTGATGGCCAGCATGGAAAAAGTAATTCCCGGGTATCTAGCGACATATGCAGCTGCCCCAGCAGAGACATCTCTGACACCTTCCCAACCAAGTTCCTTGTTTTCGAGAATTGAACTTTTACATTGGATCAACACACCTTCGTTGTGCTTGATAGCCACAACATCAACACCACCAATACGCTTGGTCTTGATGGTCCGTGAATAGCCCATCTTATTCCATAACAATGCGCAAAAGGCCTCAAAAGCATCGCTATCCAGTGAGCCAATGTCATCGGCTGTCAATGGCTCATTATTGAATGCATTGCCACCATCAGGAGCCTCCAAATCGCCAAAATCTGCGGGACTTATATCTCCCGCTCCATTAAGCATGTCGCTTGCAAGAGCTCGCTTTTCGTCGAGTAATTTGTCGAGTTTAGCGTCAAAGGTCAGGAAATCATCAGCCACCACAACTGGGTAATAGACATGGACATCGCGCTCTTGACCAATACGATAGGCTCGATCTGTGGCCTGATCTTCTTTGGCAGGATTCCAAGTCCGTGTGAAATGGATGACGTGGTTAGCAGCCTGGATGTTCACGCCAAACCCCACAGCTAGCGGCGATAGGAGAATCACACCAAAGCCAGGACAATCCTGAAATTCCCTGATCCTCTTTTGGCGATTGTGCGCATTGGCGGAATCTGCCGAAACATCACCATTGATCACGTCAGGAGTAAATCCAAAACGCTCTAAAATAGCTCGCTGCAATGTCCGTTGCAAATCCTTGAACTCGCAGAACACAATTACCTTCTCTTCTGCCTTTTTAATCTCTTGAAGATGTCTCAACATCCATGCCATCTTAGGAGAATGCCTCTCAATATCAGCAAGCGTCTCAAACTCATTAGAGAGTTGGCCTGGTGACCTTGGATCAGAACACAGTCGTCGCAAATATTGCAGCAACCCCAATGGGGATTGCATGCCAGTCGCCTGGCGTCCGCCCGATCTCGATCTGAACTGCGCGATGGCATCGGCATACAACGCGCGCTGGCGCTGCGACAAGGGCAAGGCCCGGCATCCCTGGAACTCAATCTTCTTGGGCAAGTCCTTGACGACTTCCGCCTTGGTGCGTCTGAGCTTTTGCGGCTCAATCAAAATTCGTAGCTCATCAATGCTAGCTTTCTCCTCGTCGGTTTCGGACTCGATTGGCTTGCGGTATTTGGAGCCGAAATCCTTCAAAGCACCAAGCAATCCCGGTTGAATGAAATCAAACAAGCACCAGATATCGGTCAGCGTATTCTCAACGGGCGTTCCCGTGCAGGCGATTTTCATCCTGGCATTTTGTTTCTTGGCCGCGCGGGTCACCAAGGCATTAGGGTTCTTTATTTTTTGTGCTTCATCGCAAATCATGGCAGACCAACGCTGCGCTGCCAGCGAAAATTCTAAATCCCGAAGCGTCTCATAAGTCGTCAGAACGACATTGGCCGAACCTAGCCAACCGCGTGACAACAATTTGGGTGAACCCGCCTCAATCAATCCCTCATCAAGAGCAGCCTTGGGTACTCTTTTGGAAGCCAAGTCCGTGCCATATAACGTAAGAACCTTCAACGCACCCGGTACGAAAAACTTGGCAATCTCCTCCTTCCAATTTTCAAGCAGGGAAACAGGTGCCACCACCAAAAATGGATCGATGCCGGGCTCGCGCTCAATAATCGCAGCCATGAACGTGAGCAATTGGATCGTCTTACCAAGACCCATATCATCAGCAAGCAATGCCCCTCGACATGCGGTAGGCGAATGACGCCACAAATGCTGAAGCCAAGCGACGCCATGAAGTTGATGCTCTTTAAGCTCAATGTGGCTGAGCAGTGTGGATGGCAGCGCAGCAGATTCAGTCAGTGCAATAAGCACTCCGCGCCGCTCCTCGTAATCCAACGCGTCTACATTAGGCTTGACGACCAGCCCCTTGCGCTCGAAGGCCCGTCCTTGAGTGAACGGCTTCTTGGGATCAAACGATCCATTCGACACGTCTTCACGCACTTGCCCCAATGTTTCAAGGGCATCAACCGCCCATGCGACTGGCACTGGCTTAGGACAGCCGGGAAACTCGAAGGTTTCGCGCTTCTCTTGACACGCCTTCTTGATCTCCTCCCGGAAAGCATCAAGATTCCTGTTGTCAAGCGCAAGGGCAACCGTTTCACCACTTTCATCTGGCGTGAAGCACAAGCCCAAATCAATGTTTTCCGGGAACCACCCTGCATCCTCACTTTTCTTCGCAATGAAAGGTGAGTAATAGGGCTTCTCGACCCCAAAACCGCCCACGCGCTCGGAATACTTGGACAAGTCGAAGATATCGACCGCACTGATACGATTGGGCCGCTGCCAATCGCTGAGGGCGTCGCGTAACACCACCACCTGGCCTGGTGTGTCACCCAAAATTTCGAGGTCGAAGCCCTCCCAATGGCAGCACTGCGCGCCAGCCGCAATCTTGGCTTCGAGCTTTTTGAGGAAGGCCTCCAACGCGGCTGGCCCCTCAAACTTCACTTGGTCGACTTGGGCTACTCCCAGAAGCATGTCCTCAATGAGCAAGGCGACCTCATACAAGCAGCCCGTGCCGTCGCGCGACACCTTCGCGGTGAAACGGGCGAACACGATGCCGGCATTCTCACGCGCACGCTCGAATTGCTCAGGATCAATGACCTTAGCTGCATCCGGCCCCAGCGTCGCGAATGGGTTACGGACAAATGCCTCGGCCCGCTCCCCTGCGATGCGCCGCCCAGGCATGCGCCTGATTTCTCGCAACACCGTCCGCGCCTGCTCCGACAGCAACACATGCACCAAGCCATTGCCATCTGGGATCTCATAACGCTCCGGAACAGTGTCGAAACGATCGAACAATTCAAGCCAACGGGGCGGCGCGCCATCAAATCCCGGCATGACCTCCACCAGTTTGTCGCCGACCACGCCACCCTTACGAAGATTAATGTGCAATCGCTCGGGCGTTAGTACCACGGTTTTACGCAAGTAGTCAGTCAAATCCGCACCAGCGCGGGAGGCATGCCCTCGAATGATCGACCAATCGCGCTTATTGACATCCGGCGTGCGCTCACCAGCCTTCCGGCCTTGCTGCTCAGCGATGGCCTGAACCATACGCCACGCCGCCTCTGGCAGGGTCACCGATTTGCCTCCCGCCGTCAGCACGGCGCCATTGATGCCGACATTGCCATTAGGCCGCTGTCCCTGGGAATCGAGCCACCCCTGGATACTGATGGCAAAATTAGCGTCCACCAGGGTGCCACTGCTGGACAACACAGGTTTCCATGCCTCTTGCTTGGGCACCCCCAAGAGTCCAAGGACCCCGCCATGTTCTGGTGAGTCCATCAGTGCATAGTAAGCCGACCATGGAAGGCTGGCACCATCGCCATGCAATTCGACGAAACCTTCCTCCTCAAGCTGGCGAAGCAGCAACACCAGCTCGGAGCCCACACCAAAGGACATCGGGGACGAAAGCCAATCGTCAAATACGGGCTCAGAACGAAAGCGTGCGCCTTCGCGATCCCATGAAACCAACACTGTGGCGGATGGCTGGGCGATGTCGCTTGCCACAGCTTTGTTTTTTGATTGGAACGGCGACCAAACCATCATCTACTCCTTGAACCAGCCAAGATCGGCCCGGTATAAAAAACCTAGTGCTTGCAATCTCATTGCAAGATGCGACGAACGTTCAGTCTCGCCGATCGAAAGCGCTCCACCCGCTCCTCGACGATCACTCACTTCGACACGACCGTCGGCGACCAAAACTTCCAACTCCGGCACGCATGCAGGTCGAACCTCCGGCGTTCTCCCGATGACCTTGGTCAATTTGTCGTCGAACTTTTGTTCCCAGCTCTTCAATGCGACGGGCGAATCGCCATGCCGCAGCTTTTCCACATTGTCATCGCTCTTCAAATCGGCAATGTGGACACCTTGACGAGCCCGTCCCGAATTGAGGGCGTCAAGCAAAGACGGACTCAGCGAATCCCATCGAAATAGGTAGAAAGCGTTGCCGGCCGCACCGAACTCGACAGCCAAGTAGGATCCGATGCGCATGACGAACGCGTTGTTGTCCGCCGTCGTCCCCTCCAAATCAAGAAGACGTCCCTTTGCCCGGTCGCGAAATTCGCCGAATTTTCCACCCTTGCGAGTCGACGCAGATGTGCCCAGCGCAAACCACATGTCCTCCACAAAGGGAACAAAACGCAGCCAATAGGCCACTCGCCGCCTGTCGTTGATTCCATCGGCGCTGAGGAGCTCAAAAAAGTCCGAAACCAAACGCTCTTTGAGCCAAAAAAACACCATCTCACGCGCCTGGTCGTCGGCTTTGCTATCAACACGGACATATGCATCCCAGTGTGTCCGCCGAAGCCATGGATTGCCAATTGTTGTAGTCGCTGCATCCCGCAAAGCTGGCTGTTCGGGCCGGTCACTGCAACGAGCATAGCGTGATACCAGATGAGCCACGCAGCGAATCTTCAACGCCTCGCTGATGGATACGTTAGCTCGCCCCATGACGATCGCCAGCAAAGTGGGAAGCACAACTTTGAATGGCGTATCTTTGAGATTCGAAGCAGCTTTCATTTGACCAAACACAGCCTCGTCAACCACCCATGAATTTTCCGGGATGGATAAACCATCTCTAGCATCATTCAAACCCGACGCGTCACCACGCAGAAGATCAACGCCGAACTGGTCGCAGGGCTGATTGGTCAGTAACTCTGGATATCGCAGTAATGTCTCTAACCATGGCGGCCTGAAGTCGAGAAGCTCCACGATGCGATCACACTCAGACCGCAACCATCCACGTAGGCCACACCAACCCATTTTCGATTCTTCGCTGGCCTCCTGATCGTTATAGTGAAACGAAAAATAAGTGGACAACAAAGCTTGGAAACAACGCAGCCGTCGATGCGTCAAGGGTTGCTGTTCGACCATGCGGACGACGGCACCACGCAACGTTTCATCCGCCAACAAAGACCACCCTTCCTCATCCAACGCACCCATACCAAGGCAAACATATTTGAGGTCACGGAATTTATCGTTTTCGATCTTTCCAGAATTCTTAAATTCCGCGACTGCCTCCATAATCAAGCGTGAATCGGCTACGATGCCTGCCCCGCCATGATCGTGATATACGCGCTCGCGCACGCGAACCATCTCCGCCGGGTCAGACCAGGTCTCGGGAGTTTTTGGGCCGGCGAATGATCGCGCTAGCCCGGCTTCAAGGATGGTGAGTGAGTTGATCATCGATCGTTGGGGCATCTCAACCCAGGGTCCAATGGAATGTCGGGGGGTGGCTCCTTGGTCGAACCTAGATCGCGAAATTCGAGTTTGATTTCCACCCGTCTCATCAGCGCTGCACTACTGGATGTCGTGTTGAAGGATGAGCCACCTGCGAGGAATAGCGTTTGGATCAACCTGCGGTCAGCGGCTGTCAACGCATCCGGCTGCTGTGTAGTGAGCAAGGTGCAAAGCACTCGTTGCGATCTCTGATAACTCAAATTAAGGTTGAACAGGTAATCGCCAGTCTTGCTCGCAAAACCTTCAACCACGACCCGTTTTAACCATTTGTCGCACTTGGCCGAGCGAGCCACATCCAACACATGTGGGATAAATTTACGGACAAAGTGCTCGTCGCCAGGCTTTTCGAACTTGTGCTCTTTTTCCTGGAATTGGACTAAGGTGCCGAAGTCAATGGAATGGCCATGCACATTAACACCCTTAAATTCATCAAGCTTGGTCAATGCATTTACATCAGAGATGCAGCTCTCAATGGTCTTGACACGCTCATCGGTCTCCTTCTTGATCTGCTGCAAGCCTTGGGTAACCGCCATCAACGCAACGGCCATCGCTACCAAGAACAACACCATCAACGCAGTCATCAAATCCGAAAATGAAATCCAGAATGGTTTTTCGCCATCTTCTCGACCACTGCGCCGCTTAGGAACTTTGATTCCAAGCATCGTTCATCACCTCCGGGCTGGAATGTCGTCAACCACATCGCCCAAATTCTTGATCGCCCCGGAGAGCAACTGGACCGATTTGGATAATTCGTTTTGGAACTGCCGATTTCCCTCTCGGAGGGTGACCTCAATATTGTCTCGAAACGACTCATGCGCCTTAACCAAGACCTCGCTGACACCATGTAGATATTCTTCCGCCTGCCTCTGTGCGATTGCGAGATGCTGGGCCGCCGTCTCAATCCGACCGATGATCTCAGATGTCATTGACGCATCGCGTTTAGCACTTTCGAAGGTCTGTTTTAACTCCGCAACCATCATGGCGAAGGTATCCCGCGTCTTAGCATAATCTGCAAAAATCGCCCGAGCGCCATCGGTAGACAGGGTGAGTTGGGTCGAAGCGGCCTTGATGGCTTCGGTGGCTGTAGCCGATGCTCGCATGGTATCCGACACGCCTTGGCCTGCCTTAGCGAAATCGGTGGCAGCAACATAAAGCATCTCAGCACCCGAATTCATACCCAAGACCGCCTTGTCAGTAGCCTGGGTGAGACTTGCCACCGTGTTTTGCAGCGATTTGTTTGTTTCCATTGATTGGGCCAGCAACTGCTCCACCTGGCCAGACAGCGAACCGATGGCTTGGCCGGTGGTTTGCTCGAATCGCATGTGCCGCTCACCTTGCGAATCGGCCGCCTGTTCTGCTTGCTTCCTGAGCTGCTCGACCACGCCAGCGACCTGGTCGCCCACCACCGTCAGCGTGTCTTTGAGCTTCTGCGAGGATTCGGTCTGCGATTCCGAAACCATCGTTTTGATCTGCTCGACAAACGCTCCCATCTGGGCGTTCATCACCGCTTGGCGGACATCCATGGCTTCCAGCGCCTTGCTCAATCGCTCACCCATGGCATCAACCGTACTGGTTCCGGCAGCATCCATGTTAGCTGCAAGCTGTCCGAATTGAATCGCAGTAGCCTGCATGGATTCGCTAGCCTTGACCATCAGTGCGGACATGTCCGCCATCTGGCCACCAAACATCTCTCGCATCTGCGCTGCGAAGCTCGCCAGCACGTCCGTAAGCATCTTGTTGACAGCATCGCCTTGGTTGGAACTAACGCCATGAACTGCTTTGGTGATCGCATCCATCGGACCGCTGAGGCTGTCAGCAATCGCCTTACCCACGTCGACCGACATTTGTCCAACGTTTTGGGCTTGTGCCTCTATCTGCTGCGTAGCCAATGTCGTCAATATCTCTCTGAGATCAGTAACCAACGAGTCCTTCATCTGGGCAGTCTGCGTGGCAGCGTTCTCCGATGAGATGACGAGACGCTCAAGGTATTCCTCACCCGCGCCACCCTCGAACAAACTGTCGATCAGCTCACGCAGCTCCTCGACTTGTAGATATCGTGAAGTGACCATGAATTTCTCGATCCATGTGAACAATATCGCAGCACCAATGGCCGCAGCTGAAACCCAGAAGGCATGCCCCACCGAATTAATCAAGTTGCGGAGTTGATCCTGCGCCTTGGTCGGATCAAGCGAGACATCGAAGTTGCTTAGCCCCATGATGAGGCCAAAGAACGTACCTATGATTCCTAAACCCGTCAGTATGCCTGGCACGTGCTTGAAGAACTCGGTCTTCAAACGGCTGTCGACGATTGCCTGCTCAGTGAAAAAAGTTTCGGCGAGTGCCGTCGCGCGCCAACGGACGATCTGGCTTTGTCCAAATTCATCGTCCTTTCTCTGTGGGTGCAGCGTCTTGCGGTATTCCTGCCAAAGATGCTTCAAAGCCGGCCCCGCCATCGTCCTGGATTCGATCTGACCAAGTTCCACGAGGTCGCCGCCATTGGCTTCGGACTTCATGGTCTGCAGCGCATCAAGCGCGCTTTGTAACTCCTCTTTCAGTTTGTTTGCCTGCCGAACAAACTGCCACCAAAAATACACTGCGATGCCGACTAAAAAGATCGCCACCACCCCTGTATGCCCATATTCTTTAAATATGCTAAAGAGTTCAGTGTCTCCCATATCGCACTTTCCTTATTTTTGATTTTATGAACGTTATTTAAACCCAGAGCGATCATGCATCACGCAACAAACGCAAATCCGTCTCCAGCATTTCCGCCTCTCCCTGAACAATCCGCCGAAAATCATCATGCAGCGGATTAATCAAAAAATTGTGCTCCGCTGACATAACAGCACTAGGAACAATCAACACACAGCTACGCGCTTCACGTAGCCATTCGCCGCCTATGGCTTGCAATTGATTTCTGGCACCAAGAGAACGCCAGTTATCCGGCAGTGCACTGGCTTCAATCTGCTCAACGCTCAGGTTCGCGGGTAAATGCGCTGGAATGAGTGCGTAATGCGCACGCAGGTGATCGTCTTGTGCCAGCATTTCCAGCAATGCTAATGATCGGCTCTCAGCGGTATAGACGACAGATTTTCCGGGCCGATTCCAGCGTCCGCCATACAGACGTGCGCCCTCACCGGAAAAAGCGGAAGTGATAAAACGGCGGGTAACAATGCGCCAAACTGTACGGGCCACATCGGCCATCAGGTGAATACTCCGTGCTCAATTCGTCCCAATGTGTTGATGACGGCATCTGCGCCTAAATCCGTATCCAGCAAGGAAATGGGACTGACGCCTCCTAATGCAGCATTCGGTACTTTGAGCCAATCGAGCGCGGCGTCTTTATCCTCAAACACTTCATCCGCACGCTCAACTATTCTGGCCAAACGCACCAGCTTGCCGGATTCATCGCGGTTAAGCATGCCTTCTTTTTTACGACGTGCAAGCGTGCGTTCTGGAATATCTAATGCTTTGGCCAATTCAATTTGCCCAACGCCAACCACACGCACAGCAGCATCAACCGCACCAGCTGAAATCCCCTGACGCACCAATGCAATCCATTCCAAAGTAGAGTGCGGCTGCGCGTGTAACACAGATTCACCACCCAACACCGCTGCTGCAGAAAGCCCGGAACGCGCTTTTAAGTTGACTGCTGGAATGCTCATCTTTTTATCCACAAAATGCCATATGGCGTTTATTTTACGCAAAAGTGGCACTCAAATCAAGGAACTGATCATAATTATGATTTATAGACGAGGCTCAACAAACGGGGCACTCAGTCAGGTAGATATTGAATTAAAATTAAGGAAATATTTTCAAGGATACGACCATGCCCAACGTACCAATATCTAAAAAACCACCTAGTAGGATTTTAACGGGATCAGAACTGCTCAAGGATATGAAGAAATACCACCGTGAAGTGGCGCAATCTTCAGATTCTGCACGTAATTTTCTCGTACGCCTGGGGGTAATGACAACTGATGGAAAAACCAAAAAACTCATCCGTGGATAACCATTGGCATCTTTATCAACGCCACTCTTCTTTCGTTCTAGGTTTTCATGGTGGGGAAAAATCCCTACTTGATGAAATTGTTTCAGGCAAAAAATCCCACCTTACAAGCTCAAAAGGCAAATTTGAATGGCTTGGGCATGGTATTTATTTTTGGGAAAATGACCCTCAACGCGGTTTTGAATGGGCACAACATGGCAACCCAAAAAACAAAATCGAAGACCCATCAGTTATCGGCGCCATCCTTGATTTAGGCAACTGCCTAGATCTAACAACTCGTATGGGGCTCGATGAAGTTGAGGAAGCCTTTAAGATGCTAAGTGATAGTTATGCCATGGCAGAAAAAAATCTGCCTGCTAACTCAGGCGGCCAAGACAAATTGAAACGAGAGTTGGATTGCCAAGTCATTGAAGCATTACACCTTTATCGCAAAGATAAGAAATTAGCGCCCTACGATTCAGTCCGGGCACCATTTCGTGAAGATATGCCTTTATATGAGGGGGCTGGATTTCGCAAACGCAACCACATTCAAATTGCAATGATTAATGTTAAAAATATTAAAGGTTACTTTCTTCCGATTTCCGATTGTTGATCAATAACTTGATCGAAAGTTAAGATGAATAAGATGAATAAGATGAATAAGATGATTCAATTTTTTTTAACCGTTTCATTAAACAGATCAATTCATCACGGTTAAGCATGCCGTCTTTTTTAGCCAAATACATTGCGCGCTAATCCTTTCCACCCCAACACAACCTCCACCACTTCAGCAGGCGTAATACTTTGCATACAAGCGCAGGCCGCACCGGCTTGACAAGCTGGGCTCTGTGCCACGCAAGCGGTTTGACACAACACCTGCGTTTGCTGCCCCAATGGCGCCCAACGCCCTGGATGGACTGGTTTGACAGGTGGGAACAAGCCCAAAGTACGCGTCCCCAATGCAGCCGAGACATGCAAAGGGCCGGTGCCGCTGGCGATCAAACCATCGGCGCGGGCAATGGCGCTTGCCAGTTTGGCCAAGTTGAATTGGCCGCAAATATTCGTCACATTTGGCATCCGTAGTAACGCATCGCCATATTGTGCAATCCACTCGCCTTCTGCTGCGCTGCCGGTGATCCAACAATGAATGCTGTGATCAGCTGCTTGCAATAAACGCGCCAGTTCTACGTAATGCCCTATCGGCCACTCACGGCCATGGCCATTGGATTTGGGATGCAAAATCAAATTGAAAGCATGAGGCGCAAATAGCGCTTGGATCTCTACATCCTCGTTGGCACTCAAACCATACCAGGCTGGTATAGCGGCAAGATCTGGAATGGCAGAAAGTCCCAATGGGCGCAACAAGGAAAAATTCAGCTGCGCTTCGTGCAAATCGGATTTAACGCGACTAAAACGCACCAACTTATTGCAAGTCAACCAGTGAAAAAGCCGGTGACTGGTACCGATACGTCTGGCGATACTTGCTTGCTTCGCCGCGCGCGCTAATACTTTATTGGGGAAAGCAAAAATAATCGTATCAATACCCGATTGCGCAAAATACGAAACGGGATCCGTCAAAGCTTCTAAAGTAATAACTTCATCGACAAAACAGCTACTTCTAATCACATCCGCCACATAACTGCGGCATAAAAAATCAACTCTTATTCCCGGATACTGGCTTTTTAGGTAACCGGCCAACGGCAGCGTTAATACAGTATCGCCGATATTGTCGGTGCGACAGATCAGGATATGTGACAAAGGCTTCGAAAACATCGGCATGTGTATTTCTAAGAAATGGCAAAGAGCGTAATTTATTTTTTGCCGTTTTGGTCGGTATTTTCTTGATTGGTATTTTCCTTCATCGATAATTCACCAACGTGAATCAGCATAAAACCATTCATTTTTAGCTCATATAAATGACGTGACTGAGAAGGCAAATTTTTTGATAATCCATGTTCGCCAATCAATAAAATCCACTCTTTGCCCGCAACCACTTTCGATACATCCAACACTGATTTTTCAGGAATGATTTCAATCGCAGCACTAGGATTGTCCAAATAAAACGCTGTGCGAAATAATCCAGCCGGATTGGCGCCCGCAATCACCACTTTTGATATTTCCGCATTCGATAAATATTGTTTGGCAAACATCCCGGCTTTATCAAAAACATCTAACACCAAACGCTGCCTCAATTCCTGATTTACATAGAAGGTCGAACACACCACCGACAACGGCATCAATACATACAGGAAAATCTTTGTTCCAACTCTGGCGTTATACACCCATCCAATCAAAGCAAGCAAAGACAAGCCACTTAAAACATAAAACACGATGGAATAAAAGGTAAAACCACGCAACTCCGGGTTATCAACAAAACTCGGCACATAAGGAGCGAGATGCGTATACGTTGCATACAAAACAACTGCCGCAAGTAGCAAGCCGACGATCAATCTGGATCGCATAGAACTAGCCACTCCCCCTAAAGAAAGCTGTGATGCAGCAGCCAGCAATAATAAAGGCAATGCAAAATTGTAATAACGCATATGCAATCTGGCATTGTTTTCATAAGGACCAGAATTAGAAATCGAAGCAGTAAAAAGCGTGACGACGATGAGTAAAAAAATCAAAACCAGCGCCGTATATAAGGCTGTATTGAGTGCGATCCGGTGTTGTGGGTTACTGAAATTACGCTTAAAAAAAGAAGCAGACGTGAGAAAAACATAAGCCATCGGCACTGAGAACATCAAAATCAATGCCAAAAAATGTCCTTGCACATTATCAAAAGCCATCTTAAGCAACGCTATGTAGCGATGCGGATCGGCGACAGATCCTGAAGCAATCGAAGAATAACCCGCACCAAATAAAGTGATCCCCGTCTTGCCAGCGAGCAGAAAACCTAACATGAATTTGATAAAAAATGCCGCGCCAAAGAAGGCAATGTATTGATTAATTAAAGGTACTTTAGAGCGGTTGGATGGTTTTTCGACCACTTGGCGTTGAACGATCAAGAAATAAACGACAAAAACCGGTATCAAAAATAAAGCGTGCGGTTTGATTAGCGCAGAAATCCCAAACACGCTTCCCAAGAAAATCCAATGCCAGACTGAATGCGTTTTATCTGTCGTCAAGAGCCAATAACTCAGCGCCCAGAATGACAAAAAATAAAGCGATTCCGGCATGAAATACGCCGTGTAGCTATTCATTGGCCCAAGAATTGAGAGCACGGCAATCAATACGGCCGTTTTTTCTCCCGTTAGTTTTTTACCAATTAGATAAATAAACGGTGCGGCTAAAACAAAGAAAACCGCATTAAATAAGCGTGCACAATTAAGAAATCCGTCTCCACACAAATTGGTCGTTTTATAGATTAAAAAATAAAGATAACCCGGGATATTGGCTTCGCTAAAAGGAAGCAATCTGGAAAATTTGCTGTAGGTATACTCATCCGCAAATACCAATGGATACAAGCCCGAACTTCTGACGCACAATAAAAAAGCAACAATGATCATCGTTGCGATTAAAAAAGTATTGGGATTAATTTTGCAGCGGAAAGTTTCTTTAAACATCATTGTTATTTATTCAATATAAATTACGATTTCACTGCAACGATAATCCCCACCACAATCAGCGTAATGCCCAAGAAATACTGCGGCGTGAATTTCTCACCCAGGAAAAAATAGCTACCAAGCGGAACCAACGCAAATGCCATGGCCATCAATGGATAAATACGGCCCAACTCAATTTTCTGCAAAACCCAAACCCAGGCAATCGTTGTCACACCATATAAAACCAGGGCAGAAAAAAGAATCAGCACCGTATGCGGATCAAAAAAACTTCCACTACGATGCAATGAAGCGGCAGTTAATTTAAATAAAATTTGCCCCGCTGCTATGCCAATCACGCAAATGATGGCGATTAAATAAATCATCATGTTGGATACCTGAATTTAAAAACTTCGAAACTTAAAAACTTTAAAAATTAACAATCCAATAAGTTATTAAGTATTATTTTGGCGAGGTCTTTTTCTTAAATGAAACGGCCTTTTTGGCACAGAGGAAATATCGTAGCCAATGAACGCCAGGATAAATTGCGTGCCCAAAATCACAGGAAGCGCAGAAAACATGACGGTGCCGGCTGGCGTAGGAATCCCGGAATGTAAAGAATGCGTCCACTTGCACAAACCAAAAACAAACCCCACCAACAACATCACAATGCCAAGTGGTAATTCAATGGAAGCAAGCGACATATCTCTCAGATAGTAATTGTAGAAAATCCTCTTCCAAAAATTTCTCACGTGCTTAAAGAAGAATTCCCCTGCAATTTTTGAGATTTTTAAATTACTAATTTCATCGCCATATTTTGCATCCATAGGAATATCAACCGCCACAGCACGCAAAATATTCAGCCGAAAAAGCATGTCGGTTTCAAAAAAATAACGACGGCTGATTTTATGAAATGGCAAATGTCGAGCCACATCTTTATGAATCGCGGTGTAGCCATTGGTGGGGTCGAATAAATCCCAATAGCCAGAAGACAATTTGGTCATGAAAGAAAGCGCAGCATTCCCAAACAACCGCATTTTGGGCATGGCACGGATTTTTTCCAAATCAAAAAAGCGATTCCCCTTGGTGTAATCCGCATCACCCGCTGCAATAGGAGCAACAAAATTGGGAATCAAACTTGGATCCATCTGACCATCACCATCTACCTTAACGATAATGTCGATCTCTTCATCCAACGCAGCTTGATAGCCAGTCATGACTGCACCACCCACGCCCTGATTTTCGACATGATAAATCACGCGGACACGTGGATCTTTGCATTGTTTTTCAACCAACTTTCCTGAGGCTTCTGGGCAACAATCGTCCACAACGTAAATTCGACTCACTTCAGGACCAATTTGCCTAATCACGTCTAACACATGACTACACACCTTATAACTTGGAATGACGACAGCAATTTGCGGGCATGTACTCATGATGAATGATGTGTGCGGGTATTAATTTATCAACTTACCAATTTAAGACAACAAAATTTTCAAATCATGCAGAATAGATGCGGCATCTTGCCCATGACGCACAAACAAACGTATTTTTCCTTTCGGATCAAAGATATAGCTACCTGCAGTGTGGTCTATGCTGTAGCTGCCAGGCGTTTGGCCAGGCACTTTTTTGTAGAAAACCTTGAACTCTTGCGCCACTTTTTCAGTCGCGGCAACATCCCCATACAAACCCAGAAAACGCGCATCAAACGCTGGCACATATTGTGCTAATAATTTTTGGGTATCACGCTCCGGGTCTAAAGTGACGAACAATACCTGCACGCGATCTGCTTGTGGCCCCAAAGATTTCATGACCGTCGCCATCTCAGCCATAGTGGTCGGACAAACGTCAGGGCATTGCGTAAAACCAAAAAAAATCACGACAACTTTATTTTTAAAATCCGCCAACGTACGTAACTTGCCAGTATGGTCAAACAATGCGAAGTCTTTGCCGTAACTTAAACCGGTAATATCTGTATTGAGAAAGGTCTTACCAGAAGGCAGACTTTGCGACGGATTGGCTGTTGCATCTTGCTTTTCCTTGCACGCCGGCATTAATCCGAGAACTAGCACAGCAAGGACGCCCCATTTCAGAAAGGACAAGAATAAAGACGAGTAAAGCTTCAATTTCAATATTAATTTGGATATTAATTTCATATAGCAATGTAATGATCAGCCAGCAAAGCGGCAAACAATAACGATAAATAAACAATCGAGTACGTAAACGTTTTACGCGCCAAAATATCAGAATAGCGACGATAAATTTGCCATGCATACCAAAGGAATCCCGCATCCAACACAATCGCGCTCACCAGATAAATCATGCCGCTCATGTGGACGGCATAAGGAAGCAGCGTAGTCGCAGTCAATGCAATCGTATAAAGCAAAACGTGGAATTGCGTGAATGGCAAACCATGTGTGATAGGCAACATGGGCAAACCAGACTTTTCATAATCATCGCGCCGATACATGGCCAAAGCCCAAAAATGCGGCGGCGTCCAGATAAAAATAATGAGCACCAACAACCAAGCCTGCATCGGCACTTCATTCGCAATCGCTGCCCAGCCAAGCGCTGGCGGCATCGCCCCAGACAAACCACCGATAACGATGTTTTGCGGTGTCGCTGGCTTTAACAACATGGTGTAAATCACGGCATAACCAACAAAAGTGGCAAAAGTGAGCCACATGGTGAGCGGATTCACCCAATAAAACAAAACACCCATCCCAATGCCACCTATCACAACTGAAAATACCAAGGTTGACCATACCGTGATTTCTCCCTGCACCACAGGACGACGAGCCGTACGCGCCATGCGCGCATCGATTTCGCGCTCAATCAAACAATTCATGGCAAACGCTGCGCCCGCTAACAACCAAATTCCTACTGTTGCGGCTAATACTATTTTTAAATCAGGAATAGTAGGCGTCGCTAAAAACATACCGATCACCGCACAAAACACAGCCAATTGGGTCACACGTGGCTTGGTCAAGGCCCAGTATTGCCTCATGCGTTTCAGCAACAAGGGAAAAGAAAAGCTAAAGGTATGCATGGATTTCAATGACTAAGGAGTTTATTTCTAAAAAATCTGAGAATTGCTAACACTAACAGGTGCTGTCATTCTGATTTTGCAGTTTAACATGGTCAACAACAGCGTCAGCAACGCCGCACCGCCGTTATGTGCTGCCGCCAGCAACAGTGGCGACATGAAGAAAATACTCAATACACCAGTACAAAACTGTACAGCAATTGCCATGAACAAGAGACGCGCTATGCGACCCAAACCAGGAATAGTACGCGCACGATAAGCAACCCAAACCACCAACGCAATCACGATGATCGCAAAAGTACGGTGCACCCAATGAATGGCCGTCAAGGCAGCGAAGGGTAAATATTCACCACTACCGGTTTTCCCTAACTCGCGCCACAAGGTATACGCATTGGCGAAATCCATAGAAGGGATCCAATTTCCCTGACATAAAGGGAAATCCGTGCAAGCTAGCGTGGCGTAATTGGTGCTAACCCAGGCGCCAAGTGCAATTTGTACAATCAGGAATGCAAAAGCGCATGCCGCTGGGATTTTGAGCGCATTCGTTGCCACAGATTGCCATACGGTCTCTGATGAACTTGATGTTTTTTGCTGCGCCAGCAAACACGCCAATAAAGCCAGCAAACTCAAGCCCAATAAAAGGTGAATGGTCACAATTAATGGCTGTAATTTTTGCGTCACCGTCCACGCACCAAATGCACCTTGTACACAAACCAATATGAACAACGTAGTTGGCAAAAATGGCGAAAAACGTTTTTCTACGCGTCCTGACTGCAACCAACGACACCATGCAATCACCA
>CAZCIX010000002.1:0-15379 GCA_964498835.1 uncultured Burkholderiaceae bacterium | reverse complement strand
GAAAAACGTTTTTCTACGCGTCCTGACTGCAACCAACGACACCATGCAATCACCATCAAGGAAATGATTAACACGCCAATTCCCATCGCAAAATAGCGATGCGTCATTTCAATCCAGGCTTTCATAACAGTCACAGGGCCGCTAGGCAAAGCAAGTTGTGCCGCACTAATATCAGCATGTGCTTGCCATGGACTGGCGTGCCCATAACAACCAGGCCAGTCTGGACACCCCAAACCGGAATCACTTAAGCGAGTAAAAGCGCCAAACAAAATTAAATCAAAAGTTAAAAACAAAGTCAGCAATATCAATTTGCGATATTTATCCACATCACTGGACACCCACACTATTGATAAAGGCAATAGCGCGATCAAGATTCCTGTCACTCCTAATTGAAGTACCATGATTAACCTATCAACCTATTCTGGATGCACGAAGTAACTTGGCAATATCTTTTTTGATTTTGTTGGGATCTGCATACTTGGGAAAACGCATCATCAAATTACCCAAAGGATCGATCATATACAAATGATCGGAAGCGACAGTCCCCCTCTCAACTGGCAACCATGCTTGCACCACAGCAGGATCCACACGCAATAATTGTGTACCCTGATATTCCTGCCATCTTGGCATATTCAATGGTTGATTATCAGTAACCAACCAAACTCGCTCCAATCGAGTCATTTCCTTACCTTGCGCTAAACGTAACTGGCGCATGTCGTGCAATCTTTTTTCGCAATCGCTTTGACAATCAGAAGCATGGACTTGCAACAAGATCCATTTTCCTTTGTAAGCAGCCAATCCGATTGGTTGGTTGCTTGACGCTGATTTGTTTGCGACATTTGTATCAAACGCTGCGCCGCCTAATGAAGCAGGAATGGGAAAAGATCTTGGATCCAACAAAGCACCATAATTCGTACGACCCTCTGGTTTGATAACGTAATACGTCAAATACGATGCAATCAAAGGCGCAGCACAAACAGCGATCACAGCTAATAATTTCCAACGCCCAGCTGATTGTGAAATTTGTTTATTGTCTTGCACGTCGTCTCCCTGTAACCAGAAAAAATAATAATCCCGCCGCGGCTAAGGCATACCATTGAAAAGCATACCCACGATGCTTATCCACTCCAGCAAAAGGCAATGGCCAATCACGTACCAAACCATCGGGCAATTCGTTTTTTTGTTCAATTAAAATCGTTTGCATTTCAAACTTGCTTGCTTGCGCAATAGCTGCAATGTCCACGTTTTGCATAATTGCATGTGGATGCACCTTTTCTGCAGCCCCCAAAGCCAATGAACGTGGCAAAGATCGCTTGGCAATACCATCAATCGCAATCACTCCATGTGGCACGGGAATAAAAGGTAGCTTAGTACGATCATATTGATCACGCCGGATCCAACCACGCGCTACCAGCACATAGGTATTCGAACCTTGAATTTTCAAAGGCATCAAAACATAAAAACCCGCCATCCCTTTATAAGGTCGATTATCCAAATAAATTGGCCAATCTTGGTCAAACTCACCCCATACCTGTACATGGCGATATTCCATTTCTTTAGCATCTAATGATGCAACACCCAGCAAAACCGGCTTAGTCGATGCGCGCGCTAACAAAGTCGCTTCGATCGCCTGCTTTTCTGCAGCACGCCGCATTTGCCACTGCCCCAAAAGAATACCAACCACCACCACAAACATAGTGACGCACAAGGGAACCAAACGATCTCGCAAAAAAGTTTTTACAAATGATTTGATGAATGTCATGAATTCAATAAGCACTACAATGTGACTTTGATTATTAAACTTCTTATATTTAATTATTTAATTATTTAATTTCACAACATGAAAATTATTATCGCCATCGCTTTTATTTTGATTATCGGCAGCCTTACTTTTGCACTAGCTTTTTTAATGAAAGATAAAGGTAAGAGCAACCACACTGTTCAAGCGTTGGCACTTCGTGTGGGATTATCTATCACGCTTTTCTTGTTTTTATTACTAGCTTACAAACTGGGGTGGATACAACCGAAAGGAATATATTAATTAATACGTCCTTTATACAAGCAAAAAGCCGCACCAAAGTGCGGCTACTTAGCTAGGAAAAAGACGGCATCGTCACTTATAACCAATACACAACGACATACAAACCTAACCATACAACGTCAACAAAATGCCAATACCAGGCAGCTCCTTCAAATGCGAAATGCTGCTCTGGCGTAAAGTGACCTTTCATCACACGATAGAGCACAACCGTTAACATAATCGCCCCCATAGTGACATGGAAACCATGGAAGCCTGTCAACATAAAAAACGTAGAACCATAAATACCAGAAGTCAACTTTAAATTCAATTCGCTATAGGCGTGCATGTATTCAAAAATTTGGAAACCCATAAAAACAATACCGAGCAAAATTGTTGCCGCCAACCAATACGCAGTTTTTACACGGTGATCAGCACGTATAGCATGATGGGACATTGTCAAAGTCACACCGGAAATCAACAACAAAATTGTGTTAATCGTAGGAATAGGAAATGGGCCCATGACCTTAAAGTGTTCGACAGTACCTGCTGGACCAGCATTACCCCATTGCGCATTAAAATCAGGCCACAATAATTTGTTATCCAGATCACCTAACCATGGCATCACAATACTACGGGCATAAAACAAAGCACCAAAGAAGCCAGCAAAAAACATCACCTCGGAAAAAATAAACCACCCCATACTCCAGCGGAATGATGTATCAATACGATTGCTGTACAAACCACCTTCGGATTCAGCGATCGCATCACCAAACCAACCATGCAACACAGCGATAAACAACAAAATACCTGCGATATTGAGAAACTTCCCCCATGCCAGGTCGTTCACCCATGCCGAAGCACCCATCATAGTCAACAATAAAGCAATACTTGCCAACAATGGCCATTTGGATGGTCCAGGTACAAAGTAGTAAGGCGCTTTAGAGTGGTGAGAATTTGTATTACTCATCTGTGTTCCTATCTTTCTATGTATTTCTAAAACTTCTTGGCAAGAATTAACAAGTTAATGTTTTACCACTTTCAACTTACGACAATTTTGACGACTACGAGCAAAATCATAATAAAAATAAAAGCACCAATTACACCCGCAATAATGACGTGAATTGGATTAAGCTGAACTGCATCTTGTTCATAATCACTTTTTTTTCTTACGCCAAAAAACGACCAGAATACAGCTTTCATCGTTGCCGCAAAAGCCATTTTGCGCTGTATCGGTTTTCCCTGGTTTGTCATTTTTACCTCGTTTGCCAGTTTTTCACTGACTGCTTACCTGATTCTTTAACCAACTCTTTATTTAATCCAGCAATTTCAAAGAACGTGTACGACAAAGTGATCGTTTTTACATCTTTTGGCAACATTGGATCAATATAAAACATGACTGGCATTTGCCTAGCTTCATTCGGTGCCAATGTTTGCTGCTTAAAACAAAAGCATTCTAACTTCTTAAAATACGCTGCTGCTTGCTGTGGCGCATAACTCGGAATCGCCTGCACTGCAATGTTACGAGCCTGCTTATTAACCACCTCATAAACAATTTGCATCATCTCACCGGGATGCACCTGCAAGCTGGGATGTGTTGGTCGAAAACGCAAAGGACCATGCGCATTAGCATCAAACTCAATCGTAATAGTGCGGGCTTTGTCGATTTGTGTATTTGTCACATCAACATTGGCACTAACATCTTTCGGTGTAAGAAGATTGATCCCAGTAATTTCACAAATCTTTTTATACATTGGGATCAATGCATAACCAAAGCCAAACATCAACACAGCTATCAATACCAGCTTGGCCGACATTTGCAAGTTCAGCGTACGCTTGCGAACAAGCTGAATCTGTTGATCCTGCTGCGAGACCATTTTGATTAGCTGAACCAGATATGTTTAACAAATACACCAACAAAAAACAACAAAGCCAACAAGAGCAAAACTAACGCTGTTTTAACATTATTAGGATTTTCCTGCCCCATCGCTTTAATCACTTTATATTTTTCTACTTTTATTACTTTACAGTCGGAGGAACTTCAAAAGTATGGAAAGGCGCAGGACTAGGTACTGTCCATTCCAAACCTTCAGCGCCATCCCAAGGCTTGTCAGCTGCTGGCTTACCACCTTTTATGGATGGCAACACTACTGCAAACAAGAAATACACTTGTGACAAACCAAAACCCAACGCACCGATAGAAGCGATCACATTAAAGTCCGTGAATTGCGCTGGATAATCGGCATAACGACGTGGCATACCGGCTAATCCCAAGAAATGCATAGGAAAGAAAGTGATGTTAAACCAAATCAAAGAACTCCAGAAATGAATCTTGCCACGGGTTTCGTTATACATGAAACCAGTCCATTTTGGACCCCAGTAATAAAAACCAGCGAACAAAGCAAACAAAGAACCAGCCACCAATACGTAGTGAAAATGCGCCACCACATAGTAGGTATCTTGCAATTGAATATCGATTGGAGTGACCGCCAAGATCAAGCCAGTAAATCCACCCATGGTGAACACGAAAATAAAGCCAATCGCAAATAACATCGGCGTCTCAAATGTCATCGAACCACGCCACATGGTTGCAATCCAGTTAAAAATTTTCACACCAGTAGGAACCGCAATCAACATGGTCGCATACATAAAAAACAGCTGACCAGTGACAGGCATACCAGTAACAAACATGTGATGCGCCCAAACAATAAAGGACAAAATCGCAATCGATGCTGTCGCATATACCATGGATGCATAGCCGAATAATGTTTTACGTGCAAAAGCAGGAATAATCTGCGAGACAATCCCAAAAGCCGGCAAGATCATAATGTAAACTTCTGGATGACCAAAAAACCAGAAAATGTGCTGATACATAACTGGGTCACCACCACCAGCGGCATTAAAAAAAGAAGTCCCAAAATGACGATCGGTCAATGTCATGGTGATCGCACCCGCCAATACTGGCATCACCGCAATCAACAAATATGCAGTAATCAACCAAGTCCAGCAAAACATCGGCATCTTCATCAAAGTCATGCCAGGTGCGCGCATGTTCAAGATAGTCGTGATGATATTAATCGAGCCCATGATGGAGGAAGCGCCCATGATGTGCATGGCAAAAATCGCCAAATCCATACCAGGCCCCATTTGCGTGGACAAAGGCGCATACAATGTCCAACCAGCAGCAGGCGCACCACCAGGAACCAAAAAAGAAATCGCTAACAAAATAGCAGCCGGAGGCAACAACCAAAATGAAAAATTGTTCATCCTGGCAAATGCCATATCAGAAGCGCCAATTTGCAATGGAATCATCCAGTTAGCAAAACCAACGAAAGCCGGCATGATAGCGCCAAACACCATGATCAAACCATGCATGGTGGTTAACTGATTAAAAAACTCAGGCTGAAATAATTGCAACCCAGGTTGAAATAATTCAGCACGAATCAATAATGCTAACAAACCACCGGACAACAACATGAAAAAAGAAAACCATAAATATAAAGTACCAATATCTTTGTGATTGGTAGCATAAAACCAACGACGCCAGCCGTGGGGATGATCATGATGATCATCGTGACCTGTTGCATGGCTAACTACGGTATTGCTCATCTGAAACTCCTGACTTCAGCTGGTTGGACGATGTTCTCTTGCGCCTTGTTAGACCAGTTATTACGCGTATAAGTGATCACAGCAGCAACTTCGGTATCCGACAAAACACCTTTCCAAGGCGGCATACCATTCTTGCCATTTAATACGAGCTTGATTTGTTCTGCTTTTGGGCCAGCCACGATAGCGGAACCATCAAGAGCAGGAAATGCGCCTGGCAACCCTTTACCATTTGCTTGATGGCAAGCAACGCAATTGGCAGCATATACTTTTTCACCACGTTGCTTCAACTCATCAATCGTCCATGTTTTATTGGGATCATCCGCTTTAGCAGACATTTCTTTTTGCTTACCATCAACCCATTTCTTATAGTCTTCTTCACTCACAACATTGACCACGATAGGCATAAAAGCATGTTCTTTTCCACACAACTCAACGCATTGACCACGATAGGTGCCAATTTTTTCAGCTTTAAACCAGGTATCTCGAACAAAACCAGGAATTGCATCTTGCTTGACACCAAAAGCGGGAATTGTCCACGAGTGAATCACATCGTTAGCCGTCAATACGAGACGAATTTTTTTATTAACTGGCACAACCACGGGTTGATCAACTTCAAGCAAATAGTTATCGCTGCGCGCTTCGGTTGGCGCAACGCCAGGTGCACCAACTTGACTGCGTGGAGTGGCCAAATTGGACAAGAATGAAATTCCTTGCCCCTCACCCTTCAAATAGTCATAACCCCATTTCCACTGCATGCCGGTTACTTTAATCGTCACATCAGCATTGGAAGTATCTTTCATGGCAACCACTGTTTTAGTAGCAGGCAAAGCCATACCGATTACGATCAGAAAAGGAACGACAGTCCAAGCGATCTCAACCGCTGTACTTTCATGAAAAGTCGCAGATTTATGACCCAACGATTTCCGATGCTTAAAAATCGAATAAAACATGACACCAAACACTGCAACGAAAATCACCAGACAGATGATTAACATCAAATTATGCAAGGAATCAATTTGCGCTGCAATCTGAGTAACAGGTGGTTGAAAATTCAGCTGACGCACAGCTGGCCCACCTGGACTGTCGACAACCGCCCAAGACGGCATGCCCGCTGCCAAAAGCGACACAGCGAGCATCAACGATTGAATGCGCTTCGCATATTTCATAATTTCCCCAAAAACCCAATAAAAATTCTGTATAAATCATATAAATTTAACGCATCCAAGCCCCTTAAAGATAAGGGACTTTTTTTGCGGCCCTGATTATACGCAAGGAATACTCTCTTCATCAAGCAAAATACACAAAAAGATATCTAATTTGCAATTAAACTACCTAAATAAAGTATGTAAATGTATATCCTCATCTCTGGCTCCACATTGATAAAAACTACACTTTGTTCTGCTTTTTTAACAAATCCAAACGAATAATCGCTTCGCCACTCGCCGTTCTAGTCAGCACAGGCAAAAAAGCATGGCCATAAATGATTTCAAACGTTAAAGAAATAGTGTCATCAGAACCACGTTGCTGATTTAACGCATCCACCACCCTATTCCAATCCTTTCTACCTAATAATCCTCGCCGCCTGGTATGCAACGGATTGCCACCAAACGCACGCACATCTGTCATCATTTTTTCTACCGTTGCATAAGTAACGGTAATTTTCTCCATATCCATCACTGGCGTTGAAAAACCAACGTTCACCAACATGTCGCCAAAATCATGCATGTCGACAAACGGCAACGCATGCGGCGCTTGATCCACCACGTTAAAAGCATCGCGCAACTCTTTAAACGTATCCGGACCAAAGCAAGAAAACATAAGCAACCCATTAGTTCGCAAAACCCGTCGCCACTCGGCAAATACTTTATCAGGCTGTGGATGCCAGTGCAGCGCAAGGTTGGACCAAATCACATCACAAGTATTCACACCCAAAGGCAAAGCGGCGAAATCGCCATTCAATACATTAAACGGACGATATTGCAACTTACCTGGCAAACATGACATCACGAAACGTCGAATTGAAGAGAAAATTGAAGGCTGCGCAACCAATAACATGGACAACGATGCGTCTATCCCAATCATTTGCGCATCAGCAAAATGTTGTTGCAGCAAAGCAAAATCCGCGCCCTCACCACACCCTGCGTCCAACACACGTTGCGGCGTAATGTTAATCAACGTTAAACGCTCAAACATCCTGGCTGCAATCTCACGCCGCAAAAAATTTGACGCAGCGACGCGCTCAGGCAACGCGAATAATTGCTTAACTCGCTGCAAGTCTATCGGTGCACTGAATTGATGAGATTGATTATCTTGAGTAGATTGGATATTGCGCAATTGAGTATCGAAGAAATTAGAGGAAGATAGAGAAAAAGACACGAAAAATAAAATCGCCAGTCACACAGTTTACACCCTTGAAATTGATGATGCATTTACCCACACGTTTTCTCTATCAATCACGTCACTTGCTAACAAAATTGGCGCACGTTCTACCATCATCATGCGCTTTATGCGGATGCATCCATCGCACAACTATTTGTGACGCTTGTCATTTACAGTTTTTTAGTCAACAACAATCGCGCTGCAGCCAATGTGCTAATCCGCTTATCAAAACTACTAACCCGGCACCACATTGTGGGCAGTGCTTGCGACAAGCGCCTAGTTTCGACACAACCATCGTCGCCACAGACTACGCACCGCCAATCGATCAACTAGTACTAGCACTCAAATTCAGCGGTAGATTGGCACTGGCCCCGCTTTTCGCCAACATGCTACGTGATGCAATATTACTCAATCAACAATGTATATCACACCCGCTTCCGGACTTGTTGATTGCCGTTCCACTTGGGCCACGACGTTTAACAGAACGTGGTTTCAATCAAGCACTGGAAATTGCCAAACCACTTGCCCGCACGCTGGGCATTCCACTTATCGGCGATTTGGCCCGACGCTCGCACGATACAGAGGCACAAGCCACGCTACATCCTGATGCACGGTACAAAAATATGCGAAATGCATTTACACTCTCGCACCACGCTATGCATTTAATCAAAGATCAACACATTGGCGTTATTGATGATGTGATGACGACTGGCGCTACACTAAATACGCTAGCTACAGTCCTCAAACGTTTTGGCGCAAAACGCGTGACCAACATCGTGTTTTCACGTACATCATTGCAATAAGCAAACACAAAAAATAAGTATAAAAACTTCAAAAGGAAATTACCTTGTTTCACGTCGTCTTGGTTGAGCCTGAAATCCCGCCTAACACTGGCAACGTTATTCGCCTATGTGCTAATACAGGAGCGCAATTACATTTAATCGAACCACTGGGTTTCCCATTAGATGATGCCAAAATGCGGCGCGCTGGCCTGGATTACCATGAATTCACCAACATCAAAGTCCATCGTGATTGGTCAGCATACATTGCCAGCGAAAAACCTGATCCTAGTCGAATGTTTGCCTTGACAACACATGGGTCAAGCTCTGTAACTCAGCATCATTTTCAGCCTGGTGATGTGTTTGTATTTGGATCAGAAACAAAGGGATTACATCCCGACCTGCGTAATTCATTTCCTACATCACAACGCATACGCTTGCCGATGCGACCAGATAATCGCAGTTTGAATTTGTCGAATTCGGTAGCCGTCGTTATTTATGAGGCTTGGCGGCAAAACGACTTTGCCGGGGGAATATAAGCTTATTGGGCTGACTTATTGGCTACGGCCTTTACCTTGGCAAGCAATTTAGTCGTTGATCTATCGTGCTGAAAATCTATAGCAATTGCTTGCCCGCCATATGCTAAAACCGCCTTCCCCTCCGGGATCGCCGTCATGTCGTAGTCACCACCTTTGACATAAATGTCAGGCTGCAGCTCATGCACGACGGCCAAAGCCGTATCTTCGTCGAACGACACAACTAAACTGACGGCACCCAACGCCGCCAATACCGCCATACGATCAGCACAATTATTGTAGGGCCTATCGCCACCCTTGCCTAAACGACGCACCGATGCATCCGTATTGATTGCAACCACCAATGAACCAGATGCACCCGCCAATTCACGTGCTTGCGCCAGGTAAGTCACATGACCACGATGCAAAATATCAAACACGCCATTCGTCAACACAATGGGTTTAGGCAACTTCAAAACATGCTGTTTAAGATCAGCGCGTTGAATCATTTTTTTTTCAAAATCCAGCATTATTTTTACTTAGCTTTTTTTGCTTTAGTCACACTTTTAGCAGACGACGATGCTGCTGGCGCCTTTGGCTTGCGCTCTTCAAACTCAAAGCTGGTCTTACCATCTTTCCCTCTCACTAAAAATGCCTTGAACGGACGTCGGGTACGTTGAGAGATAAAGCCAGGCAACAAATCCGTTTTGCCCTCATTCAACAATTTGGCCATTTGCTCAGGCAGAATTTCTTGCTGCAAGATAATTCTGCCACTGCGGAAATCGCACGCTTTGGGTTTAGCAACTGTTTTTTCGCAAACATATGCCAAACCCATTTCATACACACCATGACCACATTTTGGGCAAGAACCCAACAGTGCTTGGCCAGTAAAATCTACTCCCTCTTCATCGCCTTCTGCACCAGCGACATCATTTTGGCCAAAGTCAAATTCAAGCTTGTAGTTATTGATTTCTGCATCTTTGACGATTTTCAAAATTGCAGCAAAAGGGCGCCCCATCTTGGAACGAAATCCCTGCAACGGCCCGATGGTGCGATTGCCCAATAACTCTTCCACCTCAATCGTTTCAAACTGACGACTACCCGGTGTTTTGCTGATGGAAAATTCGCATTGCGTACAAGCAAAACGGCGGTAGTTTTCTTTGACTACCCCGCCGCAATTGGGGCATGGCGTCACCAGAGTTGCATAATCACCAGGAATGGTATCGCTGTCATATTCTTTGGCACGCTTGACAATGACTTGCGTCATTTGTGCAATTTCACGCATAAATTCTGCACGCGAAATGTTACCTTTTTCGATTTGCGCCAACTTGTATTCCCACTCGCCAGTTAATTCTGGCGCGGTCAACTCATTCACACCCAAACCACGCAGCAAAGTCATTAATTGGAATGCTTTCGCGGTCGGCATCATTTCCCGCCCTTCGCGCAACAAATACTTTTCAGTCAACAATCCTTCAATAATTGCAGCACGTGTCGCTGGCGTACCCAATCCTTTTCCAGCCATGGCGACTCGCAAATCGTCGTCATCCAGCAACTTGCCCGCGCCTTCCATGGCCGATAGCAACGTTGCTTCCGTATAACGAGCAGGTGGTTTGGTGACCAAATCGTGAATATCCACGTTTTCTGTTTTTACTTTTTCACCTGGGGCAACGGCAACCAAAATAGTGTTTTTTTCGCTTTTCTCAGCACTCTTTTCAGTATTTTTTTCATTTTCATCCACGACCTCTTTGCCATAAATAGCTAGCCAGCCCGGATTGGTCATCACCTTGCCTTCGCTCTTAAATTGATGACCAGATACTTCGGTGAAGCGTGTCGTAACCTGAAACTCTGCCGCCGGGAAAAACACCGCCATAAAGCGCTTGGTCACCAAATCGTATAATTTTTGCTCCGGCTCAGATAAATTCTTAGGGGCCATCGTGGTAGGAATAATGGCAAAGTGATCACTGATTTTAGTGTTGTCGAAGATACGCTTATTTGGCTTAACCCAATTTTTGTCTAAAATTTGTGAAGCAAAACGTTGGTAATTATTATTTTCGGAGATCGTCTCCAAAACCTGTTTCGCCGTTGCAAGGTAATCCTCCGGCAGGTGACGTGAATCCGTCCGTGGGTAAGTCAACACCTTGTGCTTTTCGTATAAAGCTTGCGCCAAACCTAAGGTATTTTTGGCTGAAAAACCAAAGCGAGCATTCGCCTCACGCTGCAAACTAGTTAAATCAAACAACGCGGGTGACATGGACGTGGTTGGCTTGGATTCTTCCTTCACCACTCCGGGTTTATTGCGACAAGCAGCAACAATCGATTCCGCCGCCGCACGACTCCACAAACGCTCAGCGCGCTTTTCAGGGTCACTTTCTTCTTTCTTGTGTTGCGTATCCAACCAGCGACCATGGTATATCCCAGCTGCACACACAAATTCAGCATGCACCTCCCAAAAATCGCGTGCCACGAAATTTTTAATTTTTTCTTCACGTTCAACCACAATCGACAACGTTGGCGTTTGCACCCTGCCTACAGTGGTCAAATAGAAACCGCCTTCTTTTGAGTTAAACGCCGTCATGGCACGCGTGCCATTAATACCAATAAGCCAATCAGCTTCAGAGCGGCAACGCGCCGCATCCGCCAACGGCATCATGTCTTCATCGCTACGCAAGCGTGTAAAACCATCGCGAATTGCAGTCGGTGTCATCGATTGCAACCATAAACGCTGAATCGGTTGCTTCGCTTTTGCGTATTGCGCAATCAAACGAAAAATCAACTCTCCCTCACGTCCAGCGTCGCAGGCATTGATGACTGTGCTGACATCTTTGCGTTTTAATAAACGATTCAACACCTTCAACCGCGCTTCAGTCTTGGCGATCGGACTCAAAGCAAAATTGGGTGGAATAACCGGCAAATTGGCGAAAGACCATTTGCCACGTTTAACATCGTATTCTTCAGGTGCGCTAATCTCTAGTAAGTGACCGACAGCAGAAGACACAATGTACTGGTCTGATTCAAAATAATCCTCGTGCTTGGTGAAGCCACCCAATGATTTTGCAATGTCACTCGCAACAGATGGCTTTTCGGCAATAATGAGGGTTTTAGTCATGACAATCGTCTCGTAAAATGCGCACGGTGCAAAAATTGCTCAATTGCAAATTTCACCTGCTAGATAACTTAAGCGGGCAATGATAAGCGGGTTGCAGGAGAATTCGCAAGAGAGTACCGAAATATTGCATGTCTACGAAGACGCGCCACAATTCCTCAATTACGCACCAAAAGGCGATAAATTCCACCAGGCAAGCACTCTATCCAGCCTTCCAATTCCAAATTCAACAATTGCGCATTGAGTTCAGCGGCATCCAAACCAGAACGGGCGGCGAGTGTATCAGTATCGACAGGATCAAAACCCATGGCAGCTAATAAGGGCGGCACCTCTAATCCGGTGGGTAAAGAAAGCGGCACATGCGCTTTTTTGGTTTTATTTTCAGGGTTACTTGTTTTAGTTGCATTACTTGTTTTCATTATTTTCGATTCATGCGGCAAAACTGCGGCATAGCGTAATTCTTCCAGCACGTCTTCCGCCGACTCCACCAACTTCGCCCCTTGTTTGATGAGTTGGTGACAACCTTTTGACAATGCTGAATGAATCGATCCAGGAATAGCAAATACGTCGCGCCCCTGTTCTGCCGCCATGCGTGCGGTAATCAATGAGCCGGAGCGCGTGGTCGCCTCCACTACCAATATTCCACGCGCCAAACCACTGATAATGCGATTACGCCGTGGGAAATTACTGGCAATCGCTGGCATGCCTAAAGGGTATTCGCTCACGATACAGCCTGATTCAGCAAGGCTATGGGCCAAACTGCGATTGCGAGCGGGATAGACAATATCCAACCCCGTGCCGATCACTGCAACGCTGGATCCCAAGCCACGCAATCCACCTTGATGAGCAGCAGTATCGATCCCTAATGCCATGCCAGAAACAATGCATAACCCGGCTTGACTCAAGACTTCAGAGAATTTCTCCGCATTCGCCATACCTTGTCCAGTAGCGTTGCGACTACCCACCACACCTAATGAAGGTGCCGACAATAAATCCACGCGTCCCTTCACGTACAGCAACAAAGGGGGATCGGCAATATCTAACAAGGATTTTGGATATTCATCATCTGCCAAAGTTAAAACATGATTCTCAGATTGCTGTAACCAATCACCTGTTCGCGCGATCAAATCGAGCGTTTCCTTGGATGGCGGCGTTAATAATGCCTTAGCAATCCGCTCAGAAACCACTTTATTCAGAGCAGAAAAGCCGGTAGCGAAAATATGGGTTGGCAAGCCAAATGCGGCCAATAATTTACGTGCCGTTTCTAGGCCGACACCTGGAATTTGTTCCAGACGTATCCATTCGGCAATTTCATCCAGTGGAAATGATTGTGGAGGAGAAAGCGACATAAAATTATTCCGCCGACCTGGCAACATCACCAATTTGTACTGCATCCGTAACTTGCATAATCAATCCGTACGCTAAATGGTTAAACACGCGAAATATCAACACCACACCATATTGCTGATCGGGCAATTTTACTAAGTTATTACCCAAGTTATTGACCATTGTATTAATCGATTTAGACAATCCAAGCACCGCACCAACATCAAGCCCATCCTGCATACCACGATTGATTACCACTACTTGATGTTGACCGGCATACACCATCCCACCATCAATCGCAACGATACGCGCTTCAATATGTTGCTTGGGTAAATGCGGCACATAATCTGGCAAGGATGTCGGCGACATTTCCAACAACCTATCACCCACGCCCATTTCCTCTTTAGAATGCTCCACCGTAAACGTATGCGCTTCATTGACATTCGTTCCACCCATGCCAGCACGGCGCTGCAATTTAAGAGTGCCCAAATACACGGCCTCATGCGCAATCACCTTGTTCGTCAAAGGATCGATCAAAGGCTTGCTAGTGCGAAATACTTGAAATAACGTATTTTCTTTCACATCACCAACTACATAGGCTGTATGACCTTTTCCCAAAAAAACACGTCCTTCCTGAGTGGCAACGATGCGTGGTGCTGCCTTAACATCCTGCCCCTCTAAAACAAACGGATGGATTAAAAAAGGTTCAATCGCATTTTTATTGATCGTAAAAATCGGATTTTGATCCAAAGATTCAAAACGAATGCTGGGTAGTACACGCACATTGGGTATTTCTACTGCAGGTAAAGAATCACCATCTGCCAAATTTGATGCGTGGACAATCCCTGTCGTCCATCCAAGCATAAAAACAAGTAAACGGGTGACTATGTTAAAATTTTTCATAATTTTCCCCATTATTAAGCCCCTAAATTCAGTAACTTCATTTTTATTTAGCAACCTCATGTTGCTGCACTTTTTACCATGCCCCTCTTAACCATTCTTCGTTATCCAGATCCACGTTTGCATACAGTCGCAAAACCGGTACGTGCTTTTGACGATCGTCTGAAAAAGCTGGTCGCTGACATGGCCCAAACTATGTATGAATCTGAAGGGATTGGTTTAGCGGCATCGCAAATTAATGTGCATGAACAAGTGATCGTGATGGATATATCCGAAACACATGATGGTTTATTGACATTCATCAACCCTGAAATTATTTGGGCCAGTCCAGAAAAAACGGTTTATCAAGAAGGATGTTTATCCGTACCCGGTATTTATGATGATGTCGAGCGGCACGCACAAATCACCGTGCGCGCTTTGGATGCAACAGGAAAGTCCTTTGAGCTCAAAGCGGATGGCTTGCTCGCCATTTGCATACAACATGAAATGGATCACTTGCTAGGCAAAGTATTCGTGGAATATTTGTCTCCCTTAAAACGCGATCGTATTAAAACCAAAATGCTCAAAGAAGAGCGCCGTGCGAAAAAAGCATCTAATCCATCCTCCAAGCGATAATGAAAGTTATTTTTGCGGGCACGCCGGAATTTTCTGCTCAAGCACTGCAAGCACTGCTAACAGCAGGTTTTGAAGTCCCTTTAGTCTTGACACAAGCCGACCGGCCAGCCGGACGCGGCATGCAATTACAAGCCTC
>CAZCIX010000001.1:80853-94294 GCA_964498835.1 uncultured Burkholderiaceae bacterium | reverse complement strand
CGCTAACTCACGGTTTCATAAGCCTTTTTCGGAATATCCACAAATGCTGTGGATAACTTTGTTGATAAGCCCCTATTGACACGCCAAAACACTAGGTTTTATGCGGCTCTCAATAAAATGCTCAAATCGAAAGCAAAAAATAAGTCATTTAAAATCAATGACTTATAAACCATTCAAAATTAACCACAAAAAAATAATATAAATTTTATTTGCTAATGAATGTTGAGGCATTTTGTGCATAAGTACGCATAGCAATACACATACAAATACAGCAATCAAATATCCATAGGATCAACTTCCAGCGACCATTTGACTCGACTTTTGAGATCACGCAAAGCGGCCAGCCAAATTTTTAAGAAGGTTTGCAAGGCGGGGCGTGAGGGCGATTCGACCAGCAATTGTGCGCGGTCCAGATTGGCAATCCGCGTCATGCTCATCGGGATGGGATCGTTGACGATGATGCCGTGATGAGCGATGGTTTGTTCGATTTGTTTGGCTTGCTCCAAAAAGTCGAGCACAGTAGACAATTTCGGTGCTTCCGCACGCAACATGGCTTGATAGGCATAAGGCGGCAAACTGGCTTGGTGACGCTCTTGCAACAAAATATGCGCAAAATGCTCGTAATCATGCTGCATCACAGCTTCATACAAAGGGTGATGCGGATAACGGGTTTGAATCAACACCTCACTCGCATTACCACCGTCTTTTTGCGCCACACGACCAGCCCGACCAGCAACCTGCATCAATTGCGCAAACAAACGCTCACTAGCGCGGTAATCCTGGGCGAACAAGGCGGTATCGGGATTCAAAATACCCACCAGCGTCAGATTTTTAAAATCATGTCCTTTGGCCACCATCTGCGTGCCGATCAAAATATCGACTTCGCCTTGATGCATACGCTCAAACGCCGCCTGGGCGCTGCCTTTGCGACGAGTTGAATCAGCATCAATCCGCAAAATGCGTGCACTGGGAAAGCGTTGCTGCAAGTTCTCTTCAATCCGTTGCGTACCACGTCCCAACGCGTGTAAATCCACATTGCCACAAGTAGGGCAGGCGGCAGGAATACGCAATTCCAAACTGCAATGATGGCAGCGCAATCGGTGATCAGGTTTATGCAACACCATGAAAGCCGTACAACGAGTGCAATGACTAATCCATCCACAGGCATCGCAATTGATGACGGGTGCGTAACCGCGCCGGTTCAAAAACAATAGCGATTGTTCGCCAGATGCCAACCGTGCTTCCAATGCCTGCACCAATTCTGGCGTCAGTCCTTCAACCGATTGGTGTTGTTTATTTTTTTTCTTATTTTTATCGTCTAAATTGAGCAATCTGACTACGGGCAAACTGGCATCTTTGACCGCTCTTTCACGCAATACCAATTTTTGATAACGCCCCGACTGCGCATGCTGCCAACTCTCCAAGGCTGGCGTAGCAGAACCCAATACGATAGGTATATTTTCTTGCCAGGCGCGCCATACTGCCAAATCACGGGCGGAATAACGCAATCCCTCTTGCTGCTTGTAGGACACATCGTGCTCTTCATCGATCACAATCAGCTTTAAACAAGGCAGTGACGCCAGTACCGCCAGGCGCGTGCCCAGGATGATGCGTGCGTGGCCAAGATGCGCGGCCAACCAGTTCCGCGTGCGCTCGCCTTCCGCCAAGCTACTGTGCAACGTCGCCACCATCAGTTTGGGGAAACGATTGCGGATGTTGCCTTCCAGTTGCGGCGTCAAATTGATTTCCGGCACCAAAATCAGGATTTGTCCATCTGGATGCTGCGCCAGCATGCGTGCCGCCGCTTGTAAATAAACTTCTGTTTTGCCACTACCCGTCACACCGTAGAGCAAAATCGGTGCGTAAGCCTGTGCACCTGCAATCGTATCGACGGCTTCTTGTTGCCCCAAATTTAATGTCGGCATGCTGGCCGGTTGTGGATCATGTTCATGCTGCTGGATGATTTTTGTTAGTTTTTTGAGTGAATTATCCAGCGCGGTCGTTTTAAGCGTGCGTAGATTTTTGGGCAAGCTCGGCAGCGCCACTTCGCCCAATGGACGTTGATAGTAATCCGCCGCAAATCCGCATAAAGCCAGCCATTTGTCAGATAAAGGTGTCAGCTGATGACGCAAGGCGATGGCGTCTTTCAGCTTGTCTTGTGGTACGTCGGTATCGTTTTCACCCTTGATATCCACAATCAAGCCAACAATTTCTCGCCGACCAAATCGCACCAACGCAAGCTGACCGACTGCGGGAGCGGCACCACTCCAGCGATAGTCAAAGCAACGATCCAGCGGCGTATCTAGTGCGATTTTTAAGATGCAGTGCGACATTTAAATCATCATTTTTAACAATTACGTACACACCAAGAAACAAAAAACAAACCACTGTCAAGAGGAACGACAAGCATCATTTCCCATATGCAACGCAAGGCATACTTCATGTAATGCTTTAAAAAACGTGCTAACTCACGGTTTCATAAGCATTTTTTGGAATATCCACAAACACTGTGGATAACTTTGTTGATAAACCCCTCTTGACACGCCAAAAAGCTAGGTTTTATGCGGCTTTCAATAAAATGCTCAAATCAAAAGCAAAAAAATAGTTCATTTAAAATCAATAGGTTACATAAAAATATGGCGCACAAAAAATAACCAATAAAAAAATAAAATAATTTTTATTGGTTATTTTATTTTGTGCATAAGTGCAACAATGTTGATTGTTGTTTAACATTATTCAAATATCAAGAATGTGCTTACGATGGTGTTATAGCCGCATGCTACGGCTGATTGTATGTACCGCGTCCACCATCACCGCCACCGCTTCTGGGTTGGTATACTGGGAAATTCCATGGCCCAAATTAAAGACATGCCCAGTCCCTGGGCCAGGCTTGCCAAACGATGTCAAGGTTTTCGCCACTTCTGCGCGAATTTGGTCAGCGTCAGCTAACAACACCGCAGGATCAAGATTGCCTTGCAGAGCCACACGGTCGCCGACCAAAGCGCGAGCACGGCCGAGATTCATGGTCCAATCCAGCCCCAAGGCATCCGCACCGATATCCGCAATTTGTTCCAACCACAAACCACCGCCTTTAGTAAAGACGATGGATGGAATACGCACGCCGTCCTTTTCCTTTTTCAGCTGACGCACAACTTTTTCCATGTAGTGCAAAGAAAACGCTTGATACGCACCATCAGCCAAAGCACCGCCCCAGGAATCGAACAACATGACGGCTTGCGCACCAGCATCAATTTGCGCATTCAGATAGGCAGCGACAGCAGCGGCGTTAGTTTCCAAAATGTGATGCATCAAATCTGGGCGCTGATACAACATCTTCTTCACACCATGAAACTCTCTGGAGCCACGCCCTTCCACCATATAACAAGCGAGCGTCCACGGACTGCCAGAAAATCCTATCAAAGGTACGCGACCATTCAATTCCGTACGAATTTGCGTCACGGCATCAAACACATAGGACAAATCCGACAAATCAGGCGCACGCAAAGCCATTACCGTTTTTTCATCCTGCAATGGCCGCTCAAACTGCGGGCCTTCGCCTTCGGTGAAATACAAACCCAAGCCCATCGCATCCGGCACCGTCAAGATGTCAGAAAACAAAATCGCCGCATCCAAAGGAAAGCGATCGAGCGGTTGCAGCGTCACTTCAGTAGCGTAATCAGGATTTTTAGCTAAGCCAAGAAACGAACCCGCACGCTGACGAGTAGCACGATATTCCGGCAAATAACGCCCAGCCTGGCGCATCAACCAAAGCGGTGTGTAATCAGTAGGCTGGCGCAGCAAAGCACGCAAAAATGTATCGTTTTTGAGCGGGGCGTAAGAGGGCATGGAAAATATATGAGAGTGATTGTGAACAAGGCGTCATTATCCCTGAAAACAAGTCAATTGAAACTTGAAGATGTGCCGAAATCAAGGCGATTGCTTTGTTCGATTGACCTGGCAATAAGTCTATATATAGACTATTATTTTATAAAGTCTATTATTGGATAAATTGGATAGGGATGATTATGAACAAACTGCCTCAAAAAGCGATTGCTGTTGATCCCAAAAGACTCTCTACCGCGGGATTAAAGGCTTTCTTTAATATTGCTCGTGACTGGAATTTAAAGAACGATCAGGAAATTACTTTGCTAGGCAACCCCAGCCGCGCCACTTACTTTAAGTGGAAGAAAACGCCTGAAACTGCTCAGCTCAATCGGGATACCTTAGAACGGATTTCTTACTTGCTTGGCATTTACAAATCTCTTCAAATATTGTTACCAAACCAACTATCCGCCGATAGCTGGATTAGCAAACCAAACAGTGCGCCTCTATTTGGAGGACGAAGCGCCCTTGACCGTATGTTGTCCGGCAATGTTGCTGATTTGTTCGTGGTACGCCAATATCTTGATGCTGCTCGTGGTGGCTGGTCATAATGGACTGGCCAACCACGACACTCAATTGGATGCCTGGCTTCAGAATTATCTCAACCAGATTTCCTTCGATTTATTTATTTGATCGGGTTGCAGATGCCGCTGATTTCGATGCCTTGTATGAAATCGAAGCAATGACCAATCCCCGTATTCGCAACGAAATTGGCGAAATTTCCTTGATGCCAGAAAATGAACGGCTCTACGGAAATGGCGCCGGGCCTATCATGGCGGCATTCACGCACCTTAACCCCGATGGAAGTCGATTTTCGGATGGCAGCTATGGTGTTTTTTATGCAGCAAAGGAAAGAGAAACGGCAATAGCAGAAACGAAACACCATTCAACCTCCTTTATGAAAGCCACCAATGAAGAAGCCATTTCTCTTCAAATGCGTCTTTATCACGTACAAATTAAAGGCTTGGTAACAGATTTTTCTGGAGCAAAAAATACTGCCCCAGATATATTTTCATTGAATAGTTACACCGCTTCCCAGGCAATGGGAAAAGAACTTCGTGACAGTGGATCAAACGGTATTTGTTACCCAAGTGTCCGTCGAGAAAATGGTACTTGCGTAGCCGCATTCAGAACAACCATTCTCAGTAACTGTCATCATGCTGCCTATCTTGAATATCACTGGAATGGCAAAGAGATCAATTATGTGATGGAGAGAATTGAATAGTTTTTTATATAAGGAAAAACTTAAAACCGTCGTCCCCGAGTGCTTTAATCGGGGATCCAGTGTCTTTTATCTGCAAACAACGAAAGACGCTGGATTCCCGCCTAAACCCGCGGGAACGACGGAGGCTAATGGATAATCTCGGTTAAATCGCCTTAATTTCTGAGGGGCTTACCTTTCCTCCTTGTTGTAAAATCTGCCTCCACCCAAAAAGAGTAGCAATACGTCATCTCAGCGAGATAAATGCATGAAAGCCATGATCCTTGCTGCCGGTAAAGGCACGCGTGTTCGTCCATTGACTTACGATTTACCCAAACCCATGATTCCCATCCTGGGGAAACCCGTCATGGCTTATCTGGTGGAGCACCTAGCGAAATACGGCATTCATGACATCATGGTGAACGTTAGTTATTTGCACGAAAAAATCGAAGAATATTTTGGTGAAGGACATCAGTTCGGCGTGCAAATCGGTTATTCGTTTGAGGGATATACCGATGAAAATGGCGTAGTCGTACCACAACCATTGGGTTCGGCTGGCGGCATGAAAAAAATTCACGAATTTGGCCATTTCTTTGATGAGGCCACCATCGTTTTATGCGGTGATGCCTTGGTTGATTTGGATATTGATGCAGCACTACTCGAACATAAGCGCAAAGGCGCGTTGGCCAGCGTAATTACCAAGGAAGTACCCTGGAATAAAGTATCGGACTACGGCGTGGTGGTGACGGATGAGGACAACCGCATTCTTGCCTTCCAGGAAAAACCATCTGCCGAGGAAGCGCGTTCCAATTTTGTCAGCACCGGGATTTATATCTTCGAACCGGAAGTCATGGACCTGATTCCTTCCGGCCAGCAATTCGACATTGGTGCTGATTTGTTTCCATTGTTGGTGCAAAAAGGTCTGCCGTTTTATGCGCAAAATCACCAATTTAACTGGATCGATATCGGCACCGTTCCTGATTTTTGGTCGGTATTGCAAAACGTCTTGATGGGCGAGGTATCGCAACTCGAAGTACCCGGCAAACAAATCCAACCTGGTGTATGGGTAGGACTTAACACACGTATCGAATGGGAAGGGACACATATTGAAGGACCGGTCTATATCGGCTCAGGTACCCATATCGAAGCGGGATGCAGCATCGTCGGCCCGACCTGGATAGGCCATGGCAGTCATATTTGCAACGGGGCAAACGTAATCAAAAGCGTGTTGTTTGAATACACGCGCATTTTGCCGAATGTATTGCTGGATGAAGTGATCGTCTGCAAGGACTACAGCGTGAATCGGGCTGGCGACATGCGCCATGTTTCTGAGTTAGACAACAAGGACTGGACCAACGCCCGAGATAGACGCGATCAACCTCATAATGCAGAGGCTGCGCATGCAAAGAATTTAAAAAATGGAGTCAATGTATGAAAATTTATCCCGTCATTCTTTCTGGCGGTTCCGGCACCCGATTGTGGCCACTGTCTCGCGCCGCATTGCCCAAGCAACTGCAAAAGTTGGTTTCCGATCACACCATGCTGCAGGAAACCATCCTACGACTGGCGAACTGGCCAGAATTGATGGCACCATTAATCGTCTGTGGCAACGAACACCGCTTTTTGGTGGCAGAACAATTACGCGAAATCGAGGTCGAACCCAATGGCATTTTGCTCGAACCGGAAGGCAGAAACACCGCACCTGCTGTCGCAGCGGCGGCCTATTACTTACAGCAGCAAGATCCAGAAGCACTGATGCTGGTCTTGCCAGCCGATCATGTGATCAACGATGTCGCAGCCTTCCATGCGGTGGTATTGCGTGCTGCACATGCGGCGCAAAACGGTGCACTAGCCACATTTGGCATCATCCCCTCCAGCCCAGAAACCGGTTATGGCTACATTCGGCGCGGCACTGATTTGGCCGACTATGAAGGCTGTTACAGCGTAGATCGTTTTGTAGAAAAACCCGATCACGCCACCGCCACCAGTTTTGTTACAGAAGGCGGATATTACTGGAATAGCGGCATGTTTTTATTCCAAGCAAATCGTTATCTAGAAGAGTTGCAAACCTTGCAACCTGAAATCGCCATCAACTGCCAACAAGCAGTACAGAAAGATTATCGTGACCTGGATTTCTGTCGTCTGGAAGAAAAATCCTTCGTCAACTGTCCTGCTATCTCCATCGATTACGCAGTGATGGAACACACGCAACATGCCGTCGTCGTACCCGCTAATATAGGTTGGAGCGACGTTGGCTCCTGGTCAGCGTTGTGGGAAGTCCAAGCGGCACAAGCCTCAAACAAAGACGGCAACGTATTGCGTGGCGATGTATATACCGACAAAGTACGCAACTCGCTGATCCGCGCCGAAAGCCGCATTGTTGCAGTGATAGGAGTGGAAGATCTGGTGGTCGTCGAAACTGCTGATGCGGTCCTGGTAACGCACAAAAACGAAGTACAACGCGTCAAACAAGTAGTCGAGCATTTGCATCATCATGGCCGCAGCGAGCACGTCAACCATACGCGAGTGTATCGTCCCTGGGGATATTACGAAGGTATTGATGCAGGTGAGCGCTTTCAGGTCAAACGCATCACGGTTAAACCCGGCGGAAAACTGTCCTTACAAATGCATCACCATCGCGCCGAACACTGGGTGGTAGTCAGCGGCACCGCACGTATTACCTGCGGCGATGAGATCAAATTACTCAGCGAAAACGAATCCACTTACATTCCTATCGGTAGCAATCACCGATTGGAAAATCCAGGCAAGTTGCCGCTACATATCATTGAAGTGCAATCTGGTAGCTATTTGGGAGAGGATGACATTGTGCGTTTTGAGGATATTTATCAACGGACGTAACAACGGACGCAAACATGAGCCTACCCAACGTGGCTGCCGAACCCAATACCTCTGCACGCCATTCATTAGCGCGCACCAGCTTGTTGGTGTATGGCTTGCTGATTATTTATGCCAGCTGCTATCCATTTTCAGGCTGGCACGATGTCGGTATGTCGCCACTGGCGTACCTCACTGTCCACTTGCCACGTTACTGGACAATATTTGACGTGAGCACCAACATCGCTGGTTACATCCCGTTCGGTTTGTTACTAGTAATGGCACTGACACGCAAAATACCCAGCTGGCTCGCGCTATGCATCGCGGTATTGGTGGGCGTGTTGGTTTCTGGGACGATGGAAGCATTACAAACTTATTTGCCCAGCCGTGTTCCATCAAGTCTGGATTTCGCAACCAATATCATCGGCACCACCATCGGCGCCTGCTGCGGTGTCGTACTCACTAAATTTTTCGCCTTCCATGAACGCGCTCATACGCTGCGACAACGCTGGTTTTCTTATCAGGCGACGGCTGGCCTGGTGCTCATAGCACTGTGGCCGCTAGCACAAATTTATCCACAAGCGTATTTATTCGGCCATGGGCAACTCAGTCCGATTTTGTCGAATTATCTGTCGCAACTATTGTCCACACCGATTGATTTAGCCAGCATTCTGCGCAATGGCACCATGTTAACTGTCGAGCAATATTGGTTAACAGAAACACTGATCACTGCTTGCAACCTGACTGGCGCATCGCTCAGTCTATTATGTCTATTACGCAAAGCAGCACCTAAAGGTCTGCTGCTAGCATTTTTCATCACTACAGCCATCGCCGTGAAAACTCTGGCCTGTGCACTGTTGTTTGCGCCTGCCAATGCACTCACCTGGATCACACCTGGTGCGCAAGGTGGGTTGTTGATCGGGATTATTTTGCTATACGGCCTGGCATTTGCCCCTGCAGTGATACAACGCCGCCTGGCGATTGTGACGCTGTTACTCAGTTTGGCCATGATTAACGTCGTACCAGCAAATCCTTATTTCATTGAAACGCTGCAAGGCTGGGCGCAGGGGAAGTTTTTGAATTTTAACGGCGCCGCAAAATTTTTATCGTTATCCTGGCCCTTCTTTGCAATATGTTTCTTATGCCATCCGTGGCATAAGAAATCGAATAGTCCGCATTAATCAACGCTCATCAACATTCAGATCGCTTTTTACTTTTTACACTCCATACCTCTATATCATGAGCAATGCCAATCCGCCCAACTCCAATTCAAACTATTTCCAACACCACGTCTTTTTTTGCGTCAATCAACGCGATGATGGCCGTCCTTGCTGCATGGAGCGTGGTGCGCAAGATGCGCAACAACATGCCAAGCGTCGGATTAAAGAATTGAATATGAATGGCCATGGAAAAGTCCGAATCAACCAAGCCGGCTGCCTGGATCGCTGCGAAGAAGGCCCAGTGCTGGTGGTTTATCCACAAGGCACCTGGTACACCTATGTCGACAACAGCGATATTGATGACATTATCGACAACCACTTAATCAGTGGGAAAGTGGTTGATCGTTTAAAAATCTAAAAAATTATTAATACATGAATAACCAAACCCAACAGTTCTTCCTTACTGGCGCCGCTGGCAAACTGGAGTGCGCCATTGATCATCCCGCCACTCCTGCACGTGGCCTGGCCTTAATCGGCCATCCTCATCCACTATTCGGTGGAACGATGGACAATAAAGTGGTGCAAACCTTAGCTCGCGCTTTTGTTGCCATCGGATATATCGCCGTACGCATGAATTTTCGTGGCGTGGGCCAATCAGAAGGCGTACATGACGAGGGCAAGGGCGAAACAGATGACATGGAGTTTTTGCTGGATCATATGCGACAGCAATACCCTGACTTGCCGCTGGCAATGGGCGGATTTTCTTTCGGTACGTTTGTACAAGCGCATTTACAGCAACGGCTGATTGCACAAGGTACTCCAGCAGAGCGCTTAATTCTGGTCGGAACAGCCGCAGGCAAATGGGCGATGCCAGATGTGCCATCCAACACCATCCTCATTCATGGTGAACAGGATGAAACCATTCCGCTCATTGATGTGCTTGATTGGGCCAGACCGCAGGACTTGTCGGTGATTGTGATTCCAGGCGCGGATCATTTTTTTCATCGCAAACTACACCATATCAAAAATATACTCATCCAAGCGTGGCAGAGTTGATAAGTTATAATCTCATGTCTTTTGATCACGTATTGATTCGTCTGATTAGTCCCCATCCTATTCCATGAAAACCAAATTTTTCGCCCTCCTGACGGCTTCGTTACTTCTCCTATCCTCTGCATTCGGACAAACGCTGCCATCGCCCACTCTTGCAGCCAAATCCTGGCTACTGCTTGATTTCACCAGCGGTCAAATCATCGCTGCAAAAGATCCCGATATGCGCATTGAGCCAGCATCATTGACAAAGATCATGACGGCCTATCTGACATTTTCTGCTATTCGAGACAAAAAACTCAGTCTAGATCAAAAGGTCAACGTGTCAGTCCGCGCATGGAAAGTCGATGCCAGTAGCTCAAAAATGTTTATCGACCCAGCCACGCCTGTTTCCATCAATGACTTATTACATGGTTTGATGGTGCAGTCCGGCAATGATGCAGCGGTCGCATTGGCAGAAGCTGTATCAGGTGATGAGACGGCATTTGTGGCACAAATGAATCATGAAGCCCAACGGATGGGCTTAAAGTCCACCCGTTTTGCCAATCCACATGGTTTGCCAAGTCCAGATAATTACTCCACCGCACGCGATCTTTCCATCTTGGCATCTCACGTCATTAACGATTATCCCGAGTTTTATAAAATCGATTCGGTGAAAAGTTTTACATACAACAAAATTACGCAAGCCAATCGCAACCGTCTATTGTGGTTGGATCCTACCGTTGATGGCATGAAAACTGGCCACACTGAACATGCTGGCTACTGCATGATTGCGTCTGCTAAACGCCCCAACGGCAGTGGTGAACGGCGCTTAATCTCCGTCGTTTTGGGCACAGAATCTGACCAAATGAGGGCGCAAGAAAGTCAAAAATTATTAAATTGGGGTTTTCAAAATTTTGAAACCGTCAAAATGTATGCCAAAGGACAAGCAGTCGCCACTCCTGAGGTTTGGAAAGGCTCGCAAAATCAAGTCAAAATAGGCTTTACACACGACGTCTTTGTTACCGTGCAAAAAGGTTGGGCTGCAAAACTGAAACCCGTGCTGGAACGTAAAGATCCTTTACTCGCACCCATTGCAGAAGGTAGCAAAGTCGGTACGATCAAAGTGATGGCTGATGGCAAAACGCTGATGGAACTACCTGTGCTCTCCCTAGAATCAGTCAAACCAGCGGGCATTTTTGGTCGAGCCTGGGATTCAATACGTTTATTGAGAAAATAATCAGCATATCAACTATTATGGATCGTAAAAATAAAGACGAAAGTTTGATTGTTTATCCCTGTGATTTTCCAATCAAAATCATGGGCGTCATGCAGGATGATTTTGCTCAAACAATACTGGCACTAGTATTGGAATATGACCCCGAATTCCACGCCGGTCGACTAGAAATGCGGCCATCCTCCAAAGGGAATTATCTCTCCCTGACTGCCACCGTACGCGCCACTAGTCGGCAACAACTGGATGACCTATACATAGCTTTGAGTGGACACGCCATGGTCAAAGTCGTGTTGTGATGGCTGCCAAATTGCATGAAACTGTAGCGACTCCTACGTCGATCATTATCCGGCAACGTGGCGTAGAAGATTACGCCACTAGTTACGCAGCGATGCGTCACTTTACTGATACCCGCCAAACTGACACACCCGATGAGCTATGGATAGTTGAACATCCGCCAGTTTTCACGCTAGGTCTGGCTGCCAATCCCGCCCATATCCTGCAAAACCCTAATACTATTCCAGTCATTCAAACTGATCGTGGTGGCGAAGTGACCTACCACGGGCCAGGGCAAGTCGTGATTTATCTCTTAATCGACCTACGCCGTAAATCCTCCAATGCTCGCTGGCAAGCACGGGAATTCATCACAAAAATCGAGCAAGCCATCATCAACGTATTAGCAAACTATGACTTAAGTGGCGAACGCAAACCTGGTGCGCCTGGTATTTACGTCGCGCAAGGACCATGGCAAGGGGCAAAAATCGCCGCGCTGGGCTTAAAAATTCGTACCAATGGTTGTACGTATCATGGAGTATCACTAAACGTAGCGATGGACTTGCAACCCTTTAGCTGGATTAATCCCTGCGGTTATGCCGGTTTAGCAACGGTAGATATGCAAACGCTGGGCAGTAAACCACCGTTATCAGAGGTGCAAACTGCCTTAGCCGAAGCCTTATGCAACGAAATAAATAGCTAAATAATTATTTATCAAATACCAAATAAATCCAGACATTATGACTACTGATACGACAAATAACACGCATCCAGAAACAAGTGCTTACAACCCGAATGAAAAACAAAAAGGCGCCAGCAAAACCACCCGTATTCCCATCAAGATCATTCCCGCTGAACGTTTAAAAAAACCCGATTGGATACGCGTCAAAGCAGCTTCACCTTCTACCCGTTTTTACGAAATCAAAGACATTCTGCGCGCCAACAAGCTCGTCACCGTTTGCGAAGAAGCCAGCTGCCCCAATATCGGCGAATGTTTTGGCAAAGGCACCGCGACCTTCATGATCATGGGCGACAAATGCACCCGCCGTTGTCCATTTTGCGACGTTGGCCACGGCAGACCCGATCCGCTGGATCCAGATGAACCAGAAAATCTAGCCAAAACGATTGCTGCCCTGAAACTCAGCTACGTAGTCATTACCTCCGTTGACAGAGATGATTTACGCGACGGTGGCGCAGCACATTTCACCGCCTGCATCGAACGTGTACGTGCGCTGTCCCCCACAACAAAAATTGAAATTCTCACTCCCGATTTCCGCGGTCGTATGGATCGTGCGCTAGAAATTCTGAAAGCCACACCACCTGACGTTATGAATCACAATCTAGAAACCGTGCCACGCTTATACAAAGAAGCCCGCCCAGGTTCGGATTACGCCTATTCGTTAAATTTATTAAAAAACTTCAAAGCGCTGCATCCAGACGTCCCCACCAAATCCGGCATCATGGTCGGTTTGGGTGAAACCGATGAAGAAATCCTGCAAGTCATGCGCGACATGCGTGAACACAATGTTGACATGCTAACCATAGGTCAATATCTGATGCCATCCAACGACCATTTACCCGTACGCCGATACGTTCATCCAGACACGTTTAAACAATTCGAAGCCGCTGCTTACGAAATGGGTTTCTCTCATGCAGCTGTTGGCGCCATGGTGCGTAGTTCTTATCACGCCGATCAACAAGCACATCAAGCAGGTTTGATAGAAATATAAAGAAATAAAAAACAATACCTTTCTTCTACACAAAAATGATACAGTCATCAAATGCAACAAATTGTTACGCTTAATCGTTACATTTAATCGTTACATT
>CAZCIX010000001.1:79268-80753 GCA_964498835.1 uncultured Burkholderiaceae bacterium | reverse complement strand
TTAATCGTTACATTTAATCGTTACATTGGGTTGTTACATAAAAATTCCGAACAATGATGCGCCAGGGAGAAAACCATGAACAATTTCATTCTAAGTAAGAAAACAAGCATTTTGGTATCCAGTATTGCATTGGCACTGTGTGCAACTTCAGCAACAGCCGGTAATAAGGAAGACTTAAAAGCGTTGGTTGATGCGTATATTGCGCAAAATGCCTCCTCACCAGCAAGTGCAGCGGTCTCAACATCTGCCATCCCTAGCATTGATAATTTGAATTCTGCATATGACGCCTTCACCGCAGCTTCGGGATTAGGCTTAACCTTTTACACAGCAAATTTAAGTCCAACTACCACTCCTACAAGCGCTAATGCAAATGTCGCCAACACCGTGACTGTCAACAGTGCTAACAACAAAACGGCCACAGGTACGGGTGATGGCCAAATTCCGACAACCGCTACGGTGACATCTCTCGAGCACGACCCCAACAAATGGGTAAAAACGATTAGTAACGTACAAAAAACCTGGACTACAGCGCAAACCACGCTCAGCGATGATCAAGCGTCTTATCAGGCAATCACATCGTCTGACACACCATTACTCGCATTGAGCATTAATCGTTGTAGTGGACAAACAGCACTGAATCCAGATGGCAAGTTATATGATCCATTGAAAGCAGCGATTACGACTGACATTGGACTGAGTTCCACACAAATTACGGCATTTAATAATGCTAGAACGGCTTTTTGTAAACTCATACAAGTCGCTGCCAACCTGCAAGCCAGATATAACAAATGGCAAGACATCAAAGAAAATGGCATCGTCATTAAAAGCGCCACAATGGGGAGCAAGACGCTTTCTGTCAAAACATTTTGGCATAAGTATGAACGCCACATAGATGCTGGTTATACTTTGACTTATTTCCCATTATCCAAAGTCAGCTATGACAGCAATGGTGTACCAGCACCTGACCTGGATGCAAAAAGCTTGGCCTATAACTCATGGATAAAATGGAGCAGTGATAATCCAACCAATCTAAACATCCTCAAAACATTGAGAGATCTGAAAGGTGATAGCAGAGAAAGCTGTGCAGGTTTTTGCATACCTGTGATTGAGTCAGTTAAGGGTAAATTTTGCACAAAGATCACTGCTAGCGATGCAAACAAGGTAAGCGTACAAAATTGCGTACAAGCACGTTTTGAAGGAGGCACAAGATCAGCAAACTTCCCCGCTTATGATATCCCTGCACCTTTTGGGTATTTAGCTGAAGTGGAAACCATGAAAGACCAAGCTATGGTTAACTTGCAAAACAATATCAAAAACAAGATCATGAGCATGATCAACTTGAACTCACAAATGTTAGCTGTGCTTTGTGTCATGCAAAGCAATGGTGACCCTTCGGCATTGTCCACTTGCGCGGCAAATTATGCAGCAGCAAGTGGGAAAAACAACAAACCAGCGACTAGAAGCGAACCTGCTGCCTATGTCCCT
>CAZCIX010000001.1:53083-79168 GCA_964498835.1 uncultured Burkholderiaceae bacterium | reverse complement strand
AAGTGGGAAAAACAACAAACCAGCGACTAGAAGCGAACCTGCTGCCTATGTCCCTCCATCGACAGCAAACTCATTGCCAGTCACGACGACCAATGTACTGCCAACCGCACCTGCCGCAGCATATGCTCCATCAAGATCCTAAGCCGTGGATAGTTTGTAGTTTGCAAACACAGGCTTAAAACTAAAAAGGCGGCGTAAGCTGCCTTTTTTCATGAGCCAGAAAATTTATTTCACTCGATATTGGGCACTCAGTGCATGCGCCTGCAAGCCTTCGCCATACGCCAATTCAGCCGCCACTTGCCCAAGGCTATGCGCACCCTCCGCACTGGCATGGATGATGCTGGAGCGTTTTTGAAAATCGTATACACCTAAGGGAGAGGAAAAGCGCGCGGTACGAGAAGTCGGTAAGACGTGGTTGGGTCCAGCGCAATAGTCCCCCAATGCCTCGGATGAATAACGGCCCAAAAACAAAGCACCAGCATGGCGGATTTTATCAGCCCACTGTTGTGGATTTTCAGTCGAAATTTCTAAATGTTCTGCCGCAATAAAATTGGCGATCTCACATGCCTGGTCTAAATCCCGCACTTTGATAAAAGCACCACGTCCGGTTAATGAAGCGCGGATCACTTCCTGGCGCGGCATTTGCGGTAATAATTTCTGCATGCTGGCTTCCACTTGCGCAATATATGCTGCATCGGGACACAGCAGAATCGATTGCGCCAATTCATCATGTTCGGCTTGCGAAAACAAATCCATCGCAATCCAATCAGGATCGGTGGTGCCATCGCAGATCACCAAAATTTCTGACGGGCCAGCAATCATATCGATCCCGACCAAACCAAACACGCGTCGTTTAGCAGCGGCGACATAAGCATTGCCAGGGCCAACAATTTTATCCACCGCTGGAATGCTAGCTGTGCCATATGCCAAAGCCGCAACCGCTTGCGCGCCACCGATAGTGAATACGCGATCCACACCAGCAATCGCGGCGGCAGCCAGCACCAATGGATTTTTGATGCCATCGGGCGTTGGCACCACCATGATGATTTCTTTTACACCAGCCACTTTGGCGGGAATCGCATTCATCAAGACGGAAGAAGGGTAAGCTGCTTTGCCACCCGGGACATAAATCCCCACTCTATCAAGCGGCGTCACTTTTTGACCCAACACCGTGCCATCCGCCTCAGTATAAATAAAACCTGCCGAGCCACATTCCTGCTTTTGCCTCTCGTGATAAGCACACACCCGTGCAGCCGCCTGTTGCAATGCGGCGCGACGTTCGGGCGATAATTGATTCAAGGCCGCTTGCATTTCAGCCTGCGGCAATTCCAACTCAGCGATGCTAGCGGCATGCAAGCGATCAAACTTATTGCTCGCTTCTAAAACAGCAGCATCGCCACGCGTTTTCACATCCGCCAACAATTGCACCACCGTGTGCTCGATAGCGTCGTCGATGCTCGCGTCGAAAGCCAGGACGGTATTTAATTGTTGGGTGAACTCGGAGTCAGTAGCGTCAAGTTTGCAGATTTGCATAGCAGTGTTCTCTGTTTACTGTGTATTGTGGACCATGGTGTGACTACATACGGCGCAATGCGCTTTGCTTATTGCGCCCTACAGAACCAAATTGCTTGATTTGATCGTTTATTGAGAAGCCGCCTCAAAAGCCGCTAAGATCGGTTGCAAGCGTTCCCGCTTTAATTTTAATGCGGCTTGATTGACAACTAAGCGCGATGAAATGTCCATAATATGTTCGATTTCCACCAAGTTATTGGCACGCAAAGTGTTACCTGTACTGACTAAATCAACGATGGCATCAGCTAAACCTACCAGGGGTGCCAACTCCATCGAACCATACAATTTGATCAAATCGACATGCACGCCTTTGGCGGCAAAATGCTCTCTGGCTGTTTGCACGTACTTGCTGGCTACCCGCAAACGTGCGCCTTGGCGGACGGCATTTTCATAATCAAATCCGGCTTGCACGGCAACCGACATGCGGCATTGGGCAATTTTTAAGTCGATGGGTTGGTAAAGACCTTCGCCGCCATGTTCCAACAACACATCTTTACCGGCTACGCCAAAATCTGCCGCGCCATATTGCACATAAGTCGGCACATCCGATGCGCGTACGATGATGACGCGCACATCTGGATTATCGGTAGCTAAAATTAATTTGCGTGAGGTTTCGGGATTTTCCAGTACACGAATGCCTGCTGCCTCTAACAAAGGCAAAGTCTCTTCAAAAATCCGCCCTTTGGATAAGGCCAATACTAATTGTGTATTTGTGTTTGTATTCGTTGTTGTCATGCTGGGATCCGTGCGCTGATTCGTTCAATATGGGCACCGACTGAGGACAATTTCACCTCCATTCTGTCGTAGCCTCTATCCAAGTGATAAATCCGATCAACGATGGTCTCGCCTTGAGCGGCCAAGCCAGCAATGACCAAAGATGCCGACGCACGCAAATCCGTCGCCATCACCGGTGCGCCGACTAATTTATCAACGCCACGAATGAAAGCCGTATTACCTTCGACTTCAATCACCGCGCCTAAACGATGTAACTCCTGCACATGCATAAAACGATTCTCAAAAATCGTCTCGGTCACATGACTGGTATCGCTGGCAATACAATTGAGCGCCATGAATTGCGCTTGCATATCAGTAGGAAAGCCCGGGTATTCGGTGGTACGAAAACTCACTGGTTTAGGACGAGCCGCCATTTGCACACGTATCCAATCATCACCCGACGTCAGTACCACACCTGTTTCGCGCAATTTATCTAGTGCAGCATCCAAAATATCGCTGCGCGTGTTGCTTAACAATACATCGCCACCCGCCGCCGCAACCGCGCATAAGAATGTGCCGGTTTCAATCCGATCGGCAATCACTTTATGCGTAGCACCATGTAGTTTCTCCACGCCTTGGATCACCAATCTGTCAGTGCCTATGCCATCAATCTTTGCGCCCATGGCTAATAACATGTGCGCCAAATCGGTGACTTCTGGCTCACGTGCTGCATTCTCCAGAATGGTTTCACCTTCAGCCAACGTTGCAGCCATCAACAGGTTTTCTGTGCCTGTGACAGTAATCATATCCGTGACAATCCGCGCGCCTTTCAATTTTTTGGCTTTGGCATGAATGTAGCCAGCTTCGATGCTGATTTCTGCCCCTAATGCTTGCAAACCTTTGATATGTTGATCCACCGGACGTGAACCAATGGCGCAACCTCCTGGCAACGACACTCTGGCTTCACCAAAACGTGCCAACAATGGTCCTAAAACCAAAATGGCAGCACGCATGGTTTTGACCAATTCATAGGGCGCTTCAAGTTTATCAATCGCGCTACCGTTCAATATCACCTGATCATCCCGACGCTCTGCGCGCAACCCCGTTTGACGCAATAAGGTCAACATGGTGGCGACGTCTTGTAAGCGCGGAACATTGGATAATTCAAGATCGTCAGCCGTCAATAAACCTGCACATAAAATAGGCAACGCAGCATTTTTTGCACCTGAAATAGGAATCTCGCCATCTAAACGATGGCCACCAATAATTCGTAATTTATCCATGTCGTTTTAATTTTATTATTATTATTTCAATATCTTCAATGTTATTCAATGATTATTTTGTTTGTGTTGAAACTCTTCTGGCGTCAATGTTTTCATCGACAAGGCATGAATTTCTTCCCGCATACGCTCACCCAAAGCTGCATAGACTAATTGATGACGAGCAATCAAACGTTTGCCGGCAAATAAAGGCGACACAATGACCGCATTAAAGTGCTGGCCGTCTCCTTCAACTTCGATATGCGAACAATCGAGTCCGCCCATGATGTAATTTTTAACGAGTTCTGGTGTAGGTAACACAGGATTTTCCTAATATGAATAGCACAACTAATAGCCAACGAGCACATACGCTGATGCGCCAATATGAAACGTGATGATGTGCAAGGCAATAACAGACGATTTTTACTTAATGACGCAGTTTATAACCGCTTTTCAATAAGCTCATAGCAAGACTGGCCAGCGCAACAAGAAATACGCTCACAATCAGCAAGCTATGCCAAGGATTGACGTCAGAAACACCAAAGAACCCATACCGAAAGCCATCGATCATGTAAAAAAATGGATTGCAATGCGACACCATTTGCCAGAAATACGGCAACGTATGAATGGAATAAAACACGCCAGACAAAAAGGTCGCAGGTACGATGATAAAGTTCTGAAATGCAGCCAACTGATCAAACTTTTCTGCCCAAATACCGGCAATCAAGCCCATCGTACCAAGCAAAGCGGCTGCCAATAAGGCGAACACGATACTCCATAAAGGCGCAACAAGCGATAAAGGCACGAACCACATCGTAATCAACAAAACGCCACCACCCACCACTAAACCACGTACAGTAGAGGCGCACACATAAGCGCAAAACAACTCCAATGTGGAAAGCGGTGGCAATAACACAAACACTAAATTACCAGTAATTTTGGATTGAATCAGCGAAGAAGACGCATTCGCAAATGCATTTTGCAACACACTCATCATCACCAAACCAGGTACTAAAAAGGCGGTATAACGCACACCTGGATAAACCTGAACATGTGCCTCTAATACATGACCAAAAATAAGCAAATACAACATGGCCGTTAAGACCGGCGCAGTCACGGTTTGCGTTGCCACCTTCCAGAAGCGTAATACTTCTTTGTAAAACAAAGTACGGAAACCGACCGAAATCAAACTGGTAGAATTATTTAACATATTTTTCACTGCACATGCATCACTGCGCATTTCCACTCATCACTTGCAAAAATACATCTTCCAAATCAGCTTTTTGCAAATACATATCTTCTATGAAGGCACCGTTTTCGCGAATTCTGGCCAGAATATGCTCAACGTCAGCATAATCATTGATATGCAAAACAAACTTATTATTTTGACTATTTTGCTTACCCGATTGCACCTCTTCCGAACGCAACATCAAGGATTTCAAATTAAAAGGTAAATCGCCCGATGCCAATTGCACCACCAATCGCACACCAGAAATACGCTTAATCAGTGCCGCCGTGGTATCCAACGCCACCACATTGCCACTTTTCAGCATAGCAATTCGCTTACACAAAGCCTGCGCTTCTTCCAAATAATGCGTCGTCAAAACGATGGTATGGCCCTCTTGATTGAGGCGAGTGATAAATTTCCACAACGTCTGACGCAACTCAACATCCACTCCAGCAGTCGGCTCATCCAATACAATCACAGGAGGTTTATGCACCAGCGCTTGAGCAACCAAGACACGGCGTTTCATACCGCCCGACAGCGCACGCATATTGGTATCGGCTTTATGCGTCAGATCCAGATTTTCCATGACTTCGTCAATCCAGCGATCATTATTGCTGATACCAAAATAACCGGACTGCAGGCGCAACGTTTCGCGCACTGTGAAGAAAGGATCGAATACTAATTCTTGAGGTACCATGCCGAGCTTTTGGCGTGCATTACGGTAATCGCTGACGACATCATGGCCACGAATGCTCACGCTGCCAGCATCCGCACGGTTCAAGCCAGCAATAATGGAAATAAGAGTGGTTTTACCGGCACCATTCGGGCCCAACAAGCCAAAAAACTCACCTTCTTCTATCGATAGCGAAATGCCATCCAGAGCTTGCAAAGATCCATAACGCTTTTTGACATTTTTAATATGAATGGCTGCTGTCATACTGCCCAACCAATGATAATTTATTAACCAACTTTAGTGAACTGATTGTACGTTATCGATCGCCTACGAGTCAGCGATACTCAACAAATCCGTCACGCCATACAGCTCTACCAGACTTTGTAAATTAGCAGGAACAGAAATAAAACATAATGCAATGCCCTGTTCCTGCGCAGCTCGTTGCCATCCAAGCAAAATCGCAACAGCAATCGAATCACATGCTAAAACTGATGACAAATCAAATACTTGTTGCCCCTGAGCAATCGCAAGCAAACCAGCATCCAACATGCTTTTTGCTTGATCAAGCTGATCCATAGTCAGAACTGCACCAGGTGTAAACATAATGAAAAATGTATGGATTAAAATGCTTATTTATTATTTACAACATTCGCCTTGTTTGTTTTCACAGCTTTTTCTGCTAACTTCTTATTTCTTTCTACCAAAACCTGAATCAAACCATCAATACCAGCTTTGTTAATTTCGGTAGCAAAATTACCCTTATACGTTTCAATCAGCCATGCGCCCAACACGTTGATGTCATAAATTTTCCAGCCAGCAGAACCTTTTTCAAGTCGATAGTTCAGCTGAATCGGTTCACCTCTTGCCTGCACAACTTGAGAACGCACAACCACTTCTGTGTCTGCTGGGTCAACACGCAAAGGTTTAAATTCCAAACGCTGGTCTTTGATTTGTGAAATAGCACCGGAATAGGTATAAACCAACAAAGTGCGAAACTCGTCACTCAATTGCTTTTGTTGTTCCGAACTCGCAGAACGCCAGTGACGACCAGTAGCTAAAGCCGTCATACGCTGGAAATTGACATAAGGCAAAATTTTTGTTTCTACCAAATCCAGAATACGTTTCTGGTTACCCACCTGAATCTCTTTATCTGCTTTTGCAGCATCCAGCACTTCTTGGCTAATACGTTTGATTAAAACATCCGGCGTCTCCTCGGCCGCGCGAACAACCGTCGACAAAGCAAAACAAACGCTCATAAAAAACGTGAAAATAAATAATTGTTTGCGTATTTGCATGATTTTTATCCCTATTCCTAATTTTTTATTGCATAAATTATTCAATAACTTTCATGATTATTGCCGAGCATCAACCTCATCAAAAGGCTGAGAATCAAGATCATCATTATCGGATTTGAAATATCCAGACAAACCAGAGCGTACCGGCTCACCATCATTAATTTGTCCAACACGTCGTTGCAAATACGCATCTCGTACAAATTCGTATTTATCTAGTGCAGCATCTTCCAATAACCCAGACGCACCCAACAACGCAGCGCGGGTATCCACCAAACGCACCGCCGTCCCCACATTACGCCAACGCACCGGCTCTTTTTGACCCCACAAGTCCGCACGCATATCGACCGGAAGAGCAGCACTATCACGCAAAGTAGATGAACCAAAAAATGGCAACACAACGTAAGGACCTGCTGGCACGCCCCATTCGCCCAAAGTTTGACCAAAATCCTCTTTATGCTTGGCCAAACCAACTTCGGACGACAAATCAATCAAACCACCAAATCCAAACGTAGTATTAAAACCAACACGAGTAATATCTGACATTCCCTCAGCCAGTTTGCCTTGGAGTAAATTATTAACTGCGGTCCACACATCACCCAAATTGCCAAAAAAATTCGCAATACCAGTTTGGATGAAAGATGGCATCAACGATTGATACACGGTCGCAACAGGTTTTAACGCAACGTCATCAACCTTGTCATTAAATGTAAACATCGCCCGATTAAATTCCTCAAAAGGATCCGGTGACTTATGGAAAGTGGCGCAGCCAGAAACCGAAATTGCCACACCAACAACAATCAAGCACATAAAACGAGAAAAATGCTTCATTTATTGTCACTCTTTCCTTCTGCCGCTTTACTATACAAAAATTGACTAATCAGACTTTCCAGTACAATGGCCGATTGCGTCATCTTAATCTGATCTCCAGCCACCAAATTACGCGTGTCACCACCAGGCTCCAAACCAATGTATTGCTCACCCAACAAACCTGATGTCAAAATCTTGGCCGAACTATCTTTGGGGAATTGATAACGCGCATCCAAATTCATGGTCACCAATGCCTGAAAATTTTTATCATCAAACTTAATATCTACTACACGACCAACCACCACACCAGCACTTTTCACCGGCGCACGCGACTTTAAACCACCGATATTGTCAAACTTGCTAGTTACCACATAATTTTTATCCAATGACCAGGCACTCATATTTCCCACCTTAAGTGCCAAAAATAATAGTGCGATCACACCCAGCAATACGAACAAGCCCACCCACATATCTAACGTGTGCAATGTATTACGTTTATTAAGTTGTTTATCTTGCATAATTTCTACTTACGTTATGTTTATATATAGTGTTGTGTAGATATTGAATAATTTATTACTTACTAAACATTAATGCCGTCAGCACAAAATCTAATCCAAGCACAATCAAGGACGCGATCACAACCGTGCGCGTCGTCGCCCTAGATACACCTTCTGGGGTCGCTTGCGCCTCATAACCTTGGAACAACGCAACGAACGTTACCGCAAAACCAAAGACAATACTTTTAATCACACCATTCGCAACATCTTGCATCACATCGACACCTGCCTGCATTTGTGCCCAAAATGCGCCATCATCCACACCAATCAATTGCACACCAACAACATAAGCACCACCCACACCAAGGGCACTAAAAATAACCGCCAAAACTGGCATAGCAAACACACCAGCCAAAAAACGTGGCACCAATACACGATGCAAAGGATTGACAGCCATCATTTCCATAGCCGCCAACTGCTCACCTGCCTTCATCAAACCAATTTCAGCCGTTAACGAAGTTCCCGCCCGTCCGGCAAACAGCAAAGCTGTCACTACTGGCCCTAACTCACGCACCAAAGACAAAGCGACTAACAAACCCAACGCCTGCTCCGAACCATATTTATTTAAAGTGTAATAACCCTGCAATCCCAATACAAAACCGACAAACAAACCGGACACAGCAATAATGACTAAAGAATGATTACCAATAAAATGTATCTGCTGGGTTACTAATCTCGGACGTCGCCAAACAGCAAATGAAGCTATCAATAACGCAAAAAACAAACGCGTCGCCACACCAAGACGAACTACAAACTCACGCACAGGACGCCCAAAACGAGACAAAAAATCAGGCTTCATGCGCGTGGCTCCTGCTGCATCCCCAAATCCTCTGCAATTGACCGACCCGGATAATGAAAAGGCACGGGACCATCTGTTTCAGCGTGCACAAATTGACGTACGTAAGGATCATTAGAAATTAACATTTCCGCAGGTGTACCCTGAGCGATGATCTTCCCCTGCGACAAAAAATAGACAAAATCAGCAATTAAGAAAGATTCCTGTACGTCATGCGAAACCAAAATTGAAGTCGAACCCAACGCATTATTCAACTTACGAATTAAATTCGCGATCACACCCATAGAAATCGGATCCAACCCTGCAAATGGTTCGTCGTACATCAAAAGCTGTGCATCTAAAGCAATCGCACGCGCCAAGGCGACCCGACGGGCCATGCCACCCGACATTTCGCTCGGCATCAATTGCTGCGCATTCCGCAACCCCACCGCATGCAACTTCATCAAGACTAAATCATGAATCAACGACTCAGATAAATCCGTGTGCTCACGCAAAGTGAAAGCAACATTTTCAAATACGGACAAATCGGTAAACAACGCTCCATGTTGAAACAACATTCCCATCTTGCGCCGCAAAGCATATAAATTCTTGCTATCTAACTCATGCACAATCTGATCATCAACGGATACAGTACCTTCTTGCGGCCGCAACTGACCACCAATCAAACGCAAAATCGTCGTCTTACCAGAACCAGAACCACCCATCACCGCCACAATTTTGCCGCGCGGGAAGTTCATATTTACGCCCGACAAAATCTGGCGCTCGCCATAGGCGAACTGTAAATCACGAATTTCAACGAAATTAGACACGATGCGGTTTATCTTTATTTTCTAATTTAATGCGCAAGATCAACGTTTATTTAAATATTTAATTGACATCAATGGCATGGAACAACTAATCGCGATTGTAACTGATATTCCTCATATCCATTAGGAGACAACTATGTTGGGATTGCGTATAAATTTGCACTGATGGATGTGCTATGCACCAGTTAGTAAATCAGCTAACGTGATGCAAGCAAAAAGGGCTTACATTTCTGTAAGCCCTTTCTATTTTTGGTGCCGACTGCCGGGATCGAACTGGCCACCTGATGATTACAAATCAACTGCTCTACCAAATGAGCTAAGTCGGCGAAACCTGAAGAAGAGAGATTATACTCTATTTAATTCGCACAATGTTAGGTTTTCCATTTTTTTTTGGAGGAGATGGGTTATCGTCACCACCACCTTGCCCTACGTCACTAGATGAATGAAACAAATCTGATGAAGTTAACGCCTCGCTTGATTTCGATGTTGCAAGCGTAGAGGTGGGTACGCCTTTGAGTATGCCGCGTGGCCCAGACTTTTGCACCACACTTGCCGAGACAACAGGTTCATCAATTATCGGGGGAGGTGCATCGAACATCATGCCTTGGCCATTTTCATTAGCATAAATTGCCAAGACATTTTGTACGGGAACCAGAATCTCGCGCGAAACACCACCAAACCGAGCATGAAATTGGATGAAATCATTGTCCATTTTCAAGCCACTTGTGGCACCAAAACTGATGTTTAATACAATTTCGCCATTTTTGACAAACTCCATTGGCACACGAGTGTTCCTATCGACTTTAATTGCGATATATGGGGTATAGCCGCTATCGGTACACCATTCATAAATGGCTCGCAACATATAGGGTTTAGTAGAAATTTCGGACATAATTCTCGCTGTACTAAAACTTGGCTTCTAATCGCACGATGCAAAATTAACGACGCATTACCTTTTCAGAAGGTGTTAATGCCTCAATATATGCCGGACGAGAAAAAATACGTTCAGCATATTTCATCAAAGGCGCCGCTGTCTTAGAAAGCTCAATACCGTAGTGATCCAAACGCCACAATAGCGGTGCAATAGCCACATCCAACATTGAAAATTCATCACCCAACATGTATTTGTTTTTCAAAAACAGAGGCGCCAACATGGTTAAACGATCACGAACTTCTGCGCGTGCTTTTTCATATACTTTTTCCACGTTTCCAGTTTTTTCATTTTCAAGCGTGTGCACATGAATAAACAATTCTTTTTCAAAATTAAAAAGCATCAACCGCGCACGTGCACGCATCAATGGATCTGCTGGCATGAGTTGGGGATGAGGAAAACGCTCATCAATGTACTCATTAATAATGTTGGATTCGTATAAAACGAGATCACGCTCAACCAAAATGGGCACTTGACCATACGGATTCATAACCGAAATATCTTCCGGTTTATTAAACAGATCGACATCTCGTATTTCAAAATCCATCCCTTTTTCAAACAAAACCAGACGGCAACGTTGAGAAAAAGGGCATGTGGTGCCGGAGTAGAGAACCATCATTGTTATAGTTCCTTAAGAAATAAGGGGTGACACGCTGTGCAATATGCGATCACCCCAAATAATTACCTGTCAGACAGGGACAAGCTTACTTTACGTCTTTCCAGTAAGCTGCATTCAAACGCCAGGTCAATACACAAAGCAGACCGAGGAAAAACAATACCCATACACCCAAACGTTTGCGTTGCGTTTGCGCTGGTTCTGCCATCCAATTTAAATAGGCCACCAAATCAGCTACGGCGGAATCATATTCAATTGCAGTTAACTTCCCGGCTTTAAGTGTTTCAAAGCCATCGAATTTATGCACAACTTTAGTTTCGTCATGCGGATCTTTTACTTCGACGAACTTAGCCCCTTTAACACCTTGCAATTCCCATAAAGCGTGTGGCATGGCCGCATTTGGGAATACCAAATTGTTCCAACCATTCGCACGCGCATCATCTTTATAGAAAGTACGCAAATAGGTATACAAATAATCCGCGCCCGAACCAGCGCCAGAAGACTTGGCGCGTGCAATCACGGAAAGATCCGGAGGGACCACGCCAAACCACGCTTTTGCATCTTTTGCTGACAAAGATGTTTTCATCAACTCACCGACCTTGTCACCGGTGAATAACAAATTTTGCGCAATTTGTTCTTCTGTTAGGCCTATATCCTTGAGCCGGTTATACCGCATTGCAGAGGCGGAATGACAATTTAAACAATAATTAACAAATAACTTCGCTCCATTTTGCAAAGCAGCCATATCAGTGGAACGATCTGGTGCTTGATCCAATGGATGCGAACCACCGCTTGACCACGCAAATAATGGTGTCAAGGTTAAGGTTAACGCTGCTATTAATTTTTTAAGCAATTTCATGTATGTCCTTTTATGCTTATTCTTATGCCTATGCTTAAGTTCACTTATTGGTCAATTTAGTGCGGGTGAAACGTCACACGATCAGGAACTTTTTTGCATGCTCCCATGGTACTCCACCATGGCATCAACAAAAAGAAACCAAAATAAATGAAGGTACATATTTGCGATATACGCTCCCCGATTGGTGAAGGCGCCTGCACACCTAAATAACCCAAAGTAACAAAAGCAATGCCAAATACAAGATAGACGTACTTGTGCCAGTCTGGGCGATAACGAATAGATTTAACAGGAGACAAATCCAACCAAGGCAAAGCAGCCAAAATAACGACTGAGGATCCAAACAACACCACGCCCCAGAATTTTGCATCCAATGCACCTGGCAACATGCCAACAATCGCCACCAAACCGACAACAGCGATAGCTGCCTTTACCTTACCGCTCAATTTTGATTTCAAGTAAATCAAACTAACGTAAGCAACAATACCAACCATGAGCGCATACAAAAACTCGGAGGTTGTGGCACGCAAAATTGAATAAAACGGCGTGAAATACCAGGTTGGCGCAATGTGCGGCGGTGTTTTCAAGGAGTCAGCAGGAATGAAGTTGTTATATTCCAAGAAATAACCACCCATTTCTGGCGCAAAAAACACAATCGTGCTGAAAACGAGCAAGAAAATTGACACACCAAAAATGTCATGCACGGAATAGTATGGATGAGAGGGAATCGAATCCAAAGGATGACCATCTTCACCCAGATGCTCTTTTACTTCAATACCATCTGGGTTACTTGAACCCACTTCATGCAATGCAATCAAATGCGCCACCACCAAGCCCAACAATACGAGAGGAATAGCGATCACGTGAAATGCAAAGAAACGGTTCAAAGTCGCATCCGACACAACGTAATCACCACGTATCCACAAGGAAAGATCCGGCCCGATGAAAGGAATTGCACCGAATAAGTTAACAATAACTTGCGCTCCCCAATAGGACATTTGACCCCAAGGAAGTAAATAACCGAAAAATGCTTCAGCCATCAAACACAAGAAAATGGCAAAACCAAACAACCAAATCAACTCACGCGGTTTGCGATATGAGCCATATAACAAACCACGAGTCATGTGCAAATACACAATAATGAAGAAAGCCGAAGCCCCCGTTGAATGCATGTAACGCACCAACCAGCCCCACGGCACCTCACGCATGATGTATTCGACAGAAGAAAACGCCAAATTTGCATCAGGCTTGTAATGCATCGTTAAAAAAATGCCTGTGACGATCTGCAAAACCAGCACAAACATGGCCAACGAACCAAAGATGTACCAAAAGTTGAAATTTTTCGGCGCGTAATACTGGCCCCACTGATCATTCCAAAGCTTGCTTAATGGAAAACGTGAGTCTACCCAATTCAATGCTTTTTGAGCAGCAGGCGCATTAGCTGGAAGTTTTTTTTCTTGAAATGCCATGATTACGCCTCACCCTTTTCATCCTTGCCAATGATTAGTTTGTTATCACCAACAAACATATGGCGCGGTACCTGTAAATTATCGGGTGCTGGTTTGTTTTTATAGACACGACCAGCAAGATCGAAGGTGGAACCATGACAAGGACACAAAAATCCACCCGGCCAATCATCTGGCAAAGAAGATTGTGGGCCCGGCTGGAATTTAGTACTCGGAGAGCAACCGAGATGAGAACAAATACCGACGACAACCAACAACTCTGGCTTGATGGAGCGATATTCTTTGCGTGCATACTCCGGCGTCAATTCATCTTTGTTGCGCTGCGAATCGGGATCCGCAAGTTGATCATGAGATTTTTTGAGCGACTCCACCATTTCTGGTGAGCGCTTCAAGATCCAGATAGGTTTGCCACGCCACTCAACCGTCTTCATTTCACCAGGAGCAAGGCCCGTCACATCCACTTCCACTGGCGCGCCAGCAGCTTTCGCGCGCTCAGATGGCTGGAATGTGCTTACCAATGCTCCTGTTGTTGCCAATCCCGCAACACCACCCGCCGCACACGTGGCGACGAGCAAGCCGCGTCGGCCGGAATCGACCTGCTTTTCTTCACTCATACCAATTCCACCAATCAGTCAAAAAATCAAAAAATTTGTAAAAAAACCCATAACCTTAAATTATAACGGAGCTGAGCTTTGTTATAAAGAAAAATGTCGATCTATGGGATTATCGTATTGTTATCGACCACAAATTAACCACAAGAAACACAACCATCCTCAATCAACACATAACAAAACTCTATTTGCAAAAAATACTGGATATTCTCAGCATCTGCCCCCATATTGCAAACTCTAGGTTTTAAGACTTGTTAAATCATTTAATTTTTGGTTCTCGTTTATTGATAGGCTTGATATGCGACGTTTTTGGCTGTTATTTGCACAAACCGTGACTGTCGGTTTAGCTATTTATTTTATTTTTGCCACACTAAAGCCCGAATGGATAAACCAAATGATGAGCGGCGCGCAAAATATGCATATCGCCCCTTCTACAGTCACACTACAAGAAGCACCAGCATCAATGGCACAAACTTCTTATCGTGATGCGGCGAAGCGGGCAATGCCTTCTGTTGTTAACATTTTCACAACAAAAGAGTCCAGGCAAGCAAGAAATCCGTTGTTAGAGGATCCATTTTTTAGGAAATTTTTCGGCGGCCGCTTCCGTGAGGAAGAAGAAAAACAATCCAGTCTAGGCTCTGGTGTAATAGTCAGCCCACAGGGATATATATTGACCAATAACCACGTCATTGAGGCCGCAGATGAAATTGAGGTCGCACTGGCTGATGGGCGAAAGGCTTCGGGCAAAATTGTCGGCACTGATCCTGAAACCGATCTTGCCGTGATTAAAATTAATTTATCCAATTTGCCAGCCATTACGTTGGGACATGTTGAATTATCCAAAGTTGGAGATGTAGTGCTGGCTATCGGCAATCCATTCGGCGTTGGACAAACGGTCACCATGGGCATCGTTTCAGCTTTGGGTCGCAATCATCTTGGCATCAATACATTTGAAAACTTTATTCAAACCGATGCGGCGATTAATCCGGGAAATTCCGGTGGTGCGCTAACAGATTCAAATGGTAATTTGCTTGGAATCAATACTGCCATTTATTCACGGAGTGGGGGCTCGCAGGGAATTGGCTTCGCCATTCCAGTATCAACCGTCAAAACAGTAATGGAGTCCATTATTAAAACCGGTCACGTTGTTCGCGGCTGGATCGGCGTCGAGCCACAAAATATCACTGCCGACTTAGCCGAAAGTTTTGGTTTGAAGAAAAAAACCGGTGCACTGATTGCCGGTGTATTGAGAAATGGGCCAGCGGATAAAGCCGGAATAAAACCCGGTGATATTTTATTGGCAATTGAAAACAAACCCATCTCGGACACCACTGAAATGCTGGATTTTATTGCGAAATTATCACCCACTAAAACGGTAAAAATGACCGTGTTAAGACGAAATCAGGAGTTAACGCTGACCGTTACAGTAGGAAAAAGGCCGAACGCCAAACGGATTAGAAGCAATATCGACAACGAAATCGAATAATGTCATGCACCAATGTCACACACAAACTTGTTGAGGCTTAGGAAAATTAAAAGCACCTTGACCTCGCAGCATAAGGTGCTTTTAATTTTGGTTTTAAATGTGGCGATCTTTACACCATATTTAAACAATCAACAAATATCTCCTTGCGCAGCACAAGTTCCCGACACTTTAAAAACAACTTTCTTATCGCCTGTTGTGGTAACCGATGGCGTCAAAATGTAGGTGTATCCACCAACAGGTGCTGTTGCCGTTGCAGTGATAACCGCAGTATTGCTGGCAATACTAACGCTAGCCAAATCTTCCGTCGGTGCTGGCATCATAACGTCCAGCTTTTTGAAGCTGTCACATGCAACCAACGATCCATCGTGTTGTTGCAAGCATGAAGTCATCGCTGTCTTGATTGGCTCAAGCGATAATTTGACATTAGGAAAACGTGATTTCACCAAATAATCTCGATAGCTGGAAACCGCAAGTGCAGCAAAAACACCGAGGATGGCGATAGTCACCATCAACTCAATCAATGTCAGGCCCGCTTGCGCAGATTGGCGATGTCGCGAAACGACAAGATGTTTCATATTGATACTCCTTGAAAAATTGAGAAACGAAGTGACGCAAAGAGCAAGCAGGCAGTATAAGCCTTATACCTTGAGATTTTTGAATTTTCCAACTTAAATCAAACAGAACTAAAGAATCAAATTAATTCAACATGCTAATTCAACATGCAAAGAAAAACATCTACACCTAACAGGCATACGCATACAAAATCCTCCGCACCTCGCCAGGTTCGCATTATTGGTGGAATGTGGAAACGCACAAATCTACCGGTACTAGAAGCGGCTGGTTTGCGCCCAACACCAGATCGCGTGCGTGAAACGGTGTTTAACTGGATCAACCATATTGTTGATCAAGATTGGAACCAACGAGCCGTATTAGATTTATTTGCGGGAACAGGCGCACTGGGTTTTGAGGCCGCCAGCCGCGGCGCGGCGAGCGTTACCATGGTGGATTACTACTCACCCGTGATTCAGCAATTGAATGCAACGAAAACGAAATTACAGGCAGAGCAAACCACCATCCTCCATGGCGATGCCTGCGCCATTGCGCAAACGATGGCTAAACGTGGGCAACGTTTTGACATGATTTTTTTGGATCCACCATATCAACAAGGATGGTTAAGCAAAATTTGGCCTAGCTGCACGCAATTACTGACCGAAGATGGCTTATTGTATGTGGAATCTGGCACGCCGCTTGAAAATGAAATGAAAACTACGCCAGATTACTTGGCTGATTGGGAAATCGTGCGTGCCGATCAAGCTGGCAATGTGTTTTATCATTTGCTGCAACGCAAAAAGGTCCCCTGATCTTCGCTTTTTTTCAGGCATAATGCGGCCTTTTCTGATCCTGCAATTTGGCAGCTATTTAGCGCATTGGAGACACGATGGTTGTAGCAGTTTATCCAGGAACATTCGATCCGTTAACGCGCGGTCACGAAGATTTAGTGCGCCGCGCATCAGGCATCTTTAGTCGCGTGATTGTCGGTGTCGCGGATAGCAAAAACAAGCGGCCCTTTTTTTCATTGGATGAACGCCTGGAGATCGCCAGGGAAGTGCTGGCACATTATCCGAATGTGCAAGTAGAAGGATTTTCGGGTTTACTGAAAGACTTTGTGCGCTCACACAACGCCGGCGTCATCGTGCGCGGTTTGCGTGCGGTGTCAGATTTTGAATACGAATTCCAAATGGCGGGCATGAATCGTTATTTATTACCTAATGTCGAAACACTATTCCTGACGCCATCGGATCAGTACCAATTTATCTCCGGCACAATCGTGCGCGAAATTGCCGTGTTGGGCGGGGATGTTTCGACTTTTGTGTTTCCTTCGGTGGAAAAATGGTTGAAAGAGAAAATTCAAAAGAATGAAAAAACGGATACGCCAGTTAAATAGGCTGACACACTATGGCTTTATTAATCACCGATGACTGCATTAACTGCGACGTCTGCGAACCAGAATGTCCCAATGACGCCATTTTCATGGGACCGCAAATTTATGAAATCAATCCGGAAAAGTGTACCGAGTGCGTAGGACATTTTGACGAACCGCAATGCCAACAAGTTTGCCCTGTCAGCTGTATTCCATTTAACCCAGCGTGGCGCGAGACAAAGGAAGAATTGCAAGCTAAGTACGAGCGCTTGCAATTACAAAAATCATAGCAAGGGCTGCAAATATTTCCCCGTTACGCTAGCCGGATTCTGCGCCACCTCCTCCGGCGTGCCAGTCGCGACGATCAACCCACCACCAGCGCCACCTTCCGGCCCCAAATCCACCAGCCAATCTGCTGTTTTGATGACATCCAAATTGTGTTCAATGATGACCAAGGTATTGCCCTGATCACGCAATCGATGGATGACTTTTAACAACAAATCGATATCGTGAAAATGCAAACCGGTGGTCGGTTCATCCAGAATGTAAAGCGTACGCCCCGTATCACGCTTGGATAATTCCAACGACAATTTGACACGCTGCGCTTCGCCGCCGGATAGCGTGGTGGCGCTTTGGCCGAGTCGGATATAGCCCAATCCGACGTCCAGCAAAGTTTGCAATTTGCGTGCAATCAAGGGAACAGGTTGGAAGAAAACGTGTGCGTCTTCTACCGTCAAATCCAACACTTCGTGGATATTTTTTCCTTTGTACTGCACCTCTAGCGTTTCCCGGTTGTAGCGTTTGCCGTGACAAATATCGCAAGGCACATACACGTCTGGCAGAAAGTGCATTTCAACCTTGATCACGCCATCACCCTGGCACGCTTCGCAACGCCCGCCTTTGACGTTGAAAGAAAACCGCCCCGGGCTGTAGCCACGCTCTTTGGCCATCGGCACGGTAGAAAACAAATCGCGTATCGGCGTAAACAAACCAGTATAGGTCGCAGGATTAGAGCGCGGTGTGCGGCCAATCGGCGCCTGATCCACCGCGATGACTTTATCGAAATGTTCCAGGCCGCTGATGGATTCATGCTCCGCCGGTTCTGCCTGTGAGTTATATAAATGCCGTGCAGTGGCGTGGTACAGCGTGTCGTTGACCAGAGACGATTTGCCCGAGCCAGACACACCCGTAATGCAAGTCAATAAACCTACCGGCAAGTTGAACGTGACGTTTTTTAAATTATTCCCACTAGCGCCAGTAATAACGACTTGTTTTTCAGGATTAAATGGCGTGCGTTTTTGCGGCACGGCAATTTTGAGCGTGCCATTTAAATATTGCGCCGTTAGTGATTTCTTACTTTTTAAAATATCCTGCAAGCTGCCTTCTGCAATGACTTCACCACCATGCACACCCGCGCCCAAACCCATGTCGACAATATAATCCGCGGTCCGAATCGCATCTTCATCATGCTCAACCACCAACACGCTGTTACCGATGTCGCGCAAATGTTTGAGGGTATCGATCAGACGATCATTGTCACGTTGGTGCAAACCGATTGATGGCTCATCCAACACATACATCACGCCGGTCAAGCCGGAACCGATTTGCGATGCCAGCCGAATGCGTTGCGCTTCGCCGCCAGACAGCGTGTCAGCACTGCGATCAAGCGATAGATAATCGAGTCCAACGTTGTTTAAGAAAGTCAGACGCGAAATGATTTCTTTAATGACGCGATCGGCGATTTCTTTTTTGGCGCCGGTCAACACCAACTCGTTGAAAAAGCGCAGCGTTTGGCGCAAAGGTTTCGCCGCGACTTCATAAATCGTCTGTTCCTGCTCGCCATTCCCGACTTTGACAAAACGCGCTTCCACACGCAGGCGGGCGCCGTGGCAGGAGGGGCATTTTTTGCCGTTGATGAATTTCGCCAACTCTTCTTTGACCGCCATGGAATCCGTTTCCCGATAGCGTCGTTGCAAATTATTTACCACGCCTTCAAAAGTATGTTCACGCACCACAAGCTGGCCGCGTTCATTCAAATAAGTGAAGGGAATGACTTCCTTACCGGATCCATGCAAAACGATTTGCTGCGCGTGTTCTGGCAAATTCTCAAACGGTGCTTCTATATCAAAACCATAAAACGCCGCCAGGCTGGATAACATCTGGAAATAAAACTGATTGCGTCTATCCCAACCCTTAATGGCGCCACTGGCTAGCGACAAACTAGGAAACGCCAAAATACGTTTAGGATCAAAAAATTCAATATGTCCCAAGCCATCGCATTCGGGGCAAGCACCCATGGGATTGTTGAAGGAAAACAGGCGTGGCTCCAACTCCTGCAAAGAATAAGAACAAATCGGGCAAGCGAATTTGCTGGAATAAATCCATTCCTTACCGGTGTCCATATCCAGCACCATCGCGCGGCCCTCTGCCAGGCGCAAAGCGGTTTCAAAACTTTCTGCCAAACGTTGTTTGATTGGAGAAACGCCATTCGCATCAGAGTCAGATTGTGATGGGATTTTGATGCGATCCACCACAACAGAAATCGTGTGTTTTTCGGTTTTCTTTAATTTTGGTATGTCATCAATTTCAACAATTTGTGCTGGCTGGGTACCACTTTGCACCTGAAAACGTACAAAACCCTGCGCTTGCATTTGTTCAAAAAAGTCCACATGCTCGCCTTTGCGATTGCTAACCACGGGCGCCATGATCATCAATTTGCTTTGTTCTGGCATGGCAAGAACGGCATCTACCATTTGCGCCACCGATTGCGCGGCCAGCGGGTTTTCTGGGTGATCCGGGCAATACGGCGTCCCCACGCGCGCGTAGAGCAAACGCAAATAATCATGAATTTCCGTGACAGTACCGACGGTTGAACGCGGATTGTGCGACGTCGCTTTTTGCTCAATCGAAATCGCAGGTGACAAACCCTCAATCAAATCCACATCGGGCTTTTCCATCAACTGTAAAAACTGGCGTGCATAAGACGACAAGGACTCCACATAACGCCGCTGACCTTCTGCATACAAAGTGTCAAAAGCGAGCGAAGATTTACCAGAGCCAGACAAACCGGTAATCACGACTAATTTGTTACGGGGTAAGTCCAGATTGATATTTTTAAGATTATGCGTGCGTGCGCCGCGAATGCGGATTTCTTCCATGTACTGCTTTCTGCTTTCAATGGGGGAATGAGTAAACTGTTGCGGATAAACAAGCCGGCAAACAAGCGAACCTGCTACTATAGCGGCTTTTGGCGATGGCCGTAAAATCGCCCCAGCAGCAACGAACAGATCATAGAAAACAAAGGAGTGCGTGATGGCATCAGTCAATAAAGTAATCATCGTCGGTAACCTAGGTCGCGACCCAGAAATGCGCTACATGCCCAGTGGCGATGCCATGGCTAGCATCACCGTCGCCACCACCGACAACTGGAAAGACAAAAACACTGGTGAGAAAAAAGAACAAACCGAATGGCATCGCATCACCTTCTTCGGCAAATTAGCCGAAATCGCTGGCCAATACCTCAAAAAAGGCTCGCAAGTCTACATAGAAGGCAGCCTGCGCACCCGTAAATACACAGACAAAGACGGCATAGAAAAATACGCCACCGACATCCGCGCCGACACCATGCAAATGCTAGGCAGCCGCCAAGGAATGGGCAGCGCGCCGATGGATGATGGTTATGGCGGCGCTGCGCCGTATCAGAATAACAATCAGAACAATAGTTACAGCAACAATCAAAATAACCCACCAGCACGCCCAGCACCGGCTGCTAAGCCTGCGCCGAATTTTTCAGATATGGATGATGACATCCCCTTCTAAATGCGACCTTTGTAGTAGTTGCAAACAAGATCCCAGCAAACCCCGTGTTTACTGGGATTTTTTATGGCTCACGTTGGAGCGCCGCTTGCGCGAATTGGGTAGTATGTTCGAGGATGCGGACAACTGATCACTGCCCCCCAGCCCTCGGCAAAAGTCGCGGAGATGCTCATCGAAGCCCTCTGGTCGACAGAAGCCGGCAAAACTCAGGGTGAAGTTGTCATCCAGATTGCCAATCTTTAACGCCCATTTTTCAAGAAAGAAACTGCACATCATGTCTCAACTATTTACACCCTATCGCCTCAAATCCATTGAATTACGTAACCGTATCGCGATTCCTCCAATGTGCCAGTATTCTGCGAATGACGGTATAGCCAATGATTGGCATTTTGCACATTACGCGGGCTTGTCTCGTGGTGGGGCCGGCCTAGTGATCGTCGAAGCCACTGCTGTCTCACCAGAGGGACGAATTACACCCGCCTGTCTGGGGCTGTGGAATGATGCTCAATCAGAGGCCCTGGCGCCGATTGCCAAGGCCATCAAGGAAGCTGGTGCTGTAGCAGGTATTCAGATTGGGCATGCCGGTCGCAAAGCAAACGCCAACCGTCCTTGGGAGGGGGATGACCATATTCCTGAGAATGACCCACGTGCTTGGACGACAATTTCACCCTCCGCTTTAGCGTTTGGCGGTCATTTATCCAAAGTACCTAAAGCTATGGAAAAACGTGATATTCAATCGGTCCGCGAAGATTTCGTCTCTGCGGCCATTCGTGCCCGCAATGCTGGTTTTGAGTGGCTGGAACTTCACTTTGCTCACGGTTACCTTGGTCAGAGTTTTTTTTCCCGTCACGCAAACCAGCGCTCCGACGAATACGGTGGTAGTCCGGAAAACCGAGGTCGCTTCTTGTTGGAGACGCTTTCAGCGGTTCGCCAAGTATGGCCAGAGCACTTGCCGCTCACGGTTCGCCTTGGGGTCATTGAATACGATGGTCGTGACGAAGAAACACTAGTTGATTCGATCAGACTGGTTACCGAATTACGTCAAGCAGGGATGGATTTCCTTAACGTCAGCATAGGGTTCTCAACCCCCGAAGCCGACATACCCTGGGGGCCGGCATTTCTGGCGCCCATTGCAGCACGGGTAAAACAAGAAGCCAAAATTCCTGTTGCCTCTGCCTGGGGTTTTGACGACCCCATCACCGCTAATCAGGTGATTGCCGATGGTCAACTAGACTTGGTCATGATTGGCCGAGCCCATCTTACCAACCCTCATTGGCCTTATCACGCAGCAAAGGTTTTACAAATCGAGCGCCCCTCATGGACGCTGCCCGCTCCATATGCCCATTGGCTTGAACGCTACCGCGCAACCTGACAAAATTCGATTAGCACGAGACAAGCTATAAGGTTTGTTTGTTTCCACCAGACCATGAAGTAAATTTTGTTGAATCACTTTTGTAATACGCTAAACCGTCTTTTATTTCGATTCCATAATTAGCTAAAGCATCTCGTGGTATTCCTAGCGCACAACGTTTTTTGTTACACGAACCAGTATCAGTATATGCATCGATCAGTTCAAAAGTCTTGCAAATTACTTGATTATTAGCAACACAAACCGGTGATGGTTGTGGTGACATAACTATTATAGGAGCCGGCTGGTCGCATTCGCATAGACCAAGACCTGTGTTAGGCTGCTTCAACCAGCAGCCATACCGGGCCAACCCACGCATTTCACATGTGCCAGGGCATAATTTTCCAGGCCTCCCCTCCGAATCAAGATTCGTGCCAGCACTAATCACTCTTGTAGCAAACGCCTAGTGACTTGCGAAACCTATACCCAATAACACCCCCAATATTAAAATGCATTATTTCTAAATGTTTTCATAAATTCTCCATTCATTGATTTAACTTATCCTGATGACGGGCCTAGCGGCCTATTGCAAGCAAGGATAAGGGTAACGACATTGCCTGGTCATCAATCATATCTAATCAGCCCTTCAATAGGCGTAGGTGTAGATGACGAATACAAAGACCTGCTATCATCTCGGATTCGATTACAGATTACAGAATTCTTGCAGCAAAACCGCCGTAGCCACTGCCACTCATCATCGCGCTAGCATAAAAACAATTCTAAGTAGCCGTAAGTTGGCGATCATCGTGCCGGATAAGTCAAATTTTCTTTACTAGCATTGGAGCACTCTATGAATCAACCTGTTAAGGCTGATGTTGCAACACTGAACATTCCAGCTTATGTCAAACATCAAAAATTAATCAACTGGGTCGCAGAAGTCGCTGCCCTGGCCAAGCCAGACAGTATCTATTGGTGTGATGGCTCACAAAGCGAATACGATCGCTTGTGCGCTTTGATGGTCGAAGGCGGCACCATGAAAAAACTCAACGATGCCAAACGTCCAAACAGCTATTTAGCCTGTTCCGATCCATCGGACGTCGCCCGTGTTGAAGATCGCACCTTTATTTGCAGCGAGAAAAAAGAAGATGCCGGCCCAACCAATCACTGGATGGAACCCGCCGTTATGCGCACCACATTGAATGGCTTGTTTGATGGCTGCATGCGCGGTCGTACCATGTACGTGGTGCCATTCTCCATGGGCCCACTCGGCTCACCAATCGCTCACATTGGGATTGAGTTGTCCGACTCTCCTTACGTCGCCGTCAACATGCGCATCATGACGCGCATGGGCAAAGCGGTATACGACGTATTGGGCACTGACGGTGAATTTGTCCCTTGCGTACACTCAGTTGGCGCACCATTGGAAGCGGGTCAAAAAGACGTCGCTTGGCCATGCAACGCAACCAAATACATCGTGCACTTCCCTGAAACACGTGAAATCTGGTCCTATGGTTCCGGTTACGGCGGCAACGCATTGTTAGGTAAAAAATGCTTCGCCTTGCGTATCGCATCCACCATGGGCCGCGATCAAGGCTGGTTGGCTGAACATATGTTGATTTTGGGCGTGGAATCCCCCGAAGGTAAGAAACACTACGTCGCAGCCGCATTCCCATCCGCTTGCGGCAAAACCAACTTCGCCATGTTGATTCCACCAAAAGGTTTTGAAGGCTGGAAAGTCACCACCATCGGCGACGATATTGCATGGATTAAGCCTGGCAAAGATGGCCGTTTGTATGCAATCAACCCAGAAGCAGGTTATTTCGGCGTTGCACCTGGCACCAATACCAGAACCAACTCCAATTGCATGGCGTCCATGAATGAAAACACCATTTTCACCAACGTTGCATTAACTGACGATGGCGATGTCTGGTGGGAAGGTTTGACCAAAGAAGCACCAGCGCACTTGATCGATTGGCAAGGCAAAGACTGGACACCAGAAATCGCTAAAGAAACTGGCCGCAAAGCAGCGCATCCCAACGCTCGTTTCACCGTTGCTGCAACACAAAACCCAGTCATCGATCCAGCCTGGGATGATCCAGCTGGCGTGCCAATTTCCGCCTTTATTTTCGGCGGCCGTCGTTCCACCACCGTGCCACTCGTCACCGAAGCACGTAACTGGGTTGAAGGCGTTTACATGGCAGCGACTATGGGCTCAGAAACCACTGCCGCTGCCGCTGGCCAAATGGGTGTGGTTCGCCGCGATCCATTCGCGATGTTGCCATTCATGGGTTACAACATGAGCGACTATTTCCAACATTGGTTAAATGTGGGAGAAAAGATTCAACAAGCCGGCGCAGCCTTGCCAAAAATCTACTGCGTCAACTGGTTCCGCACCGACGCTGAAGGCAAATTCGTCTGGCCTGGCTTTGGCGACAACATGCGCGTATTGAAATGGATGTTGGATCGCATTGAAGGGAAAAACAGCGGCGTTGAAAACATTTTCGGCGTGTCACCACAATTTGCTGATTTGAAATGGGATGGCATCGAATTTACGCAAGAACAATTCAACACCATCACCTCCATCGACAAAGCAGCGTGGGAAACTGAGCTGAAATTGCATAGCGAATTGTTTGAAAAACTGCACTACCGCTTGCCACAAGCGTTGCAAACCACCAAAGCGCAATTGCAATCGCGTCTTAATGGCGGTCAACATCTAGACATGTAAGAAACAGAAGCAAAAGCAGAAACACAAACAAAAGCGCGGAGTGAGTCAAATCACCCCGCGCTTTTTTATGTTTGATTGTTTTATTGCGCCAAATCCGCAAACAACGCCGTACTCAAATAACGCTCGCCAAACGAAGGAATAATCGTCACCAGCAACTTGCCAGCATTTTCTGGCCTTTGCGCCACTTGTATCGCTGCCCACAAGGCTGCGCCGGATGAAATGCCGACCAACAAGCCTTCTTCCTTAGCCGCCCGACGGGCTGTGACCAAGGCGTCGTCGTTGGTGACACGCACGACTTCGTCATAAATTTTAGTATTGAGGATGTCTGGCACAAAACCCGCGCCGATGCCTTGAATCACGTGTGGCCCTTTGGTGCCGCATGACAACATGGGGGAAGCGTCGGGTTCTACGGCAATCATTTGGACGCCAGGTTTACGGGCTTTTAACACTTCACCCACGCCAGTAATCGTGCCGCCAGTGCCGATACCTGCGACGACGATATCAACCTGGCCATCAGTGTCGCGCCAGATTTCCTCTGCTGTGGTGTTGCGATGGATTTCTGGATTGGCGAGATTTTTGAATTGCTGCGGCAGGAAATAACG
>CAZCIX010000001.1:40688-52983 GCA_964498835.1 uncultured Burkholderiaceae bacterium | reverse complement strand
CTATGTGCTGGGTTATAAAACTCTAGCTTGGCGACGACATCCGCAGTTGCACCATTCGCACCACTCACCAAACGGTTGATACGTACTAAAGGCGTGTTGCCTATTAATTGAACGACATCCTGAGCAATTTTCATAACTATCCTTAACGTTGAAAAAACAAAACCAAAAACCATAAAACCCTAAAACCACGCTAACCACCAAACCGCGGGAACGACGGGTGTGGCGGATTTATAGTTTATAACTATGATCCCCACGCGCAAATTCTGGTGGTAGATCAACGCCCGCCCCAAGCACCAGCACCTTGAATAACTCACCCATTTCAGCAGGCGATACCAGTTTCTGCACGGCTTTCGCTTGTGGTAAATACCGCAGCGAATCCGTCACCGGCGTGCGCATTAATAAATCACCGATGCCAGCATGAATCAAAAACGCCGCTTGCCCCATATACGCCAACACATCCAGGCCGCCCATGAGCGCTGTACGCGCCATCGCGCTGAAATCCACGTGCGCTGTCACGTCCTGCAAACCAGGCAAATAAAATGGATCAGCATGCGCATGGTGGCGGTAATGACACATCAAAGTTCCTTGCGAGCGCTGAGCTAAATAGTATTCATGCGCTGGAAAGCCATAATCGATCAAAATCGCCGCGCCGCCGCTACCACTTTGCGCTCGCCCAGCTTGTAACATCGCAGCCAAAGTATGGATAAAACCACACGCCAGCGGATGGACTTCCGTCAAATAACCGACTGGCAAATCCTCTGCATCCAGGATTTGTTGCCCAATTTGCTGTAACAATTCAGGGGTGCATTCACGCTGAGCAAACACAAAGCCACGTTCTTCCGACCACGCCACGCCTTGCTCACACCAAGTATTTTCACTTTGCTTGCAAACCAGATGAACGGGCATGGCATCCAGCACTTCATTCGCTAATACCACGCCAGAAAATGCAGCGGGTAAGGCATCTAACCAACAGACTTGAGGAAAGTCACGCAGCTTCTCTTGCTGACGTGCGCGCAACTCGCCAGACAATTCAACAATCGCGTACTGCGTCACTGGCACATTCATCGCCGCCAATTCAGTCAACACATCGTGCGCCAATTGACCCGTACCAGCACCAAATTCCAGTAATTGCGGCGTGCTTTGCGCCATCAACTTAGCCGCCACCTGTGCCAGCGTCGCGCCAAATAAAGGCGTCATTTCTGGTGCGGTTGTAAAATCCCCCTGTTCACCTAATTTCTTTGCGCCGCCACTGTAATAACCAAGCTTTGGCGTATACAACAGCAACTCCATAAAGCGCGCAAACGAAATCCACCCACCATGAGATTCAATTTCACGGCTGATATGTAAAGTAAGCGCATCCGATGCAGCGCGTGCCTGTTCACTCGGTTCGGGTAGTATCATGTCGGCCTGAAATCTTTCGCATTAAAAGGAATACACAAATGGATGTTGATGTCTCTGCGCAACGTACAGAACAATGTAGTGCACAATTAAGTAAGCAGGCTGAAAAAGTTCAGTACGAAAACAACAAGCTACATAAACGCTTATGTCGCCAGGTCGGTCAAGCCATCCAGGATTTTGACATGATCAAAGAGGGCGACAAGGTCATGGTTTGTTTGTCTGGCGGCAAAGATAGCTATACCTTGCTGGATATTTTGCTTACGCTACGCGCACGGGCGCCGATTCATTTTGATATTGTCGCCGTCAATCTGGATCAAAAACAGCCCAACTTTCCGGCCGACATTCTACCCGCATATTTGACCAAACTCGGTGTGCCTTTTCACATTGAAAATCAAGATACCTACAGCATCGTCAAGCGTGTCATTCCTGAAGGCAAAACCACTTGCTCGCTCTGCTCACGCTTGCGGCGCGGTATTTTGTATCGCGTGGCCAATGAGCTCGGCGCGACCAAAATTGCACTAGGCCACCACCGAGACGATATTCTGGAAACCTTCTTTTTGAATATGTTCTTCGGGGGCAAACTCAAAGGCATGCCAGCCAAATTGCAATCGGATGACGGACAACATATCGTGATTCGCCCCATGGCGTATGTAAAAGAAAAAGATTCAGAGCGTTATGCGCAGGTCAAGCAATTTCCCATCATTCCCTGCGATTTATGCGGTTCGCAAGAAAATCTGCAGCGCAAACAAATCAAACAATTGATGCGCGATTGGGAAAAACAATTTCCAGGACGAGTGGAAAGCATTTTCTCTTCTTTATCCACCGTCGTTCCTTCGCATTTAATGGATCGCAATCAGTTTAATTTTGCCAATTTAGAGGCAAACGGCATTCCCAATGCGCAAGGTGATATTGCATTTGATGACGAACCATGCTCCAGCAATTTTGGGGATTCCAAAGTGATTTCATTACAAACGACACAAGATGCGCAAGATGATTTTCAAGCGGTTTCGGTAATGTAATATACTGCTTATTTTTTGGCGCTGCTGCTGCTTCTTAAGCGTTTTAGCGCCAAATTAGGCTCAAATTAGATTCAAATCAGGCTTAAAAAGCCCCTATTTTTACTTTCCCTATGTCATCCAGTTCAAGTCGCAAACCCATCGAAATCAAAATATCCACGGTTGTTGCTATTTCCGCGATTCTTCACTCATCCAACCCAGTGCAATGGGAAGCGTCATTAAAAGAAATGACGGGCGGCATGTCGGATTTTTTTGATCATGAATTTGCCGTGATTGATCTTGGCGCACTGGATCTGCATACAGTGACAGAAATAGAAGCCGTCAATGCTATAGACTGGACAACGCTGATTACGTTGTTCAAAGCACATCAGTTAAACCCCGTCGCAGTACGCAACGCGCCAGCATGCATGCATGACAGCATTTTGGCAAATGGCTTAAGCCTTGACACCACAGCAACCGCCTACATCGATCAAGATCAAAGCAGCGATGTTGAAGACAAACCTGCGACCAAAGTAACAACGACAGAAATCGTTCCAGAAACTGCGCAACAAGAAGACACGACAGCTAACACAACCATGCTCAAAGAAGTCGCTCCAGGCACGATGATTATTGATACGCCCGTACGTGCTGGCCAACGTATTTATGCGCGTGGTGCAGATTTGATTGTTACCGCAGCGGTCAATAACGGGGCAGAAGTCATCGCCGATGGCAGTATTCACGTGTACGCACCTTTGCGTGGACGTGCTTTGGCAGGTGCCAGCGGTCATACCGGCGCACGCATTTTTGCGTTAAGCCTGGAAGCGGAATTGATTTCTATTGCCGGTATGTACCGCACTTTTGATGATGGTTTGCCGCAAGAATTAGCACAACAAGCGGTTCAAGTTAGCCTGGTAGGTGATCGCCTTGATATGACACCGATTCAAGCCCCACATCTGCACCACCCGCACCATTCGAATAGTAAAAATTAAAAATTTTATATTTCAAATCATCATTTCATTTTTCCCTTAAGGAGTTTTTTGTGACCAAAATCGTCGTTGTAACCTCAGGCAAAGGAGGTGTGGGGAAAACCACTTCCAGCGCCAGCTTTTCATCCGGCCTCGCTTTACGTGGTCATAAAACCGTTGTGATCGATTTTGACGTTGGCTTGCGTAACCTGGATTTAATCATGGGTTGCGAGCGACGTGTCGTATACGACTTAATCAATGTCATCAGTAACGAAGCCACGCTCAATCAAGCGCTGATCAAAGACAAGCATTGCGACAATTTGTTTATTTTGCCAGCGTCCCAAACCCGGGACAAAGATGCGTTGACAGAAGAAGGTGTCGAACGCGTTCTGCAAGATTTGGCAAAAATGGGCTTTGATTACATTGTTTGTGATTCTCCTGCCGGTATCGAACACGGTGCGTTGATGGCGCTCACGTTTGCGGATGAAGCGATCGTAGTCACCAATCCAGAAGTCTCCTCTGTACGCGACTCTGACCGCATTTTGGGCATTATCCAAGCCAAATCACGCCGCGCACTCAACGGTGGAGAACCTGTCAAAGAACATTTGCTCATCACCCGTTATTCCCCCAAACGCGTGGATGCAGGAGAAATGCTGTCGTACACCGACGTACAGGAAATTTTGCGTATTCCGCTTATCGGAATTATTCCTGAATCAGAATCCGTGTTACACGCCTCCAATCAAGGTAATCCCGCCATCCATATGGAAGGCAGTGATGTATCCACGGCTTATAGCGATGTGGTGTCGCGCTTCTTAGGAGAAGACCTGCCATTGCGTTTCACATCCTATGAAAAACCCGGCTTGCTCAAGCGTATTTTTGGAGGAAAGTAATATGGCTTTGCTTTCATTCTTATTTCCGAATAAACCCAAAAGCGCACCAGCAGCCAAAGAACGCTTGCAAATCATCATCGCGCGTGAGCGTGGTGGACGTAGTGGCTCCGACTTTTTACCAGCATTGCATAAGGAACTGATAGAGGTGATCTCCAAATACACCAAAGTCAATCCTGACGACATCAAGATTTCACTGGATCGCCAGGGCAATCTCGAAGTGCTGGATGTCAACGTCGTATTGCCTGAATCTTAATGTGTAGATTTTTTAATGTTTTGGCGTTAAACATTTGATGATGGATTTGGGCGGATTAACCATCCGCCCTTATGTATTGTATGTTGTATGAAGTATGAACCATGAAAATTGCGATACAAACTGACCATCACCAAGCGTTTTTGATCAGCAAAGTTCTTAGTTCAGCCGGAACTGCTTACCAATGCCACATTGATACCTTCGTCACTGCAGAAAATTGGCACAAGCAATTGGCACACAAGCATTTCGACATGCTGATTGTAGATAGGCAAAATTGGCAAACACCGTCCAAAACGCCAACCAGCGTGCCGATTTTATTCTTGCTAAACGTCCATGATGCCGAGCATGAAGATGATGAGGGCGACAACGTAGCCACATTAGCCAGCTTTACGCATCAAGGCGTGCATGATTACATGGTCATGCCACTACGCCACCAAGAATTGCTATTGCGCGTCCAAATTCTGTTACAACGTGCTTATCCCACATCACCACGGCCCAAAAAACAAGCCCGCTTTGTTCAGTTTGAGCATTATGTCTTTGACACGCGCGCTATCAGTCTGACAATTAATGGGCAAGCCATTGCCACGCCACTCACAAAAAAAGAATTTGAGCTAGCGTTGCTATTCTTTAACAATCTCAACCGCCCACTTTCACGCGCTTATATTCAGGAAACAATCTGGGGGCATGAAACCGATTTACCTTCTCGCACCATCGACACCCACGTTTCCCGCGTACGAAATAAGTTGCAATGCAATTTGGCCAGCAATCCCGATTTGGTAACGGTGTATGGCTATGGTTATTGTTTGCAGCAAAAAGTGGTGAAGACATAAAGCGTATATCAAGGTATACAATGCTGGGTTAATCAAAAAACCAGCAAAATCGTCACAAATCGTTATACGAAATGCAACTCCTTGCCATTGGCCTCAATCACACGACTGCGCCTCTTGCCTTGCGCGAGAAGGTCGTCTTTTCGCCCACAAAAATTGCCGATGCAGTCACTGCTGCGCGCACATGGATGGGTCGCGTGGACGGCGCCGGTTTACATGATGAAGCGGCGATTCTTTCTACCTGCAACCGCACTGAAGTGTATTGCGCCAGCCAAGCGCAGAATTCAGTTGACGCAGTAGCGCATTTTTTAGCGGATTATCATCAACTACCTTACGCACAATTGCGCCCCCATCTCTACCTGTTATCGCAAGATAACGCCGTGCGCCACACTTTCCGCGTGGCTTCCGGCCTGGATTCTATGGTATTGGGTGAACCACAAATTCTAGGACAGATGAAAGACGCCATGCGCCAAGCCGATGCGGCGGGTGGTTTAGGCACGTATTTACATCAGATGTTTCAACGTACTTTCGCCGTCGCCAAAGAAGTACGCAGCACAACAGAAATCGGTAGCCACAGCGTTTCCATGGCGGCGGCGGCAGTGCGTTTGTCACAACGCATTTTTGATACGCTAACCGAGCAACACGTGCTCCTGATAGGGGCGGGTGAAATGATCGAATTATGCGCTACGCATTTCGCGGCGCAACATCCCAAATCCATCACCATAGCCAATCGCACTTTGGAGCGAGGCGAAGCCCTGGCCCAACGCCTCAATGGCCGCGCCATCCGATTAGCGGATTTGCCAGAACAATTGAGTAAATTTGACGTTGTAATCTCCTGTACTGCGTCTTCATTACCCATCATTGGCCTGGGCTTGGTTGAACGTGTTATCAAAATACGACGCCACAAACCCATTTTTATGGTCGATTTAGCCGTCCCACGTGATATCGAAGCTGAAATTGGCCAACTTGATGATGTTTTTCTCCATACTGTCGACGACCTTGGTGCGGTAGTCCAAAGTGGCATTGAAAATCGCCAAGCTGCCGTGTTACAAGCGCAAGCGATTATTGAAAACCGCGTGCAATCCTTTATGCAATGGCTGGATGATCGCGCAATTGTTCCGCTAATACAGAGTTTGCACGAAAGCAGTGAAACCATGCGCCTTGCGGAACTCGAGCGCGCAAAAAAAATGCTGGCCAGAGGCGATGACATCGGCGCGGTACTAGACGCACTGTCAAAAGGCCTGATCGCAAAATTTCTCCATAGCCCTCAACAAGCCCTCCATCAAGCGCACGGAGAAGAGCGCGCTCAGTTAATTGCCACGCTACCGCAATTATTTCGTACTCAGCGTTAATAATCGTTTTAATTTACATTACGTTGTTTTCATTGTTTTCGTTATTTCACGTATTCACCTACTTAGACCGAGGAACGTGGTTTCGTTAACTTCGCCACTTTATATTTAGAACATCCATGAAACCTTCAATGCTGGCCAGACTGGATCAATTAGCCAATCGTCTGGTCGAAATTAATTCCCTATTGATGCAAGAAGATATTGCTTCGAACATGGATCAATATCGCAAGTTGACACGCGAGCATGCGGAGATCAATCCTTTGGTCACGCTATATGCCAGCTATCAACAAGCGAATGAAGATATTCAGGCCGGACAAGAAATGCTGGCTGATCCAGAAATGAAAGAATTTGCGCAGGAAGAAATCGCGAATGCCAAAGCCCGTATGGAAGAATTGGCGCTGGATTTGCAAAAAATGCTACTGCCCAAAGATGCCAACGACGAGCGCAATATTTTTCTGGAAATCCGCGCCGGTACCGGCGGCGACGAATCTGCTCTCTTTGCCGGTGACTTGCTGCGCATGTACACCCGTTTTGCTGAACGCAACCGCTGGCAAATCGAAATGGTGTCGGAATCTCCCTCTGAAATCGGCGGCTACAAGGAAGTCATCATCCGCATTTTGGGCCATGGCGTGTATTCCAAGCTCAAATTTGAATCGGGCGGCCATCGGGTGCAACGCGTACCCGCCACAGAAACCCAGGGCCGCATCCACACTTCAGCCTGCACCGTTGCCGTCATGCCGGAAGCAGATGAAATCAATGACGTCCATATCAATCCAGCCGATTTACGCATTGATACCTATCGCGCTTCCGGTGCAGGCGGACAACACATTAACAAAACCGACTCCGCTGTGCGGATCACCCACATCCCAAGCGGCATCGTGGTCGAATGCCAAGATGATCGCAGTCAGCATAAAAACAAGGCTTCCGCTTTAAAAGTATTGGCGGCGCGTATTAAAGACGTGCAGTTACGTGAACAGCAAGCCAGCCAAGCCGCCACACGTAAAAGTCTGATTGGCTCTGGCGACCGCAGCGAGCGGATACGGACTTACAACTTTCCCCAAGGCCGTATGACGGATCACCGCATCAATTTAACGCTGTATAAGCTGGATTTCATCATGGATGGTGAGTTGCAGGAATTAACCAATGCACTGGCAGCTGAGCATCAGGCGGAATTGCTGGCGGCATTGGCAGATAGTTTGTAAGTGGTGGTGGTTCTCGTTCCCACGCTCCTGCATGGGAATGAGTGCCAAGCCAATCGGAATGACAGTAATACGGAGAAACTCAAAACCGTCGTCCCCGAGTGCTTTAGTCGGGGATCCAGTGGCTTTAGCGGTAAACAAGGAAAGACACTGGGTTCCCGCCTAAACCAGCGGGAACGACGGGGGTTAATGGACAGTCTCAATTTAATATTTTTAATGCTTTATTCACTTGGATGATATTGACGATGAAATCACGTACTTTGCTTGTTCTAATCGCTGTGTCCTGCATTGGCCTCCTATCTTTTGCTTTGTACCTGCAACATTTCAAAGACATGCAACCCTGCCCACTTTGTGTGTTGCAACGCTACGCTTACCTTGTGATTGCAATTGCTAGTTTAATCGGTGCAATCAGTAATAAGCCCAAACTGGGCGCAAGATTAGGGTTAGTCGGCGGCTTGGCAGGTGCTGGCACTGCTGCTCACCATTTGTGGGTGCAAGCGCATCCCGCCGTTTCATGCGGCCGCGATCCGCTGGAAGCTGCCCTAAATCAGCTTTTTACAGCGCAATGGCTGCCCTCCATGTTCAAGGCCGATGGCATGTGCACCTCAGCGTATGATCCGATTCTCGGCTTATCCATCGTGCAATGGTCAATGGCATGGTTCACTGGTTTGACCTTAGTGCTGATTTTTATTGCATTCCGTCGCCGCGCTTAATGCATATTTCGCTACCCGCTGTATCAGCTGGCATCTGTGTCGATGCGCTGCAAAAACACTTAACCCGCGATTTGCAGCCAACAATTGGCTTGGATGCGCTGGAAATCCGTATTTTGCTATGCCACGCGCTGGCTTTGTCACGCATCCAATTGATTACGCAGTCGGAACGTGTTCTCAACGTGGAAGAGGCGCAACGACTCACTACGCTGCTACAACGTCGTATCAACGGTGAGCCAATTGCCTACATCACCGGGCAAAAAGAGTTTTACGGCCTAACCTTACAAGTCACGCCTGATGTGTTGATCCCCCGTCCAGAGACTGAATTGCTGGTCGAGTTAGCGCTACAACATTTACCCCAAAACGGCAGCGTGCTGGATATGGGTACCGGCTCTGGTGCCATCGCTATTGCAATCGCCCACACCCGACCCGACGTGCGCGTGGTGGCATTAGATATCAGCCCGCAAGCATTGGCGGTTGCGCAGAGTAATGCGATGCGCCATCAGGTTCATATCCATTTTTTACAAAGCGATTGGTATAGCGCATTGGATCAACTAAAGCTAAGCAAACCATCATTTGATCAAACATTTGATGTCATTTTGGCCAATCCTCCATACATTGCCGAGCAAGATGTACACCTATCGCAGGGTGATTTACGTTTTGAACCCCGCCATGCGCTAACGGACCACGCCGATGGGTTAACGGCCTTACGCATCATTGGTCAGGGCGCGCAGCACTATCTCAAAACCGATGGACAATTATTGATGGAGCATGGCTATGACCAAGCTGCGGCAGTACGTACTTTGTTACAGCAGGAAAATTTCCACACCGTTCAAAGCTGGCGCGATTTGGCTGGCATCGAACGTGTCAGCGGCGGTGTAAAAAGTAAAGCAGAAGAGGCAAGGAATGCATCATGAATCACAAAAATGACAACCTATTGCGCAATCGTCTGAGACTGATTAGCAATGAAGCACCCGACTTGTTACATCAAGGTTTACGCGGCATAGAAAGAGAAACGTTGCGCGTGACGTCGCAAGGTGAGCTGGCACGCACTCCACATCCCCGGGCGCTGGGTTCCGCCTTAACCCATCCACAAATCACCACCGATTATGCTGAAGCGTTGCTGGAATTCATCACCCCAGCCCGGCCCGATATCGCCACTGCGCTTGAGCAACTAGACGCCTCACATCGCTTTAGCGCTGCGATATTGCAAAGCGAAGACGAATATTTTTGGAGCAATTCCATGCCCTGCGTCTTACCAGATGAAAAAGACATTGCTATTGGCTGGTATGGCACGTCTCACTTAGGAATGCTGAAACACGTCTACCGGCGCGGCTTAGCATTGCGCTATGGCAAAACCATGCAATGCATCGCTGGTATTCATTACAACTTTTCTCTTTCTGAGGATTTGTGGCGCGTATTGCAGAAAATCGAAGGCAAGGCAGAATCATCGCAAGATTTTCAATCGGAAAGCTATATCGCGCTAATTCGCAATTTTCGCCGTTATAGCTGGTTATTGATGGTGTTATTTGGTGCTTCGCCTGCAGTATCCGCCAATTTTTTGCGCAATCAACCACATCAACTCCAACAATTTTCTACAGATACACTGTATTTGCCCTACGCCACCAGTTTACGTATGAGCGATTTGGGCTATCAAAGTCCTGCACAGGCAGGCTTGACACCGCATTACAACAATCTTGCTGCTTATCTGCAAAGTTTATCGAGTGCAGTCAGCCAACCTTATCCCCCATACGCTGAAATGGGAACACGGCGCAAAAATAGCGATGATGGGGCAGAAGATGAATGGCAACAACTTAATACCAATATTCTACAAATTGAAAACGAGTATTACTCGCCCATTCGTCCTAAACGCGTCATTCAACGTTGTGAACGCCCCATCCATGCACTGGCTACGCGCGGGGTGCAGTACATTGAGGTGCGCTGCATGGATATTGATCCGTTTGAGGCGTGCGGTATCAGCCTGGAAACAGCGCGCTTTTTGGATGCCTTTCTACATTTTTGCGCCTTCGACGCCAGCCCATTGACCAGTGATCAAGAAGGAAAAGAAAACACGGAAAACTTTAAACGCGCCGTACGGGAAGGGCGCCGCCCTGGTTTGATGTTGCAACGGGATGGTGCCAGTATTTCATTACAAAACTGGGGTTTGGAATTGCTGAATCGCATTAATGTAGTCGCTGAAGTACTAGATGCCGGACACGCCGATCAAGCCCATGCACAAACTTTGTCTACCCAACGCCAAAAGCTCATCAACCCGGAATTGACGCCATCAGCACGCGTGTTAGCCGGCCTAAATGAGAATGAGAATTCTTTTTCCAATTTTGCGCTACATCAAAGTAAAATCCACACTGCCCATTTTCGCTCCCGCCCATTAAGCGCGGCAGAAACAGCCAACTTTGGCACGATGGCGCAACAATCTTTAGTAGAACAAGAAGAATTGGAGCGCTTGCAGAATGGTGATTTTGGGCAATTTGTTGAAAAATATAACAAGCTACCGCTGTAATTTTTTGTCAAAATATTTTCTCAATTGTTTTTTTGTGTTAAAGTAGTTTTGTTGTAAATATAACAACATCGCAGATGTCTTAAATATTTTTGATTTTTAGGAGCATAAAACCATGAAAAAAACATCAATCGTACAAATCTCATCCGCTATCGCTTTGGTAGCAGCAACACTGGTTGCTCCAAACACCGCTTTTGCACAATCCGGTTCCCGTTTATGCGGTTGGACTGCAGATTTGAAGAGTTCAACAGGTGCAGTTATTGGAAAAATCGGCATGTTGTATGAAGCTCGCACCAAAGATAGCAGCTATACCAGACAATGCAATGAAGCAAAAAGCAAAATGAAAGATGGGATTGATAGCAAAGAAGAAACAAAATCACTCACATGGACGGAGATAAACAAAAAAACGTGTGAAGAAGTTGGTGCAGCTTTCACCAGTACCGATCACACCAACGGAGATATGTGTGACTACATGGACGCAAAACAGCCATACAAGGTCACCAAAAAACCCAATAGCGAAAATATCACCACCACAACCACAATCTATGAAAAAATGTAAATTTTCAATCGGCAAAATCTTTTAAATGAATTTGTTACCCCATCTATCTTTTTATTTGATTAATAAAAATTGATGTAAATACAAAAAGGGCTATAAGAAAAAGGCAATTTGATTTAATTATCAAATTGCCTTTTGTTTTTGTATTTCAAAATCTATCTTTTGTGGCAAAACCCAAAACACGTGAGCACACACAAATATTGACATTTAAAAAACAATGAAATATAAACAATATTTCATTTAAAGTCAGGTTTCGATATAGCTCACTCTCTGCCAAAAACATCAAGAGCACCAAGAGCATCGATAAGATCAAATAACACAAAGAGAAATTCAATGTTTGGATCCATTTCAGGCACTACTAGCACTACACTGCGTCGAACTTATCATGTCGTCGATCACCCACAACAAATGACGCCTGTTGCATTAGCTGCAGCAATTCATGAGGGGAATGTGGCGGCACAACGATTCGCAATAGAAGAAATTGCGCGTGGGAATGCGCACTTGATGGATGAACATGTCTTATCAGCATTAGAACAAAGTCGCCCAGCTCTGGATGCCACTACGCAAGCGGAGGTACTGGCGACCCAATCAGAAGAGCAATGGCAAGTTTTGCACCAAAACCCTAGACTTCATTCCAT
>CAZCIX010000001.1:0-40588 GCA_964498835.1 uncultured Burkholderiaceae bacterium | reverse complement strand
CCCAATCAGAAGAGCAATGGCAAGTTTTGCACCAAAACCCTAGACTTCATTCCATTCTTGAGCGTTTCTCTGTCTTACCTTCACACCAAATTATCACGCAAGTGAATTCTCCTATCGGGATGAACACACCTCAAAATCCAATGCCTCCTATGTATAGGGTGAATGCATCAAGACCTTATAGCGCCCTCATGCACGAATGTACTCGTCAATTAAATCAGCACCCTTTCAACCCCAACAATTTTTATGCCAGCATTAATCAATTACACAATGCATCAGAAGCAGCTTTGCTGTTTGGCAGTATCAACTCAGAAGAGCACCAACGAATTCGTCGCAATATCGACAACCTTTTGGCGGATGCCAAAATAGCGCACGGCTTTTCTTCACAATAAACAAGTACGCAAGTGTCGTTCATCACTCTTATGTAACTATTTTTCCAACATCAACGAATACATTAGCAACTAGCAAACAAGACAAAATAAGTCGATACGTCGATATGTAAATACGTCAATAAATATGCTTTTGTTTCTTTATGAAGGAAAAATTCCATGCAACGCAGACAATTTCTGTTCACACTATCCCATAGAGTAGGTGCGATCAGTGCATTAGCAACCTTGGGCTATAGTAACAATGCCAACTCAACGACAACATCCAATCAGGATCAAGTCAGCATCACACGTTTTTCCAATGATGGCAAAGCACTAGGGCGCGTCACCATACCCAAAGTTAAGAAAACAGACAACGAGTGGAAGCAGCAACTTTCAGCCCTCGCTTATCAGGTAACACGCCAACAAGGTACCGAACGCGCCTTTTCTCAACCTGGCTACGACAGGCATGACGCCGGTTTATATCGCTGCGTGTGTTGCGATAACGCGTTATTCAACGCCAATACCAAATACGACTCCGGCACCGGCTGGCCCAGCTTTTGGCAGCCGATCGCCGCCGACAATGTACACACTCTTTCCGATCACTTATTTGGTATGGTACGCACAGAAGTACAGTGTGCCTTGTGCGATGCCCATCTGGGGCATGTGTTTGAAGACGGCCCCAGACCCACTGGATTGCGCTATTGCATGAATACCGTCGCATTGCGCTTTATCCCTAAAAGCAAATAAGGGGGTCATCATCATGCTGATTTTTTTACTCGCTTATATCGGCGGCATTCTCACCATTTTTAGCCCATGCGTGCTACCAGTGTTGCCCTTTATCTTTGCCCGCTCAGAGCAATCTTTTAAAAGCAGCGGTTTACCCATCTTAGTGGGGATGGCATTGACATTCACTTTGCTAGCGAGCTTTGCCGCAGTCGGTGGTGCTTGGTTGGTGCAAGTCAATCAATATGGCCGTTATGCCGCCATGGTGCTGTTATTGCTATTTGGCATCGCATTGATTTTCCCTGTTGTATCGAATCGCTTGATGCGCCCCTTGGTAGCTTTGGGCGAACGCTTGCAACAACGTGCGGATGCCGATCAGCAAAATAATGTTAAAAGCTCTTTGCTGCTAGGCGTGGCGGTTGGTTTTTTATGGGCGCCATGTGCCGGCCCTATCCTGGGGTTAGTACTAGCTGGTGCGGCCTTGCAGGGCGCCAATCTGTATAGCGCTTTATTGTTGCTGACATTTGCTGCCGGTGCCGCAACCTCCTTGAGTATGGCGCTGCTAGCCGGCAAACGTGTGTACACCCTGATGAAACGTAATTTGGGTGCAGAAGAATGGCTACGCCGCATTTTGGGAATCGCCGTAGTCGTTGGTGTAGTAGCGATTGCACTAGGTTGGGATACCCGTTTTCTAGCGCAATTTTCTTTCTGGAACACTGCCAAGATCGAACAAAAATTGATTGAAGGTGCAAATCAGTCCTTCATTCAACCCGCTGCTCATGCTGTTTCTGCTGCGCGCCAGGCACCCGCTTTACCAGAAGCGAATCATTGGATCAATTCACCACCGCTAAGTAATACATCCTTGCATGGCAAAGTGGTACTGGTGGATTTCTGGACCTATTCCTGCATCAACTGCCTACGTACCTTGCCTTACTTAAAGGCGTGGGATGAAAAATATCGCAGCCAAGGTTTAGTCATCATCGGCGTGCATACACCAGAATTTGCTTTTGAAAAAGAAATACGCAATGTCGAACAAGCCACGCGTGATCTCGGCATTCGTTATCCGATAGCGATCGATAACCAATATGCGATCTGGAAGGCTTACCAAAATCGCTACTGGCCAGCGCATTATTTAATCGATGCGCAAGGACGTATCCGTCACCAGCATTTTGGCGAAGGTGCATATCAAGAAACCGAGCAAATGATACAAAGCCTGCTCAAAGAAGCGCATCAGGATTTGACGTTTAACAATGAATTGGTGAACGTTAAAGGGGCGGGGACGACTGCGGCAACATCAACAAGAAGACAACAACAATCACCAGAAACGTATTTGGGCTACGCACGGCAGAAAAACCTGGCCTCACCTGAAGCCGTGCAACAAGATGCATCAGCAAAATATAGTGCCCCAACTACGCTAGCGCTACATCATTGGGCCTTGCAGGGGAATTGGAAAATTTCTAATGAATCGGCCACTTTACAATCCGCTGGTGGCGCAATTGCTTATCGCTTTCAAGGACGTGATTTGCATTTGGTTTTGGGTTCCGATAACAGCAAACCGATACGTTTTAAAGTCACGCTAGATGGCAAACCACCCAGCGCTCATCACGGCACAGATATTGATGCGCAGGGTTATGGTGAAATTAAAGACCAACGCTTATATCAACTAGTACGTCAAAAATCCAACCCCAGTACCGAAACTAAAACTGGAACCGAAAACCAGCACCATCTTTTTAAAATCGAATTTTTAGATCCAGGGGCAGAAGCATTTGCCTTTACCTTCGGTTAATCATCAAGACTTTAATGAGGAAATTATTATGTTGACCAGCATATTGCGCCCTATATTGAAATTCGCCCAAAGCATTTTCTTCTTACTCAGCATAGGCATACTATCAAGCGCAAGCGCAACAACGCCCAAGGAGCAAACTGCCGTCTTTGCAGGTGGGTGTTTCTGGGGCGTAGATGCCGTGTTTAAGCACGTCAAAGGCGTCTCTGAAGTCGTATCAGGCTATGCCGGAGGCAGCGCATCAACGGCGCATTATGACCAAGTGAGCAGCGGCAACACAGGCCATGCCGAATCCGTACGCATACGCTTTAATCCGGCACAGGTTTCCTATGATCAATTACTGCAGGTATTTTTCAAGGTGGCGCACGATCCGACGCAATACAACCGCCAGGGCCCAGATGTTGGCAGCCAATATCGCTCTGCGATTTTTTACACTACGCCAGAGCAACAAACCATGGCAAAAAACATGGTGCAAAAACTCAACACCACCAACGCTTTTAGCGCTTCCATCGTCACGCAAATTGTGCCGCTTGAACAGTTCTATAGCGCCGAGAAATATCACCAAAATTATTTGGCGCTCCATCCTAATCAACCCTACATCGTGATCCACGATCAACCTAAGATAGAGCAATTACGCAAGCAATTTCCGACTTTATATCATTAAATGAAATGCTCACCTTTACCACGCAATTGGGCATAATTTTCTATATTGCCCAATGTAATGGTGATGGGGTGTAAACGCGTCATGGCCTGTGTCGACCGCCAGGCAAACTGCCATTCTTGCTCTACTGCATCGCCTTTTGATTTGGAAAAGGCAGCACCCAATGGACTACGTGCGCCATATTCAACCGCGCCATCAATGCCCATCCAACTAGGCAACACTTTCTGCACCGCATGATGCAAACGCTCACCAAATGCTTCGGTATCGTGAATGACTAGGCAAGAATCCGCACCAGAAAAAACGGTGAACAACTGCGGATCCCAGTTTTTAGAGAAACTAACGACTAAGCAACCAGTACTCGCAACTGGACGCAAGCGGAACTCGCCCAACAAAAGAGCGCGCTCTAACCACTGACGTTCAGCGTAGCGGTAGAGCGTAGGAGGGCGTTGATAAGGTGAAGTATGCATACCAAATTGTACCGATACTGAAAAATTTATTGCTTAATGATTATTCAATTCCGCTTTACGACGATGCGTGATAGACGACCACAATGACGCCAGGATGAGAGCAACGCCGATTAATCCGGTGAACAATTCAGGCACGTGGTATTTCATACTTGCCAACATGATGAATGCCAGCACACCAATCGCATAATGCGCGCCATGTTCCAGGTATACAAACTTATCCAATGTTTCCTGATGTACTAGGTAAACGGTGATAGAACGTACAAACATCGCGCCGATTCCCAAGCCCAACATGATGATGACCACATCATTAGTAATCGCAAAAGCGCCGATCACACCATCGAATGAGAACGATGCATCCAATACTTCAAGATAGAGAAAACCACCGATTCCACCACGTTTGACCAACTCACCAACATTGGCATTAGGATCATTGTCATTTTTCTCCAGCAAAGAACCAATGATATCCACTCCTACGTAGGTCAAAATTCCCCATATTCCGGCGACTAGTACGATCAGTTTTTTACTTTCGTCAACCATACTCAAACTAGCGATTAATACGCCCAGCGCAAGAAAAACAGAAATCGAGGCCATTTTTCCCAGAGATCCTATTTTCCTCTCAACATAACCCAACCAATGTAAATGTTTTTCATCATTAAATAAGAAATTGAAAAACACGAGCAACAGGAAAATGCCCCCAAATGCGGCTACTTCAGCATGATGATCAGTCAAATGTTGAGAGTAAGCAGCAGGGTTGTTCAAGGCCAAATGCCAAACTTCTCCTAAACCCAAATCAGCCGCTTGGGCAACGATCAACAAGGGAAACAACAAACGCATGCCAAACACAGCAAGCAAAATCCCCACCGTCAAAAACAAGTTGCGCCAAAACTCATCCCACGTTTTCAACACAGCAGCATTCACAACCGCATTATCAAAGGACAATGACACTTCCATAATGCTAAGAATCATAGCAACACCCATAGCCTGTAATGCGCCAGTCACACCACCCTGGGTATATCCCCACCAAGTGGCCAAACCAAGGCAAAGGAAAGTAATAACAAATGACATCCTAAAATATTTCATGCTTATTTCCAGGTTGAAAAAGAACTATGAATATAAAAACACAACAAAAATCCCCCTCTCCATTTGGACAAAAGGGAAAACCAAACCGAGATTCTATAATTTATTTAAAACTGTGACAGTAAGAAATGATGCCCGCTAATACACACTGGTTGCATAACACTGTTTGCATAAAAGCTTAACGCATAGCAATAGACAAATTTTTACATTCCCCCCATACACAAATACTTCATGGTCAAATAATCGTCTATGCCATATTTGGAGCCTTCTCGCCCCAATCCAGATTGTTTAATACCACCAAATGGTGCAATTTCACTGGAAATCTGCCCCGTGTTAATGCCAACCATCCCGCTTTCCAAACTTTCAGCAATACGCCAAATACGACCAATATCACGGCTATAAAAATAACTAGCCAAACCAAATTCAGTACCATTAGCCAGATTGAGTGCTTCTTCATCAGTTCGAAAACGAAACAATGCGGCCAATGGCCCAAATGTTTCCTCTTGTGCCACTTGCATATTGGATTGCGCGTCGGCAATCACCGTTGGCTGGAAGAAATTGTGCCCAAGTGCATGGCGTTCCCCACCAAGCAGTAAACGCCCACCTTTTGCGATGGCGTCCGCGATATGTTGCTCGACTTTCAAAACCGCTTCGGCATTAATCAAAGGACCTTGCGTCACACCCACATCTTGGCCATTACCCACTTTTAATTGTTTGACTACAGCAACGAGCTTTTCAGTAAAAGCGTCGTACACACCTTCTTGTACGTAAATTCGATTAGCACAAACACACGTTTGACCCGCATTGCGATACTTTGATGCCATGGCACCAGCTACTGCAGCGTCTAAATCCGCATCGTCAAAAACAATAAAGGGAGCATTACCCCCTAATTCAAGGGACAATTTCTTGATAGTTGGCGCACACTGCTGCATTAATATGCGACCGGTTTCCGTTGAACCAGTAAAACTCAACTTGCGTACCAAAACGTTACCCGTCATTTCACCGCCGATGCCATGTGAGTTACCAGTCAACACACTCAACACACCCGCTGGCAAACCAGCCCTTTCAGCAAGCACTGCCAATGCCAACCCTGAATAAGGCGTCTCTTGTGCTGGTTTAATCACCATGCTGCAACCAGCTGCCAATGCTGGACCAGCTTTACGGGTAATCATGGCTGATGGGAAATTCCATGGTGTAATAGCGGCACAAACGCCAATTGACTCCTTGATCACAATAATCCGACGATCAGGCCAAGGTGACTGCAAAGTGTCACCACAAATGCGCTTGGCTTCTTCGGAAAACCACTCAATAAAGGAGGCTGCATACAACACTTCATTGCGCGCCTCCATCAATGGTTTACCTTGTTCGAGCGTCATAATCAAGGCCAAATCATCGACATTGTCCAGTATCAATTGATACCAACGATACAAAATAACGCTGCGTGCATGCGCAGTTTGTTTGCGCCATTCAAGCCAAGCAATATGAGCGGCCTCAATCGCACGCCGCGTTTCCATTTTGCCCATTTTTGGAACGTTACCAATTAATTGACCCGTTGCTGGATTGATCACGGGGATAGTCAATCCATCATCAGCATCACACCACTTACCATTCAAATAAGCTTGTTGACGGAACAAGGTAGGATCTTTTAATTGAGCCATGGATAACATAAAACACCTCAATTCAATAATTAAATATACGAAGATATCCAATAAAAAAGGCAGCCGAGGCTGCCTTTAATCGCGATACTACATTTATACGCATAAACTACGTCTTAATTTTTCTTACGCAATCTTTGAATTGCTGCCAATTCGGCAATAGCGATTGAAAACTCTGCCTGCGCCTTTGCGTAATCAATTTTTGAATCTGTATTTTTCATCGCTTCTTCAGCAAGCTGCTTGGCTTGAGTCGCTTTTGCTTCATCCAAATCATGACCGCGAATTGCTGTATCTGCCAAAATAGTCACCGCATTAGGCTGTACCTCAAGAATACCGCCAGCGACAAAAACGAATTCATCTTCCGCTTGATTGGCAACTTTGATGCGCACTGCACCCGGTTTGATGCGTGTGATTAAAGGAGTATGCTGAGGATAAATTCCCAACTCACCCGCTTCACCTGGCAAAGCGACGAATTCAGCTTCACCGGAAAAAATTTCCGCTTCTGCAGAGACAACGTCAACGTGAATAGTGTGTGCCATGCTTTTCCTATCTGTGAATATCCATTTCGTTCAGAAAAACAAATAAAAACGAAATGGATAACGCAAAAATATAAGTAAGAATTAATTAGTTTAAATTCTTAGCTTTTTCAATCGCTTCTTCGATTGTGCCAACCATGTAAAACGCTTGTTCTGGCAAGTGATCGAGTTCACCAGAAGCAATCATCTTGAAGCCTTTGATGGTGTCTTTCAATGAAACATACTTACCTGGCGAACCGGTAAACACTTCCGCAACGTGAAATGGTTGTGACAAGAAACGTTGCATTTTACGTGCACGTGCCACCACCAATTTATCTTCTGGAGCCAATTCATCCATACCCAAAATGGCAATAATGTCGCGCAATTCTTTATAGCGCTGCAAAGTACCTTGCACCGCACGTGCTGTTTCGTAGTGCTCTTGACCAACCACGTTAGGATCGAGCTGACGTGAAGTGGAATCCAATGGATCAACCGCTGGATAAATACCCAACGACGCGATATCACGTGATAAAACGACTGTTGAATCCAAGTGGGCAAAAGTTGTCGCTGGTGATGGATCAGTCAAATCATCCGCTGGCACATAAACGGCTTGGATTGAGGTAATAGAACCGGTTTTGGTAGAAGTAATCCGTTCCTGCAATTTACCCATTTCCTCCGCCAACGTAGGTTGATAACCCACAGCGGATGGCATACGGCCCAACAACGCAGAAACTTCAGTACCTGCCAAGGTATAGCGGTAAATGTTATCAACGAAGAACAGAACGTCCTTACCCTCGTCACGAAAACCTTCAGCAATGGTCAAACCAGTCAAGGCAACGCGTAAGCGGTTACCTGGTGGCTCATTCATCTGACCATACACCATCGCTACTTTAGATGCTTCTGGGTTTTCCAGATCAACCACTTTAGCATCGGCCATTTCGTGGTAAAAGTCATTACCTTCACGGGTACGCTCACCAACACCAGCAAATACAGACAAACCGCTATGCGCTTTTGCAATGTTGTTGATCAATTCCATCATGTTAACGGTCTTGCCTACGCCTGCACCGCCAAACAAACCAACTTTACCGCCTTTTGCAAATGGACAAACCAAATCAATAACCTTAATACCGGTTTCCAGCAAATCTTGGGATGGTGACAATTCGTCGTACTCAGGTGCTTTGCGGTGAATTGGTGCAGATTGTTCTTTGCTGACTGGACCACATTCATCAATTGGGTTACCCAACACGTCCATAATACGGCCCAATGTTGCTTTACCTGTTGGCACAGTAATCGGTTTGCCGGTATTTTGGATTCTCATACCACGACGCAGACCATCAGAAGTACCCAACGCAATGGTACGAACAATGCCGTCACCAAGCTGTTGTTGTACTTCAAGTGTCAACTCAGAGCCTTCCATTTTCAAGGCATCGTAAATTTTAGGCATCGCATCGCGGGGAAATTCAACGTCCACCACAGCGCCGATACACTGAACGATTTTGCCATCAGCCATGTTCGTTCCTTCTATAAAGTAATATAAATAATATAAGTAATTAAATAGTCTAAATTAGCTAATCGCAGCGGCACCGGCCACAATTTCAGACAATTCCTTGGTAATAGCAGCCTGACGTGTTTTGTTATAAATCAACTTTAATTCGCCAATTACATTACCGGCATTATCAGAAGCCGATTTCATCGCTACCATGCGGGCCGATTGTTCAGACGCCAAATTTTCTGCTACTGCTTGATAAATCAATGCCTCAACATAACGCACCAACAATTCATCAATCACAACTTGTGCATCTGGCTCATAAATGTAATCCCAGCTATGGTTTCCTTTGTCGCCTTCTAGCTTATCCGCTGACAATGGCAATAGCTGCTGTGCCATTGGCTCTTGCTTCATCGTATTAATGAATTTGGTATACACCAGATAAATCGCATCCAACTTACCTTCTTGATATGCATCAAGCAATACCTTGACGGGGCCGATTAATTTATCCAAATGTGGGGTATCACCAAGTTGCGTTGCATGCGATACAACCTTCACACCGACCCGGTTAAGAAAACCAAAACCTTTGTTACCAATCGCGACAGCTTCAACCGCATTTCCTGCTGCTTCAGCTTCTTTAATTTTGCCAGTCAACAAACGCAAAGCATTAGTATTCAAGCCACCGCACAACCCCTTATCCGTCGTCACAACGATAAAACCAACAGCGTTAGCTTTATCTTGTTTATTCTTAACATTCGCCAAGAATGGGTGTGTGTACTCTGGATTTGCATCTGCCAAATTAGCCGCAATATTGCGAATCTTGTCGCTATAAGGACGAGCAGACCGCATCCGCTCCTGCGCTTTACGCATTTTAGACGCGGCCACCATCTCCATTGCCTTGGTAATTTTCTTGGTATTTTCTACGCTTTTAATCTTGCCGCGTATCTCTTTGCCTACAGCCATGCTCGCTACTCCTTTTTCCTTCTAACTAAGTAACGATTAGAATGATTTTTTGAAATCAGCAATTGCACTGGCAAGCAATGCTTCGCCATCTTTGTCGAGTTGCTTGCTGTCCTCAATCTTTTGCAACAAAGCAGCGTGGCTAGTTTTCATGAAGTTATGCAAACCAGATTCAAAAGCCAACACTTTCTTGACATCGACATCATCTAAATAGCCTTTATTAACAGCAAACAATGAAACAGCCATCAGAGAAATTGACAATGGAGAATATTGTGATTGTTTCAACAACTCAGTTACGCGCGCACCACGATCTAATTGTTTACGAGTGGACTCATCCAAATCAGACGCAAATTGTGCAAACGCAGCCAATTCACGATATTGCGCCAAATCGGTACGAATACCGCCGGACAAACCTTTAATAACTTTAGTTTGCGCAGCACCACCCACACGCGACACGGAAATACCCGCATTAATCGCAGGACGAATACCTGAGTTAAACAATGAAGTTTCCAAAAAGATCTGACCGTCAGTAATGGAAATTACGTTGGTTGGAACGAATGCAGATACGTCACCAGCCTGGGTTTCAATGATAGGCAATGCAGTCAAAGAACCTGTTTTACCTTTTACCTCACCATTGGTGAAAGCTTCAACGTAATCTGGATTCACGCGTGCAGCACGCTCAAGCAAACGGCTGTGCAAATAAAACACGTCACCAGGATAAGCTTCACGACCAGGTGGACGACGCAACAACAATGACACTTGACGATACGCAACCGCTTGTTTGGACAAGTCATCATAAATAATCAACGCATCTTGACCACGATCACGGAAGTACTCACCCATAGCGCAACCAGAATAAGCGGATACATATTGCATCGCAGCCGATTCTGAGGCAGAGGCAGCAACAACGATGGTGTATTCCATCGCGCCATGCTGTTCAAGGGCGCGCACTACGTTCTTGATCGAAGAAGCTTTTTGACCAATAGCAACGTAGATACAGACCATGTCTTGGCCTTTTTGATTGATGATCGCATCAATCGCTACAGCTGTTTTACCAGTTTGTCTGTCACCAATAATCAATTCGCGCTGACCACGACCAATAGGCACCATGGAGTCAATAGATTTCAAACCAGTTTGCATAGGTTGCGACACTGATTGGCGCGCAATAACGCCAGGGGCAATTTTTTCAATTGGAGCCGTCAACTTGGCGTTAATTGGACCTTTACCGTCAATTGGCTCACCCAGTGCATTGACTACACGACCTTTCAGTTCTGGACCAATTGGCACTTCCAAAATGCGACCGGTACATTTGACTGTATCGCCTTCGGAAATGTGCTCGTAATCGCCCAAAATAACAGCGCCGACTGAGTCACGCTCTAAGTTAAGTGCGAGACCAAAGGTGTTGCCTGGAAATTCCAGCATCTCACCTTGCATTGCATCGGACAAACCGTAAATACGGCAAATACCGTCCGTTACAGAAATAACAGTTCCTTGATTGCGAATTTCAGCGCTACCGCCCAAGCCTTGAATTTTGGACTTGATTAATTCACTGATTTCAGATGGGTTGAGTTGCATATAACTCTTTCTAAAATATTCGTTTTAATTTGCCGAACAAGAAAACAAAATTTTCAAACGTTTAAATTTCAAAACATCTAAACGCTTAAAAACTCAACAATCACATTCAACAATTAATTAATAATTATTAATTACTTAAGTTACTTAATTTACCAAAGTAGCATGCATTTGCTGCAATCTGGCGCGTACGGAAGTATCAAGCACTTCGTCGCCAACCGACACACGCACTCCACCAATCAGGCTGGAATCGACTGTGACAGATGGATTCAATTTGCGCGCAAACTTCTTTTCTAGTGTGACTAACAACTCACTCAATTGCGAACTTGATAAAGCAAAAGCGCTGGTGATATTTGCATCAGCAACACCTTCGTGGGCATTTTTCAGCACCAAAAACTGCTCAACAATTTCTGGCAACAAGTCTAAACGACCATTTTCAAGCAACATATTGACAAAGTTTTTTGCCTCGTCATTTAGCGGCGACTTCAACAAAGAAAAGAAAGTGTCGGCGACCAAAACATCTGACATTTTTGGATTGTGCGCCAACGCCTTGACATCCGCATGAGCAGCAACTTGCGCCATTTCCGACACAAGCGCAGACCAGTTTGCAAGATTAAAAGCAGCTTGATTTTCTTTCGCTACGCGAAACAATGCTTCAGCGTAAGGACGAGCGATGGTTGCAAGTTCAGCCATGATTACAACTCAACCGCAAGCTGTTTCAACAAATCAGCATGTGCAGATTCATTGACTTCACGTTTCAAAATTTGCTCAGCACCCTTGACTGCCAACGCCGCAACTTGAGCACGCAATTCTTCTCTTGCCTTCGTTACTTGTTGTTCAGCGTCTGCCTTGGCTTGCGCAATAATGCGCGCTGCTTCTGCTTGTGCATTTAATTTGATTTCTTCAGCACTTAACTGAGCACGCTTTTCAGCGTCACTAATACGCTTTTGACCTTCTTCACGCGCACCAGCCAACTCTAAAGCCACTTTCTTTTCAGCAGCAGCCATTTCGGCCTTACCGCGATCAGCTGCAGCCAAACCATCTGCAATCTTTTTGGCACGCTCATCAAGCGCATTCATCATTGGCGGCCACACAAATTTCATTGTGAATACTGCCAAAATGAAAAATACGACAAATTGTGCAATCAATGTTGCATTTAAGTTCATGGTAATTCTCTCTCAGAAATAACATGTGCCGGGCTACGAACCCGGCAAAATAAGAATGGGCAATTAGCCCTTGATAAACGGATTGGCAAATGCAAACAACATTGCGATACCAACACCGATCAAAAACGCCGCATCAATCAAACCAGCCAACAAAAACATTTTAGTTTGCAAAGTATTCATCAATTCTGGTTGACGTGCTGATGCTTCGAGATATTTACCACCCATCAATGCGATACCAATACAAGCACCGATAGCACCCAAACCAATAATCAAACCACAAGCCAAAGCAACGAATGCAACATCAGTCATGACAATTCCTTCAAAGTTAAGTTAATTCAAAAAAAACAATCAAACAAAATAAACAAAATCAAAAACAGCTACATCTAAATCCAAAACTTTTTATCTTTAATGCCCTTCATGTGCCTGACCGATATACACCAGTGTCAACATCATGAAAATGAAAGCTTGCAAGAATACGATCAAAATATGGAAAATCGCCCACATCGAACCTGCCACAACTTGACCAAAAAAGCCAAATACAGTGGCAGTTGATCCCAACAACGCGAGCAAGAGGAACAACAATTCGCCCGCATACATATTTCCCCACAACCGCATAGCGAGTGAAACAGTTTTCGCCGCAAATTCAATTACATTCAACAGCAAGTTAAACGGTGCCAACCAAATACCAAACGGCGCAGCGAATAATTCATGTATAAAACCGCCGATTCCTTTGATTTTCAGGTTGTAGTAAATCATCAAGGCAAACACACCCAGCGCCATACCCATAGTGCCATTCAAATCAGCAGTAGGAACCACACGATGATGGGGAAAAATATGCTCAACGCCAAGTGCATGAAATAAACTCGCAAATGCATCGACAGGTAAGAAATCGAGCGCATTCATCAGTGCAACCCAAACAAAAACCGTCAACGCCAGTGGCGCAATGAAGCGACGATTACCATGCACAATAGATTTTGATTGATCCTCCACCATCTCCACCAAAATCTCAACCAAGGCTTGAAAACGACCAGGAACACCCGCTGTCGCTTTGCGCGCAGCAAGATACATAAACAAACAACCAATAATTCCGGCGAATATGGACCAAAAAATCGTGTCCAAATTCCAGATGGAAAAATCAATAATCTTTCCTTGATGGGCCGTAGACAAATGTCCCAAGTGATGAACAATATATTCGGAAGCGGTTGGCGCGTGCGCCTTAGCAGCTCCTGCAGCTATTTCAGTTGTCATTTAAATGCCTAAACAATAATAGAATGTAACTTTTCAGCGCCACGACGATACCGACGATTAACGCCAGCCAATTCAGATCATGGTACAACCATGCGGCCACACCCAAAAACGCGATCGTCAATATAATTTTGATGAACTCGCCCAAAAAAAATGAAACCGGGCTCGCCACTCGCTTCTTCGCATCCCCATACAAACGCAATGCAAACAAGCTGTTTGGCACCACACAACTCAACCCACCAATTAGCAAAGACAAAAAAGCATGCACACCACTCCACATGCCCGCGATTAGGCTGGCAACCAAAGTAGCCGTCATTTGCAACAGGATTATATTTAGCATACTGGCCCAGTAACAAGCATTGACCAGCAAGTAAAATGGGATGGTCTTAGGGAAATTCCGTAAAGCCACGGGATTATAAGGGCGTTTTATGACAATCGTCAAATCAAAATACTGGAACCAATCTGACGAGATTGAAAAAATATATTAAAAATTACAAAGAAAAAATAATCAATAAATGATGGTTAGCATGTTTAAGTATACAAACATTCACTATCGCCAATTCATTGACTAAACACTACTTAAAAAGATTAGTAGCAAAATGTAAATACATCGTTTACTTTTATTTATAACCATTTTTGCTACGTTTTCCCTTATCACAAAAAAACCTCCGCTCAGGTGAACACCGACGCCAGCAATCCGATCAACATTCTCACCGGCAACACCATCCACACCATCCGAATCGACTATCAAAACATGGAATTAAAGTTCATCATCATGTTCAATAACGACGATGTGCGTATTGAAGCAATGGCATAGGAGTAAAAAAATTACAAGCTTAGGGCGAGAATTTTTAGTGTCCGGCTTTTGAGAAAATGTTCATCACAACCACCCCTGTGATGATTAAGCTCATTCCAATTAGTGCAGGGGCCTCTAGTTTTTGTCCAAACATTAACCAACCAACAATCGTAATTAAAACAATACCGACCCCGGACCAGACTGCATATGCAATTCCTACTGGTATGGTGCGTAACGTTATTGATAGGAAATAGAACGCAGCGCCATATCCAATTATGACAACAATTGAAGGAACAATTTTCGTCAATCCATCACTTGCCTTCATCGCGGAAGTTGCGATAGTTTCGGCGGCTATTGCCGCTCCTAGAATAAGCCACTTATTCATTAGTTCTCCTGAGTGAGACTAAATTATGAGGCGTTTAACACAACTCAACCAGTCTAGTCATTTGTGAAAAAATCTGAGCAATTCGGCATGAGGACCGAACAGTTTATGATCAGGTTGTAACAGTACTTAAACTAAAAATCCCTGCTTAAAGAGCAAGTGGCTATACACCTTTATCTAAGGCCACCTACGGCGTAATACGCTTCGCCTATTGATGGCTCTACAACTTCACTCAAGCCCGCAACCGAGCCAACACACCATCCAACGCATCCAAGCTGGCGTAATTAATAATCATTTTTCCGCTGCCTTTGCTACTGTGTTTGAACGTCACTTGCGTGGCTAACACATCGGATAATTCTTCTTCCAGACTGGCGATGTCACGGGATTTTTCTTTAGCGCGTGGGGTGTTTTGAAGTGATTGTTCTGCCGTGGTTTGATTGACTAATTTTTCTGCTTCGCGCACGGACATGCGTTTTGCCACGATTTGATTGGCTAGCGTGATTTGCAACGCGGCATCGACGGCCAACAGAGCGCGGGCGTGGCCCATGTCGATGTCGCCGGCCATTAGCATGGTTTGCACGGGCTGGGCTAAGTTAATCAGGCGCAACAAGTTTGACACAGCACTGCGTGAGCGACCGACTGCCTGGGCGGCTTGTTCATGGGTGAAATGGAAATCATGAATCAGGCGCTGGATGCCTTGCGCTTCTTCCAATGGATTGAGGTCTTCACGCTGGATGTTTTCAATCAATGCCATGGCGGCGGCGGCTTGATCATCCACATCTTTGACTAAGACAGGAACTTGCTCCAGTTCGGCAATTTGCGCGGCGCGATATCTACGTTCGCCAGCGATGATTTCATATTGATCCGAGCCGATTGAGCGCACCAAAATGGGCTGCATCACGCCTTGCGCTTTGATGGAAGCAGCTAATTCATCCAATGCACCTTCGTCCATTCTGCTGCGTGGCTGGTATTTTCCTGCCTGTAATTGCGTCAAGGGCAATGACAACAGCGTGCCGGACGAATTAGCTAAATCTGTCAGCTCAGTAAAATCAGATGAACCTCCGAGCAATGCGTCTAAACCGCGGCCTAAACCTTTGGATTTTTTAGTTGCCATATTTTTAATATTTTGAATTTATTAATTTTTTAAAGCGCTTGTATTCGTTCCAACATTTCTTTCCCAAATGCCATATAGGCTTGCGCGCCTTTTGAGGCGGCATCAAAACACACGCCGGGCAAGCCGTATGAAGGTGCTTCCGCCAGACGAACATTGCGCGGAATAATGGTTTTGAAAACCTTGTCGCCAAAATGCTGCTCCAATTGCGCTGACACTTGCTGCGATAAGGTCATGCGCGGGTCAAACATGACACGCAACAGGCCGATGACTTTCAAATCGCGATTGAGTTTGGCGTGTACTTTTTTGATCGTATTCACCAAATCGGACAAACCCTCCAATGCGTAATACTCGCATTGCATGGGAATAATCACGCCATGCGCCGTGCATAAGCCATTCAAAGTCAGCATAGACAAGGCCGGTGGGCAGTCGATCAGGACAAAATCATAGTCATCTTGTACTGGCAACAACGCTTCTTTCAAGCGTTTTTCCCGCTGGGCCAAATCAATCATTTCCACTTCCGCGCCAGCCAATTCTCTGTGCGCTGGCAATACATCAAAACCACCTTGTTCAGAACGCAGACGTGCGGTTTGGATATCGGTCATGCCTAACAACACTTCATAAACCGACGTGCTCAAAGTCGCCTTGTTAATGCCAGCACCCATAGTGGCATTGCCTTGTGGATCCAAATCGATCAGCAATACGCGCTGTCCTTGTTTGGCTAAACTCGCGGCGAGATTGACAACCGTGGTGGTCTTACCAACGCCGCCTTTTTGATTGGCGACACAAAAAATTTTAGCCATGACTTCTTTCAATAAAAATCAAATGCCGCTCAGCATCCATACCCGGCACCTGAAGTGGCTGTGTTTGTTTAATCACCCAGCCGGCGGGCAATTGTGCCAACTCATCCGGCAACAGACAACCCTTCATTGCAATGAAATGGCCGCCTTCAAGCAACAAATGCTGCGACCAATTGATGAAGTCCGACAAACTGGCGAAAGCACGGGACGTAATGCAGTCAAACAGTTGCGTTGGTTGAAACTGCTCCACCCGCATCGTTTGTATGCTAGCGTTTTTTAATCCCAACTCAGCTTTAACCTGCAATAAAAATGCTGTTTTTTTATGCACAGTATCAATCAGTGTGATTTGTGTTTTTTGTTGCATTATTGATAATACGATTCCAGGTAAGCCACCGCCTGATCCTACGTCCAAAATATGTTTGGTATCATTAAAAGCCGACACCGCCGTCAAACTATCCAGTAAATGCTGTACCACCATCTGCGCTGGATCGCGCACAGCCGTCAAGTTGTAAACCGCATTCCATTTGAACAATAACGCTAGATAATCCAGTAACTGTGTCTGCTGCAATGCATTAGCCTGTAAGTTTATTTCTTGCAAACCATGGCTCAACATATCGGCCAACATTGGGCGATCAAAGTGTTTCATGAAGCTGCCTGGATATGAGTCTGAGCCTGAGTACGTTTTTTCAAATGTACTAATAACAAAGAGATAGCCGCAGGCGTAACACCAGAAATACGGGATGCTTGTCCTAATGTTTCCGGACGTTGCTTATCTAACTTTTGTCGTACTTCAATGGAAAGCGCTTGAATTTCTAGATAGTTCAAATTCTCTGGCAACCGCATATTTTCATAATGTTCATGGCGCTCAATTTCTTTGGCTTGACGTTCGATGTAACCGGCATATTTCAGCTGAATTTGTATTTGTTCTTTAACATCTTCTTCTGGCACGCCAGGCCCTGCCAAATCTTGGCCATCGACACCTTTTAATGTCATTAAATTGTCGTACGCAATATCGGGTCGGGACAATAAATCTGACAAGGAATATTCACGTTCTATCATCTTGCCAATCACGCGCTCCGATTCTGCTGCTGTAAGCAAACGTGGATTGATCCAGGTTGATTTCAAACGTTCTAATTCACGCGCGATGGTTTCGCGCTTTTTATCAAACACAGCCCATTGCGCATCGCTGACGCAACCTAGTTGGCGCCCAATTTCAGTCAAACGCATATCGGCATTATCTTCCCGCAAACTAAGACGATATTCGGCCCGGCTGGTAAACATACGATAAGGTTCTTGCACACCTTGTGTGACTAAATCATCGACTAATACACCTAAATAAGCTTGATCACGACGTGGAATCCAAGCGTCTTTTCCTTGCGCCAATAAAGCCGCATTCAAGCCCGCCAACATCCCTTGCGCGGCGGCTTCTTCATAGCCTGTGGTGCCATTGATTTGACCAGCGAAAAACAAACCCTGAATCGCTTTCGTTTCCAACGATGCCTTCAAACCACGTGGATCAAAATAATCGTATTCAATCGCATAACCAGGACGCAAAATATGCGCATTTTCCAAACCACGCATGGAATGCACTAAAGCCAATTGCACATCAAATGGCAAGCTGGTGGAAATCCCATTAGGATAATACTCATTGGTATTGAGTCCTTCTGGTTCCAGGAAAATCTGATGCGTTTCTTTATGAGAAAAGCGATGTATCTTGTCTTCAATCGAAGGACAGTAACGCGGCCCAACGCCTTCAATCACGCCGGTGTACATAGGACTGCGATCCAGACCAGCGCGAATAATGTCATGCGTTTTGGCATTGGTATGCGTAATCCAGCATGGCAATTGAGTAGGATGCAAATCTTGTGATCCCATAACAGAAAACACAGGAATTGGATCTAAATCACCTGGTTGCTCTTCCATAACGGAGAAATCAATCGTACGACCATCAATGCGCGGTGGCGTACCGGTCTTCAATCGACCCTGCGGCAATTTCAATTCTTTCAACCTGGAAGATAAAGAAATTGCCGGCGGATCGCCCGCTCGTCCAGCGGAATAATGATTTAAACCAACATGGATTTTTCCATCTAAAAAAGTACCTGCAGTCAATATCACAGCACGGCTGCGAAACTGTATACCGATTTGCGTAATGGCACCAACTACGCGATCTCCAACGATCATCAAATCATCGACTGCTTGTTGGAACAACCAAAGATTCTCCTGATTTTCCAAACGGGAACGAATAGCTTGTTTATATAAAATGCGATCCGCTTGCGCGCGTGTAGCACGTACTGCTGGGCCTTTTGAACTATTTAAAATACGAAACTGTATCCCGGCTTCATCAGTCGCCAATGCCATAGCACCACCCATGGCATCCACTTCCTTTACCAAATGTCCTTTACCAATTCCACCAATGGAAGGGTTACACGACATTTGTCCAAGTGTTTCAATATTATGGGTCAGTAACAAAGTTTTTTGTCCAATACGCGCGCTCGCCAGCGCAGCTTCTGTACCTGCATGACCACCACCGACCACAATAACATCAAATTCTGTAGGAAATAGCATAATTCACTTTGTATGACACAATCATAAAAACAGAATTATAAAGTCTTTTTAATTGTGCCTCTTATGTTTCACGTGAAACATGAGTTGAATTATTGTAATTGGATAATAAGTTGTTGCTTATAAGCATGGGTGTATTTTTATGTTCTAAAAAATAATAGTAATTAATAAAAAGTTAAGGGTATACGTGTTTTATTTATTTAATTTGTTTATATATAAAAATAATAGTAGTAATAAGTAATTTATTTTCTGTGAATAACATTTGAATATCTTTAATAATCAATAAGTTATTTAAATAATAAAGTCTGAATAACCCCTGTATTTGTATTGCATACATTCTGTATAAAAAAGGTTGGGTAAATATTGGTTAGGTTTATCCATAATTCATCCTATAGATGTTCATTGGGTTATCCACAAAAAATTCATAACTGTTTTTAGTTTGTTGTTAAATACGTTTAATTTATAAGAAATATTATTTATTATCTGGTTAGTTATAGTTAAAGGTATAATTTTCCATTAGGATCGTATATAAAAACTTTCTATTAGAAAGAAGAAATCATGAAAACTAAACCACTATTAAAATTAACGACTGTTTTTAAATGTTTGGCATTTACTAGTACTGTTTTCGGTATTGTTGCTTGTGGAGGTGGTGGTGGCATTAGTAGTAGTGTTGTGAATAGCACAAGTGATAGCCAAAACATTGTCACAGTAACACCTGCGTTGGGTGCTCTTAGTAGTGGTGCTACAGTGAAAGCAATGAAACCAGATGGTTCAACTATTAGCAGTTCTACGACTGATTCAACTGGTTCAGCCACTCTTAATTTGGGTAGTTATTCAGGCCCGATGACTTTAGCTGTGAGTGGTGGTGTTGGAGTTACGTATTTTGATGAAAAATCTGGAACTAACCTCCCTTTTGGTAGTACAGATACCTTGTTATCAGTGATACCTAGCTCTGCAGTAACAACGGGGGCTAATTACGGCGTAACAGCGCTTACTAACATGGCTGCTGCATTTGCTGGTGTCTCTACCAATGGTGTGATGACTGGTACTACTACCGATACTGTTGATACAAACATAACAAATGCGGTAGCTAAAACACAACTAGCAGTAGGCATTCCTGCTGATGAAATTAATATTTTGTCTGCACCAAAAGCGGTTTCTTCTACAAATAACAAATTGTCTGGTTCTGGTACAGATGTTAAGTATGGTTTAGTTCTTGCAGAACTTGCCAAAAATTCTACTAGTACTGCGTTAACGCAGGCTAAGGGATTAGCGACTTCTGCGACTAATTCTGTAGCATCGCCTAGTCTTCCAATTTCTGGTAGTGAGTACACACAGGTTGTTAATAAAATTAATAGTATCGTCGCTACTCCTTCAAGCTTGGGCAATAATTTCTTGGCTTCCGGTTCGACTTTACCTACTGTTAATCTTGTTGCGCCCAAAACAACGACAACTTCTACGGAAGTAGCGACAACAGCAACGACTGTCACTACGACGACAAACACTGTCACTTGTGCTCAGGCTGGTAATTTCCCTGATGTCAGTCTCAAAACAAATTACATTGACAAAAATTTGGATGGTAAAACTAACTGGGATAGTAATTCCAGCCTTAAGCCTAGTGTAAAAGTAACTTGTAGTAATGGAGTTGTTAGTGTTGTTAGTAACGGTGTTCCCAATTTTGACTCGATTGGAACTGGTAAAAATGGTACTGATGTAGCATTTAAAGTAAATAATGTGACTTGGAAGTTTCCTCAAAATCCAACATTAGCTAGTACTACCACTAGTCTTAAAAATGTATTAGGTCCGGTTGCTGTTTTGATTAATGGCGTGCAAATTTATGGTCCAGTAGAATCTCCAACCGATAATTATGCTGATCCTTTCCTCAATGGCCTGTTAAATTATTGTGGTGGTCACGTGGATACGTACCATTTCCATTCTTTCCCAGAATGTTTCTTTAACCAAAATACCTTAGGAGGAACATCAACATTCTTACCAGCTAAAACACCAGGAGTTGTTTTAGGTTACGCGTTAGATGGATTTCCTATTCTTTCACCTTATGAAGCTTGTACTGACACATCTGATACATCGTGTGTAAATGGAGTGAAAGAAATCAAGAGTAGCTATAGATACACAGGTACAGGTGCTTATGGTAGTGAGTCGGCATTTGACGTAAACACCTACGAAGCTGGATATAACGGTAGTACTTTGGATAAATGTAATGGGAAGAAAGATGCTAAGGGTAATTATGCTTATTACGCAACGCGACAATTTCCTTACTATTTAGCTTGTTATTCTGGCACCAAGACTGCTCAGTGATATTTTCATGATGACATGTCTTAAAGGCAGATTATTTGCATCAATATGTTCCGTTCTTGTACTTTCTTCAATGAAAGTACAAGCACAGGAGCAACTACATACACATTTGCAGATCAAAGCGGCGGTGCCGGCCGCTTATTTAGGTTCAAAGGGAGATATGTTGGGAATTTACGCAGTTGAGATGATTCCATGTATGAAAGCGACCGCCTCTTTGAATTATTTGGATGAAGGTAAAAATCTACGGCGTAGTATTTTGCAAGCAGTGTTAGAAAAGACGACGGATTTATTGATGTCATCCGCTTGGGCTAATCATCGAGAAAGATTCGATGGACCAGCATCAAAAGAAGTCAAACAACGTTTGCCATTAGACCAAAGTCACGAAGTCGAAATTGGTAATCTACCCATTGCTTTAGGAACGTATTGCAAGGTACGTCTTACTTTGGCTCGTTTGCCATCGGTGACACAACCGATCAGTTTGCCAGCATTGCCATTTAGTTTTCGTATGGCTAGACCTGGGGCACTTTCTCCGGTCGAGTTAAATTATTCTCATCCTTTTATTATTGAGTTGAAAACCCCTTGGGTTGCTAAAGAGGGATCAACATCTAAGCTAAAAATCACTCTTTATCCATCATTAGCGAAACCTTTGTTGGCAGATGCGAAATTAGATGAAGGTACCTTAAGTCAAAAAGTTCTTACGCTATTGGCAAAACGTGCGAAGGCAGTTGTTACAGTCAATAAAAAATAGGCATGCAAATTTGTATGCCTATCTATATTTATTATCGTCACTAAATTAAAAAGCTATTAAATTAAAAAATTAGGTTGTAGTTGGATTTAAACTAATTTTGCATCCATCAATTCTTTTTTCAAATAAGCGTACAACACAGGAGCAGCAACGACACCAGGTACGCCGAAAATTGATTCCATTACTAACATAGCAATCAATAGCTCCCATGCTCTGGCATTAATTTGTGTGCCAATAATTTTGGCATTCACAAAATACTCCAGTTTATGGATAACTATCATAAATAAAAGCGATACTAATGCGATATGCAAACTATGTGATAAAGCAACAATCACAAGCACTGAATTGGAAATCAAGTTTCCTACTACCGGTAATAAACCAGCAAAAAAAGTAATTGCAACCAAGCTTTTGGATAAAGGTAAGTAAATACCAGCACATGGTAAAACGATTAACAAAAATATTGCTGTGATTACAGCGTTGAGTGCAGCAATCCGTACTTGTGCAAATACAATGCGCCTAAAAGCACCACTTAAATTCAATAGACGGTCACGCAATGCATTTGCTAATGGTAAGTAGCGAGATTGTCTTGTATCGTGGAGAGCCACCATTGAGCCAATAATCATACCTACTATCAAATGAACGATAGTACGTCCTGCTTCTTGACTAAGAAATTTAGCTTCAGCAGCATGTGCGCGTAACCATTCGATGATGAGTGCACCTAATGCATCCGCACTGGCAGGAATATGTTCTTTTAACCATTCTGGCATTTGATGACGCGATGCTTCTATGATGTCAGCCATTTTTTGTAATAAAAAGGCGATGCTACCTGCATCGCTTCTAAAAAATGAAATCGTCCCCCAACTTGCTAAACTCAGCAATGTCACGATCAACGTACCAAGTGCAGTGACTGCAATGATGCGTGCGCGTCGTCCACTGATTTGCTTGCCCAAGCTGGGTGCTAGTAAATGAACCAAGGAATAGGTCAGCAAACCAGCAAAAAGTGCTGCCACTAAGCCCTTTTGCAAAACTAGCAGCAACGCACATACAGCTAGTGCATATGAAGCAATAAGGGTCAGATCATATTTTTTCTGCGTCATCATATTAATGCGAAATATTAATAGATTAATAAATTAATATGTTAATGGTTTGTAACGTATTCTTTTTGGTTTAGCCCCTTCTTCACCTAGTCGCTTCTTCTTGTCGGCTTCATATTCTTGGTAATTTCCATCGAAGAAGGTGACTTGAGATTGGCCTTCAAACGCCAAAATATGCGTCGCGATTCTGTCCAAGAACCAACGATCATGCGAAATGACCATTACGCTACCAGCAAATTCCAGCAATGCATCTTCCAATGCACGCAGGGTTTCTACGTCTAGATCATTCGACGGCTCATCTAGTAACAACACGTTACCGCCTTGTAGCAAGGTTTTTGCCAAATGTAATCGTCCACGTTCACCACCGGATAATTGGCCAACAGTTTTTTGTTGATCGCCACCTTTGAAATTAAAACGTCCTAGATAAGCGCGGGATGGCATTTCAAAACGACCAACGGTTAAGGTATCCGCGCCACCGCAGACATCTTCAAAGACAGTTTTGTTATCTTCCAATGATTCACGTGATTGATCGACGATGGAAATTTTGGCTGTTTTTCCGATAATAACCTCTCCACTATCCGGTTGCTCTTTGCCAGTGATCATTTTGAACAGAGTAGATTTCCCTGCACCATTTGGTCCGATGATGCCAACAATAGCACCAGCAGGAATTTTGAAACTTAACTGATCGATTAATAAGCGATCGCCAAATGCCTTGGACACATTTTTGAACTCAATAACTTCGTTGCCTAAACGTTCTGCAACTGGGATAAAAATTTCTTGAGTTTCATTACGTTTTTGATATTCGTGTTCGCTCAACTCATTAAAACGTGCCAAACGCGCTTTGCTTTTAGCTTGTCGACCTTTTGGATTTTGACGTACCCATTCCAACTCTTTTGCGATTGTTTTTTGGCGTGACGATTCGTTTGCTTCTTCCTGTTTTAATCGATTAGCTTTTTGTTCTAGCCACGAGCTGTAATTGCCTTTCCATGGAATGCCATGGCCACGATCCAACTCCAAAATCCATTCTGCGGCATTATCCAGGAAGTAGCGATCGTGGGTAATAGCAACCACGGTGCCAGGGAAACGCAATAAGAATTGTTCCAACCAATCAACCGATTCCGCATCCAAATGGTTGGTTGGCTCATCCAGCAGCAACATGTCTGGTTTAGAAAGCAATAAACGGCACAAAGCGACGCGGCGTTTTTCCCCACCAGACAATACACCGATCATGGCATCCCACGCTGGTAGGCGTAATGCATCAGCGGCCATTTCTAGTTGTAATTCAATATTGTCACCAGCAGAAGCTGAAATAATTGCTTCCAGTCGTCCTTGTTCAACCGCCAAAGCATCAAAATCCGCATCTGGTTCAGCATAAGCGGCATAAATTGCATCTAGCTTTGTACGTGCCTCAAATACTTCACCCAAACCACTTTCCACAGCTTGACGCACGGTTTGTGTCGGATCAAGCAGCGGCTCTTGTGGTAAATAACCAATATTCAAGTTAGGCATGGGGATTGCTTCGCCCTGAATTTCTTTATCAAGGCCAGCCATAATTTTAAGTAAAGTTGACTTACCAGAACCATTAATTCCTAGCACGCCGATTTTTGCGCCAGGGAAAAAAGAGAGAGAAATATCTTTTAGGATTTGACGCTTAGAGGCAACAATTTTGCCCACGCGGTTCATGGTGTATACGTAATTTGCCATAGAGAGACTGTGTATTAATTTAATGAGTGTAAAAGAAGTTACTACAAGCTACGAAAATGAAAGCCGCCAGAATAACCGATATGAACCGATCACTGTAGAAGAACGTTTTATGGACATTTTATTGGCATAAGCTGGAAATGAGATGCATAAAAACATTGCACCAGAACAATTGTAAATGAGCAATAGTAGTATGATTCTTATTGCAACTAAAAATATCCTTGCTTTTTATTAAGCGCTATTTTATTGTGCGACGCACCATAACAACCATGGGTGTTCCCTTGTCCTCAGAAAATCACAAAAGCAGTTTGGCTGCATTAACTATTGCCGCGATTGGTATTGTCTACGGTGATATTGGTACTAGTCCCTTGTACACGATGAAAGCGGTATTTGCTCCAGAGCATGGTCTGATGCTGAATCCTAGTAACCTATTCGGTATCGTATCTTTAATAGTGTGGGGCTTGATTATTATTGTTTCCCTCAAGTATGTCACGTTGGTTTTACGGGCCAATAATCGTGGCGAGGGCGGCATCATGGCCTTAATGTCATTGGCCTTGTCTTCCGTAAGCAAAACATCGCGTTGGCATTATCCATTAATGTTAATAGGTGTATTTGGTGCTTCTCTTTTTTATGGTGATAGCATTATTACGCCGGCAATTTCGGTGTTATCCGCGATTGAGGGGTTAGAAGTCGCAACACCTGCATTCAAACCCTATGTTGTGCCGTTAACGGTGTTGGTATTGGTTGCTCTATATGCACTCCAATCACGTGGTACCGAAGGTATAGGTAAATGGTTTGGCCCGATAATGATTATTTGGTTTGTCAGCTTGGCTGTCATGGGCGTCATTAATATTCTGAAAGCGCCAGAGATTTTGACTGCACTCAATCCTTTGCATGCCTTGTCTTTTCTAAATCAAAATCGTTTTATTGCATTTATCGCCCTTGGTGCCGTGGTGTTGGCATTTACTGGTGCTGAAGCGTTGTATGCGGATATGGGGCATTTTGGTAAAAAGCCCATACGCTTGGCATGGGCTGGTATGACTTTTCCTGCTCTTGCTTTAAATTACCTTGGGCAAGGTGCTTTGTTATTATCGAATCCGGCGGCAATCTCCAATCCCTTTTATCAGCAACTTGGTGCTTGGAGTATTTATCCCTTAGTCATTTTATCAACGATTGCCACCGTGATTGCCTCACAGGCAACAATTTCAGGTACGTTTTCGATGACAAAGCAGGCGATTGCGCTTGGTTTCTTACCAAGGATGAAAATCATCCACACTTCTGCTAGTCAAATTGGTCAAATTTATATTCCTCTGATTAATTGGCTGCAATTGATCATTGTAGTAATTGCTGTCATTGGTTTTACATCATCAGAAAATCTTGCTGCTGCCTACGGTATCGCCGTAACGGGAACAATGTTGGCCACGACTGTTCTGACTTTTTTCGTTATTCGCTACCGCTGGCGATACAACATTTTTTTATGCTGGGCAGCGACTGGATTTTTTCTGATGATTGATGCCACGCTTTTTTCTTCGAATGTCTTGAAGATATTGCATGGTGGTTGGTTCCCATTATTGTTGGGTATGTGTTTGTTGACCATCATGTTGACTTGGAAGCGTGGTCGTGAATTGGTGTTTGAAAATTTACAGAAACATGCTATTCCGCTTGAGGATTTTTTAACCTCTTTATTCAGTGCAAGTTTGACACGTGTGCCAGGTACAGCGGTTTTCTTACGCGGTGAAAGCGACGGAGTACCTCATGCGATGCTGCACAATTTGTCGCACAACAAAATATTGCATGAGCGTGTGGTTTTTTTAACCGTTTATATTCATGAAGTGCCCTGGGTACCTGCTGCAGAAAGGATACGTATCCAGGATCTTGGCCATAATTGTTATCAGATGAACTTGCATTATGGCTTCAAAGACGAGCCACACATTCCACAAGTATTAACGCAATCTAACGAGGCCGGATTGGAGTTTGAGATGATGACGACCTCATTCTTCATTGCACGCCAAACATTAATTGCCACACCAGATGCCGGTATGGCGCCGTGGCGGGAACATTTGTTCGTTGCGATGTCACGTAATGCGCGTGGTGCGGCTGACTATTATCATATTCCGTCTAATCGGGTCATTGAATTAGGCACTCAGGTCGAAATTTAGATATTTCAACCGAGATTGTCGATTAACCTTCGTTGTTCCCGAGGGTTTAGGTGGGAACCCAGTGTTTTTCTCTGTTTACGACTAAAGGCCACTAGGTCCCCGACTAAAGCAGTCGGGGACGACGGTTTTAAGTTTTTTCGTATTACCTTGCTCTCCAATACTGGTCATTTGTAAAATTAATTGCCTAGGCATATAATGTCTAGTCAATTAATGTGACCGCTCCCTATTTTCACTATTTTTTATGCTTCTGCACTACACCCTCCAAAACTACACCCCCGAAGAAAGCATTGGTTTTTTACTTAAGAGGGCTGGTTGTCAATTGACGCTAAGCATTGATCGTGCTTTGGCGGCGTTTGATATGACGCATGCACAGTTTGGAATTTTTTTGCGGCTCTTGCACGGGCATGCAGATACCGCTGCGGATTTGGCGCGGGAGATGATGACGGATGCGGGGGCGATGACGCGTATGTTGGATCGCTTGGAAGGAAAAGGTTTTTTGGAACGCGTCCGTAGTAGTGAAGACCGACGGATAGTCAAAGTGTTGTTGACAGATAAGGGTAAAGAGTTGGCGGATCAGATGATGCAAGTTGCGGTGGATGTGTTGAATCATCATTTGCGTGACTTTACAGAAACAGAGTTGGCGCAATTTAAAGATTTTTTGCGTCGCATGACGGCTAATGCTTGATTTAAATTCACAGGGAAATCATGAGTGACACAACGACCGCAATGGCAAAACCAGAAACCAGCAAACGTCAAAAGATTTTGCGTGTGATTGCGACGATTTTTGCGCTGATCGGCTTGGGATGGTGGCTGGATTGGGCCTTGTTTGCTCGTTATGTAGAAGAAACAGATGATGCATACGTGCAAGGCAATGTGGTGCAAATCACGCCGCAAATTGCTGGCACTGTGACGCAAATTTACGCTGATGACACCGACGTGGTGAAGCCAGGACAAGTGCTGATGCGTTTGGATACCGGGGACGTCAACGTCGCATTGGCACAAGCTGAAGCGGCGTTGGCACAGACTGTGCGTCAAGTGCGTACCCTTTATGCCTCGACCTTGCAGGGTAATGCCAATCTGACTGTACGCCAGACAGAGTTAAAACGCGCGCAAGATGACTTGGTACAACGCCAACGTTTGGCGGGAACGGGGGCGATTGCTGAGGAAGAAATTCGGCATGCGCAAAGTACCGTTGTCGCAGCGAAAGCAGCAGTAGCGGTTGCGCAGGAACAGCTCACAGCCAACCAGGCGCTCACACGGGGTACAAGCGTGGCGCAGCATCCAAATGTGCAAGGCGCGGCAGCGCGCGTGCGCGAAGCTTTGCTGGCGCAAGAACGTACGACCTTGTATGCACCGATTGGCGGGCAGGTAGTCAAACGCAACGCGCAAGTCGGGCAACGCGTGAATGCAGGTACGCCAGCAATGGCAATTGTGGCGCCTGATCAATTGTGGGTAGATGCCAATTTTAAAGAAGGACAATTGCGCAAAATGCAGATCGGCCAACCTGTCACACTCACCGCCGATTTGTACGGTAGCCAGGTGGAATATAGCGGCAAAGTCGTCGGCTTTGCGGCAGGAACAGGCGCAGCGTTTGCCTTGTTGCCCGCACAAAATGCTACCGGTAACTGGATCAAAGTCGTGCAGCGCGTGCCAGTAAGGATTGCTTTAGATGCCAAACAACTAGCAGCGCATCCATTGCGGATTGGTTTGTCGATGCATGTTGAGGTGAATTTGCATAAACAAGTATCAACATCCGCCAACAACCAACAAAAATTAGCGCCAACTTTAAGTGTGTACACAGATCCATTGGCCACCTTCAATAGCAAAGCGCAAGCAAAAATTGATGCCTTGATTGCGGCGAATTTAAAGTAAATAAACCAAACCTCCCGTCGTTCCCGCAGGGGTAGGCGGGAACCCAGTGGCTTTCGTTGTTTGCTCATAAAAGACGCTGGGTCCCCGACTAAGACACTCGGGGACGACGGTGCTGAGGGTTACGGTACTGGGAACGACGGTGCTGGAATATTTAAAGTAATTTGATCATTTACAAGAGCTAAGCATGTCGACTTCCACTTCTGCCGCTTCTACTGCAGCAATCAATACGTCCGTCGGCGCCTTGCCACCACTCAAAGGGCCAATGCTGATTTGGCTGGCAATCGCTGCATCTATGTCGACTTTTATGGAGATTCTCGACATTACGATCGCTAACGTGTCCATTCCTACTATTGCTGGTGCGCTGGGTGTGTCAACCAGCCAGGGCACTTGGATTATCAGTGCTTATTCCGTGGCGGCGGCGATCTCGGTGCCATTAACGGGTTGGTTGGCGCGGCGCTTGGGTGAGGTCAAATTGTTCGTTATGTCTGTGTTGGCATTTACCTTGATGTCCACGCTGGCGGCTTTTTCTACCAACTTGCCTATGTTGGTGGGATTTCGTTTGCTACAAGGATTGGTATCTGGCCCGATGGTGCCGCTTTCACAAACCCTGATGGTGCGTAATTTTCCGCCAGAAAAGCGAGGCGCTGCCATGGGGCTATGGGCGATGACGGTGATTTTGGCGCCGATTTGTGGACCTTTGTTGGGCGGCTATATCAGCGATAACTACCACTGGTCGTGGATTTTCTTAATCAATATTCCGATTGGCTTATTTGGCGCTGCTACCATCAGCATGTTAATGCGTGGGCGGGATTCTGCCACTCAAAAAGTCTCACTCGACTGGGTCGGCTTAGGCCTCATGGTCGTGGGGATTGGTTGTTTGCAATTGATGTTGGAAATTGGCAAGGACTACGACTGGTTCGCTTCCTCCTTTATCGTTTCTCTCGCTGTAATTGCTGTTGTGGCACTGACCTTTTTTATCGCCTGGACCTTGACGGCCAAACATCCCATCGTGGATTTATCTTTGTTCAAGGATTTAAATTTCCGCTACGGCGTGATCTTGCTTTCCGTCGGCTTTATGACCTATTTTGGCTCGGTCGTCGTTTTTCCGTTATGGCTACAAACAGTGATGGGCTACACCGCCGCGCAAGCTGGTATGGCGATGGCGCCGATTGGGATTTTTACTCTCATCTTGTCGCCAATTATTGGTAAAAATGTCGCCAAGCTCAATCTACGCGTTTTAGCCACTTTTGCCTTTTTGGTCATGGGTGGTGTGTCGGTGTGGAATAGCTTTATGTCGCTAGATGTCGGTTTCTGGAACATCATTAGCCCTCGTCTGGTACAAGGTATAGGCATGGCCTGCTTTTTTATTCCGATTCAAACCCTGATGCTCTCCAACATCACGCCAGACCACATGGCTGCTGCGTCGGGCTTATCCAACTTTTTACGCACCTTAGGCGCCGCCATGGGCACCGCCATCAGCGTGACGTTATGGGAACATCTGGCATCCGCACACCACGCCCGCTTGATGGAAAACGTGACGCCCTTTTCCAGCATTTCACGTAGCTATTTAGAAACCCTGCAAGCCGGTGGTTTGTCGCTAGAACAAGCGTATGGCGTAGTAGAACGCACCATCAATGCACAGAGCTACATGTTGGCAACCAATGAGTTCTTTTTGTACTCCGCTTGTTCATTCTTTGCGTTGGTGATCGTGGTGTGGATGACCAGGCCGAAGGCTAGGGTGAGTGTGGAGATTGGGCATTGAGTTTTCGGATTTGAGCAATTTACTTCCCAATACAAAACCGACTAAAAATTACCCCCAACAAATCATCAGAAGAAAACTCACCAGTAATGCTGCTTAAGTGCTCCTGGGTTAAACGCAACTCTTCTGCAAACAAATCCAACGCTTGGTCGCTTTGCGCGGCGTGTTGTGCGGCTTGGTCGAGGTGGTCGCGGGCGGCTTTGAGGGCGATTAGGTGGCGTTCGCGGGCGAGGTACAGCGATTCGCCGGTTTGTTGCCAACCGGCGATGCGTAGCAATGCGCTGCGTAGTAAGCCGATGCCGATTTGCTGGCTGGCGGAAAGATAGATGTGCGTGACGTCCTGTATCACTTCGGCACTGGGTTTGTGACCGGACAAATCTATTTTGTTCCAAACACGTAGTACCGGTATGCGTTCCGGAAAGCGTGCAATGATGGCTTCGTCAGCTTGGGATGGGCCTAAATCTGCGTCTAATAAATGCAGGATCACATCGGCTTTTTCGACTTCCGCCCAGGTGCGTTGTATCCCGATTTGCTCAACAACATCAATGTCATCTACTACGTCGCTATCAAAAGAACGAATCCCGGCGGTATCGATGATATTGAGTGGTATGCCTTCTATTTGTATGGTTTCGGTGATTTTGTCGCGTGTAGTGCCAGCGATGGGTGTGACAATTGCTACATCGGATCCTGCCAGAGCATTGAGTAGAGAAGATTTGCCCACATTAGGCTGTCCAACCAACACTACATTCAAGCCTTCGCGCAGCAAAGCGCCTTGCGCGGCTTGGGCGAAGACGTTTCTCAAAGCCTGTTGAATTTCTTTTAATTGACTGCGTGCATTAGATTTTTCCAAGAAATCAATTTCTTCCTCAGGGAAATCCAGCGTTGCCTCCACCAACATGCGCAAATGCGTGACTTGTTCGACTAACACGTGGATGGTTTTTGAAAACGCACCAGCCAAAGATTGCGATGCCGATTTTGCCGCTGCTTGCGTGGACGCATCAATCAAATCCGCCACTGCCTCCGCTTGCGCCAGGTCGAGTTTGTTATTTAGAAAAGCACGGCGGGTAAATTCACCCGGTTCCGCCAAACGTAAACCCAAACCCATGTTTTGACCAACTTCCAGGCAGCGCGCCAGCAACATCTGTAACACGATCGGGCCGCCGTGACCTTGCAATTCCAGCACGTCTTCACCGGTATACGAATGCGGTGCTTGGAAATAAATTGCCAGTCCTTGATCAATCACGCTGCCATCTGCTCCTTTAAACGGCAAATACGTGGCATGACGTGCGGGCAGGGAGTCTACGGTATGGGTTTCTCCTAATAACAAGGGAAGAAGTGGCGCTAACTGTTTGCCGGAAATACGAACTACGCCAATGCCACCCCGTCCGGGGGCTGTCGCGATCGCTGCGATGGGGGAAGAGTCGAGATGCATAAAGTATTTTAGAATGGCACAAGAAGTGTCGCATTATCTGCGCAGCGCGGAATTTCATCAAAGAATTTAATTTTATTTAACTTGGATATTCATCGTCGTTCCCGCGGGTTTAGGCGGGAACCCAGCGTCTTTCGTTGTTTACTACCAAAAGCCACTGGGTCTCGGACTAGAGCGCTCGAGGACGACTGGTAGTGGATAATTTCGGTTTAATCTTTTTAGAATTTATCAAAACTTATTTTTATGCCCTCCATCACCCACATTATTCGCCCCGATATCCGTGCCCTCCATGCTTATCACGTACCCGACGCCAGCGGCTTGGTCAAACTTGATGCAATGGAAAATCCCTACGAGCTACCACTCTCATTACGTCAAGAATTAAGCCAACGACTGGCGCAGGTTGCACTTAATCGTTATCCGGTGCCGTCTTATCACGCACTCAAAGCGGCGTTATGTGACAAATTAGGCGTGCCAGCTGGTTTTGATGTTGTGTTGGGTAATGGTTCGGATGAGTTAATCGCCATGATTTCCATCGCCTGCGCGCAACCAGGGGCCAAGGTATTGGCACCCGTGCCGGGTTTTGTGATGTATGCGATGTCGGCGCAATTCGCTGGCATGGAATTCATCGGCGTGCCGTTGCAAGCGGATTTCGCGCTGGATAAAGCTGCCATGCTGACCGCAATTGCAGAGCACAGGCCAGCTATCGTGTACTTGGCTTATCCGAATAATCCCACCGGCAATTTATTCGACGAACAAGCGATGTTGGAGATTATTCAAGCGCAAAGCGGTATTGGCATGGTGGTGATTGATGAAGCGTATCAACCGTTTGCCCAAACCAGTTTTATGCCGCGTTTAGCGGAGTTTGATAACGTTTTAGTCATGCGCACGGTTTCCAAATTGGGGTTGGCCGGCATTCGACTCGGTTACATGGCAGCGCATCCTGCTTTGCTGGCGGAATTTGAAAAAGTGCGTCCACCTTACAACATCAATATCCTGACCCAAACCACGGCGGAATTTGCGTTGGAGCATATCGCTGTATTCGACGCCCAAGCAGCGCAATTACGTGCAGAACGTGCGAGTTTATCGGCGGCATTAGGTGCATTGCCAGGGATAGAAGTTTTTCCATCCGCTGCGAACTTTTTATTAATCCGTCTACTGGATGCCGAGTTGATTCACGCTCGTTTGTTGGAGCGCAAAATTCTGATTAAAAACGTCAGCAAAATGCATGCCTTATTGCAGAATTGTCTGCGTGTCACTGTCAGCACGGCGGAAGAAAACGCATTATTTCTGCACGCATTAAAAACAATATTGAACACGATACCAAACGCAATCCCCAACCCAATCCCTAAGGCAATTGGCGATCTGTAAAATTTTGTACCAAAATATAGGTAAAATGCTCGGTTTGTTGCAATCTCCATCATTCTATTTAATTTCTATTTCTCTTCGAACGTATCGCTATGTCCACTCAAAGAACGGCCACCGTCAGCCGCAATACCAACGAAACGCAAATCCAGGTTGCCATCAACCTGGATGGCACGGGTCAGCAAAAGCTGAATACCGGCGTGCCGTTTCTGGATCACATGCTGGATCAAATTGCGCGTCATGGTTTGATTGATCTGGACATTTCAGCCCAAGGCGATTTGCACATTGATGCGCATCATACGGTTGAAGATATCGGCATCACGCTGGGTCAGGCTTTTGCGCTTGCCATGCAGGACAAAAAAGGCATCCGCCGCTACGGCCATGCTTACGTACCGCTGGATGAGGCGTTGTCGCGCGTGGTGGTTGATTTTTCAGGTCGTCCAGGATTGGAATTCCACGTGCCATTCAAACGCGGCATGATCGGTGCATTTGATGTGGATTTGGTGCATGAGTTTTTCCAAGGATTCGTCAATCACGCTCTAGTTTCATTGCACATCGATAATTTGCGTGGAGAAAATGCCCATCACCAATGCGAAACCGTCTTCAAAGCTTTTGGCCGCGCACTGCGCATGGCGATTGAATTGGATCCGCGCTCAGCTGGGATCGTTCCTTCGACTAAAGGCAGCTTGTAAGTTTGTAACTTTATAAGTTTGCACATTATCACCATGATTCACCATGAATAAAATTATTGTTATTGACTACGGCATGGGCAATTTGCGCTCAGTAGCGCAAGCTTTGCGCTTTGTCGCGCCTGATGCGGAAGTCAAAATTTCTAACTCGGTCACCGATTTACAAAACGCCGATCGACTGGTGTTGCCTGGACAAGGCGCGATGCCCGATTGCATGCGCAGCTTGCGTGAATCCGGTTTGCAAGAAGCCTTGCTGACAGCAGTACAAAGCAAGCCCTTGTTAGGCGTGTGCGTAGGCGAGCAAATGTTGTTTGACTGGAGCGAAGAAGGTGATACGCCCGGTTTGGGATTGTTGCCCGGTAAGGTAAAAAAATTCCAGTTAGCGGATCAATTACAGGAAGATGGCACTCGCTACAAAGTACCGCAAATGGGCTGGAATCGGGTGCAACAAACCACATCGCATCCTTTATGGGATGGCATTGCCAACGATAGTTATTTTTATTTTGTGCATAGCTATTATGCGGTACCCGATCATGTTGCCGATATAGCGGGACAAACGCATTACGGTGCGTTATTTACCTGTGCTGTGGCGAAAGGCAATATTTTTGCCACGCAGTTTCATCCAGAAAAAAGTGCTGCTGCGGGCTTGCAACTCTACAAAAATTTCACTCGTTGGAATCCGTGAAACACGTTTAAACACGCTTTCATGTTTGTTTTTTTATTAATTTGTTATTAACCACTACTTTTTACAACTTTCTACGACTTTCTCAGCCATGTTGCTCATTCCTGCTATTGATTTGAAAGATGGTCACTGCGTTCGTTTGAAACAAGGTGATATGAACCAAGTGACGGTATTTTCCGAAAACCCTGCCGACATGGCATTGCACTGGTTAAAACAAGGTGCGCGCCGTTTGCATCTGGTGGATTTGAATGGCGCTTTTGCCGGTAAACCTCAAAATGAAAACGCCGTGCGTGCCATCCTGAAAGTCGTGCAGGATTTTGCAATCGAGAACGATATTCCAGAAATTCCAGTGCAATTAGGTGGTGGCATTCGCGATTTAGATACGATAGAGCGTTATTTGGATGATGGTCTTTCCTACATCATCATCGGTACAGCGGCGGTGAAGAACCCTGGCTTTTTACAAGATGCCTGCTGTGCCTTCCCTGGCCAAATCATTGTTGGCTTGGATGCCAAAGACGGCAAAGTGGCGACTGATGGCTGGAGCAAATTATCCGGCCATGATGTGATCGATTTAGCGCAAAAATTTGAAGGCTATGGTGTTGAGTCGATTGTCTACACTGACATCGGCCGCGATGGCATGATGGGTGGCGTTAATCTGGAAGCGACGGTCAAATTGGCACAAGCCATCAAAATCCCTGTGATCGCCTCTGGTGGCGTACATCAATTAAAAGATGTCGAAGCGCTATGTGCGGTTCAAGACAACGGCATAGAAGGCGTGATTTGCGGGCGTTCGATTTATGAAGGTACGTTGGATTTACAGTCGGCGCAGTTACGGGCTGATGCGTTGACAAACTCTTAACCAAAATTTTCTATAGACTTAATTAAGTCCCCCGTCGTCCCCGAGTGCTTTAGTCGGGGACCCAGTGACTTTTAGCAGTAAATAGAAAAAGACACTGGATTCCCGCCTAAACCCGCGGGAACGACGGAGGTTAATGGGCAATTTCAGTTAAATTTTAATAATTTTTTACTATTCTTATGCTGGCAAAAAGAATCATTCCCTGTCTGGATGTCACAGCTGGGCGAGTCGTCAAAGGGGTGAACTTTTTCGCCCTACGCGATGCCGGTGACCCGGTTGAAATCGCACGTCGTTATGACGAGCAGGGTGCGGATGAAATTACCTTTCTCGACATCACAGCGTCCAGCGATGAACGCGATTTGATTTTGCCGATTATTGAAGCGGTGGCCTCGCAAGTGTTTATCCCCTTAACTGTTGGCGGTGGTGTGCGCGTGGTATCGGATGTGCGTCGCTTGCTCAATGCGGGCGCAGACAAAGTCAGCATTAACACGTCGGCTGTAGTGAATCCGCAATTGGTGTTTGACGCTGCACAAACCTACGGCTCTCAATGCATCGTAGTAGCAATTGATGCCAAAGAAACCGCATCTGGCAAATGGGAAGTCTTCACCCACGGTGGTCGCAATGCCACCGGATTAGATGCAGTCGCTTGGGCACAAAAAATGGAAAAACTGGGTGCGGGAGAAATCCTTTTAACCAGCATGGATAGAGACGGCACCAAAATAGGCTTTAATCTGGAATTAACCCGTGCAGTATCCGATGCCGTCGGCATCCCGGTCATTGCTTCTGGCGGTGTGGGCAGTTTGCAGGATTTGGCGGATGGCATAAAAATCGGCAAAGCAGATGCCGTGCTGGCAGCCAGTATTTTTCATTATGGCCAACATACAGTGCAGGAAGCGAAACAATTCATGGCCCAACAAGGCATTCCAATGAGGTTGGCATGAGTACCCAATGGCGCAATAAAATCAAATGGGACGAGCACGGTTTAGTGCCAGTCATTGCACAAGAAGTTGGCACCAATACCGTGCTGATGTTCGCTTGGATGAATAGAGATGCGTTGGCCAAAACAGTCGAACTGGGTGAAGCCGTGTACTGGAGCCGTTCACGTAAAAAGCTATGGCACAAAGGCGAAGAATCCGGCCATATCCAAAAAGTACGCGAAATTCGCCTTGATTGTGACGCCGACGTCATATTGTTAAAAATAGAACAAGTCGGTGGCATTGCCTGTCACACTGGACGGCATCATTGCTTTTTCCAAAAGTTTGAGGGCGATGCGCACGACGGTGAATGGGAAACAGTCGATCCCGTATTAAAAGACCCAGAAAATATTTATAAATAAGCAGAATAAACAAACAACATCAACATGAGTGAAACGCTTAATCGCCTAGCCGCTATCATTGAAACGCGCAAACTCGCCAATGGTGGCGATCCTGACAAATCCTATGTCTCACGCCTGTTTGCCAAAGGCGACGACGCCATCCTCAAAAAGATAGGTGAAGAAGCCACCGAAACTGTGATGGCCGCCAAAGATGCGCGGCATAGCGGCGAGTCGTCTAAAGTGTTGTATGAATGCGCGGATTTATGGTTTCACTCCATGATCATGCTGGCGCAATTTGACTTGACACCGCAAGACGTGTTGCAGGAATTGGCACGGCGTGAAGGCATCTCAGGTCTAGAAGAAAAAGCCGCACGCAAAGATGTGTTGCGCGATGCGGAAGAATCCAGAAATTAAATACAAACGTTAACAACACAAAACCGGAGCCGCCGTGGAAAACTGCATTTTTTGTAAAATTGCCGCCAAAAAAATCCCATCGGATTCGGTATATGAGGACGAACAAGTGCTCGTTTTCAAAGACATCCGCCCGGCGGCGCCCGTCCATTTGTTGCTCATCCCCAAACAACATATAGCCAGCCTGTCTGATTGTGATGAGCAACATGCAGCATTGCTAGGCAGGATGCTCACGTTGGTACCAAAACTGGCGATAGAACACGGTTGCGGTTTAATGCTGGATGAACATGGTTTACCAGTCAAAGGTGGTTATAAAACCATCATTAATACCGGCCCAGATGGTGGCCAGGAAGTTCATCACTTTCACATCCACCTGATAGGCGGCCCGCATCCATGGCGGGTGGGCGGATCAAACTAATTCAAGGAGAAAAACATGGGTACCTTCAGTATCTGGCACTGGTTGATCGTATTAATCATCGTGATGTTGGTGTTCGGCACCAAGAAGCTCGGCAATATTGGCACCGACCTTGGCAAAGCGGTCAAAGGTTTTAAAGACGGCCTTAAGGGCGAAGAAGAAAAATCCACCACGCCTGCGCAAAATGACAAGCCACAACACCTCGCCGATCAGACACACACAAGTAACAACACGATTGACGTCGAAGCCAAAGAAAAAAACACGACTGGGCATCAATAAGTTTCTATCAATATGATTGATCTTGGTCTCACCAAACTTGCCTTAATCGGTGTTGTGGCGCTCATCGTCATTGGCCCTGAAAGATTACCCAAAGTCGCCCGCATGGCTGGTACTTTATACGGCCGCGCGCAGCGTTACCTGGCGCAGGTCAAGTCAGAAGTCAGTCAGGAAATGGCGTTAGATGAATTACGCCAAATCCAGCAAAACATGCACGAAACAAGCGAGTCGATCAAACGGGATATCGCCGCTGCCACCAGCGCTGTTAAGGATAGTGGTGTCAATACTGACCTACCCTTAGCTTCCCCGATGGAGTTGATGCAAGAGCACTATGCTGAGCAGCATGCCCGCAAAGTGCAAAGCTTCCGTAGAAGAAAACTACACCGCAGCTCCGCCATCCCCGCTTGGTACAAGCAACAACAAGGTTGCAAAACGCACGTTATCTCTGCCGCAGCACGGGTAGCCAGATATCGTCCCGGCATGAAAACTACTTCTTCCTTCTTCCAATGACTAAGCAGCAAACCGGCGAAACAGACAAAATTGAAGGAAAAGAACATTTCATTTCCCATTTAATCGAATTACGCAATCGCCTGCTCAAATCTGCTTTGGGCGTCATTTTGATGTGTGCTATCTTGCTCTGCTGGCCTGGCCCCGCAAGGATTTACGACTTCCTGGCGCAACCGATGCTCGCCTCCCTGCCAGCCGGCGCAAAAATGATCGCAACCGGCGTCCTGGCACCATTTTTAGTCCCCATGAAGCTCACTTTGCTAGTTGCATTCGTTCTAGCCTTGCCCTGGGTGTTGTACCAACTCTGGGCCTTCATTGCGCCCGGCTTATATCTGCGCGAAAAGAAAATCATCCTGCCCTTAGTGATTTCTTCCTCTTTATTATTTCTTGCAGGCATTGCATTTAGTTATTTTTTCGTATTCGGCCGCGTATTCCACTTCATCAACACCACCGCTCCCAGCGCCATTACCGTCGCACCGGATATCGAAAACTACCTGGATTTCGTCATGACCATGTGCCTAGCCTTCGGCACCGCCTTCGAAGTCCCCATCGTCGTCATCCTGCTAGCCCGCATGGGTATCGTCACCATCGAACAACTAAAGTCAGCCCGCCGTTACATCATCGTCGCCGCCTTCATCATCGCCGCCATCGTCACACCACCCGACATCATCAGCCAATTCGCGCTGGCGATACCGATGTGCCTGTTGTATGAACTTGGGTTGTGGGTGACGCCTATGTTTTTGAGGAAGGAAGAGCGGGGGATCGGGGAGTAAGTAAAAGAAGTACTTTTTGCGAAAGATTACCCGAAGAAGTTTGAATCGGAAAATGAAAAAGACGAACCTAAGTTCGTCTTTTTTAAATGCTGGCGGAGCGGACGGGACTCGAACCCGCGACCCCCGACGTGACAGGCCGGTATTCTAACCAACTGAACTACCACTCCTAATTTGAAACAACGTTTTGCTGATGGTGGGTGCTGAGAGGCTCGAACTCCCGACCTACGCCTTGTAAGGGCGCCGCTCTACCAACTGAGCTAAGCACCCAACTACGCTGCTTAGTCAACAAAACACTTCAGTGAATGTCACCTCACTTGAAGGAAAAGAATTATACACAATTTATTTGTTCTTGCCAACAAAAATTGTGTTGTGTGTCGCGTGTTTTTAATCTGTCCGCTTTTGTAACACGCAATCTGTCCGGTTTCATAGTTACCGTTGGAGGTGATCGTCTGACAGGAACCAAGACGTTACAAGAAAATTCCGGAGGCAATCGCCGTTTTTAGGCTTAAATAAGTACTTACACAGAATTATTTACAGGCGCTTTCAATGCTTGTTTTGTTGCTTTAAATTGACGATAAAACTCAGGATTTTCCTCCTTTAATTTGTTGTAAAAATAATAATTTCGAACACCAAAAAAAACCTCGTGACGGTGGCTATTTCTTAGCGTAGCTAATAGCAGATTTTTTTGATCTTGATCGAGCTGAGGAGCAATTTCTCTGACTACTTGGCAATATGCAAGGACAGCATCGACACGCCCATAGCGCAAAGCGCCATAGAGGCCAGGGGTGCCATATCCGGTCTCAGCGCGCAGTAATGTCAGCAAATCGGTGTCTGATATTCGTCCTGCTGCTCTCGCTGCTGTTAATAATTCACCATATGCGCGAATGGCATCGGCATGCCCATT